>JASLXP010000826.1 GCA_030740295.1 Planctomycetota bacterium
ATTGTCGGCGTCGATATTCAAAAAGAAATGCTCGACATGCTCGAAAAAAACGCCAAGGGTGGAGGATACACCGTTGAGCGAGTCAAACGGGGCAGGCCGACCGCGAAAGGCCAGGCGAGATTCGAGCTCATCCTTGGGGCCTATCACGACCCCTACCTCGCACCGGATTCGCTGGACATGATCATTCTTGTAGACGTGTACCACGAATTCTCGCACCCGGTCCTCATGCTCAAGAGCATGCGCAGCGCCCTCAAGAAGGAAGGCGTCCTGGTACTCGCCGAATTCCGAATGGAAGACCCTAAAGTGCCCATCTTACGACTCCACAAAATGACCAAGGATCAGATCATGAAAGAGATCCCTCAGAACGGATACAAGCTCGTTCGCGAATTCAACGGCCTCCCCTGGCAGCATCTGATGTTTTTCCAGCGGAATGACGGTCCCTCGCCCGCGATCAAGCCAGAACCGTGGAAGAAGGCGAATTAGCAGATTGCGCAGATGGCGTCTGCAGCCTTCCCACCCGCACCCCCCAATGAAAGGATAAAACATGAATCACCTGCTTCCCCTCATCCCAGCCATCGCCTGCACCCTCCTGCTCCATCCACTTACAGCCGATGTCTCTCTTCCCAAAATCATTGGCAGCCACATGGTTCTGCAAAGAGATGTGCCCCTCCAGATTTGGGGGTGGGCCGAAGCCGGCGAAGAGGTCACCGTCGAGCTCGGAGTAAACAAGGCGACCGCCAAGGCTGATGAGGCAGGCAATTGGAAGGTCACACTTCCCGCGATCAAAGCGGACGGCAAGGCCCACCAACTGACCGTCAGTGGCAAGAACAAAATCGTGCTGGAGGACATACTGATCGGCGAAGTCTGGCTTGGATCGGGGCAATCCAACATGCAGTGGGGGCTGAACAATACCTACGGCGGCAAAGAATCCGCGGCCGCGGCGGATCTGCCGAAGGTTCGCCTCTTTTATGTGCCGAGGGTAAAGGCCAATGCGCCCGCAAAAGACGTCAAAGCAACCTGGAAGGTCTGCAAGCCCGGCCCGGCAGGTGGGTTCTCCGCGGTCCTGTTTCATTTCGGCCATCGTCTTCACAAGGATCTTGATATCCCGGTTGGGCTTATCCACAGCTCCTGGGGCGGCTCTCTCATCGAACCGTGGATGCCAAAATCGAAAGGCGGCACGGCTGGCATGTACAACGCCATGATTGCACCGATCCATCCGTTCCCGCTGAGGGGGATGATCTGGTATCAGGGCGAATCAAATGTTCTCTATAAGAAAGACGGTATGAAATATTTCGACAAGAAGAAGGCGCTCATCGAAAGCTGGCGCGAGGCATGGGGACTCGGGTTTTCATTCTACTTTGTCCAGATCGCTCCATGGCAGGGCCGCTATGCCGCGGGCGAACTTCCGGCCTTGTGGGAAGCCCAGGCCGCGACCATGAAACTGCCAAAGACCGGCATGTCAGTCATCACCGACCTGGTCGACAACATTCGTGACATCCACCCGCGCAAAAAAGAACCGGTCGGAAATCGGCTCGCGTCCTGGGCCCTTGCCAAAGATTATGGCAGAGAGGATGTGATCTATTCCGGGCCGCACTACAAGTCCCTCAAAGTCGAAGGCACAAAAGCCATCGTTACTTTCTCGCACACCGGTGGCGGTTTGAAATCGAGAGACGAAAAGCCCCTGACCGAATTTGAGATTGCGGGAGAAGACGCAAAGTTCGTCGCGGCAGATGCGACGATCGATGGCGATACAGTAGTCGTGCAGTCGAAAGAAGTCGCGGCCCCTACCCAGGTTCGGTTCGGTTGGCGGAACGTTGCCAATCCAAACCTGATGAACGGCAAGGGGCTGCCGGCCTCGCCATTCCGAACGAAGGACTGGAAAGGCTGGACGGACGTGGATTAAAACCAATCGTTCTCGTCAGAGAGGGCTTGCTCAGAACGATCAGTTCGTGCACTCGAACGTGTCTGTCATCTACCTTCCGCACTGGAATACCAGAATTTCACCGTGGGGCACGACGAGGTAAGGGTGCAGAACCTGAAAGCCGCGAGGAACGGTTTTTCGGGTCCGCATTTCATCGAAGGGAGAGAGCGACGGCAGCACATCGACCAGCATTCCGTGCCCGTCAAATATCTGGAGGTTCGGATTCGGCGCGTTTCTCTGGAGATCGGGGGAGACGGTGATCTGGCTCAGGTCGTTGGGCAGCCAGTTGATTGTCTGCGGGCCGTGCATCGACATGAACCGGCGTTCCCAGAGCTTGTTGCCTTCGGCGTCCCGCAGGTCGGCCAATTCACCGTGTATGAAATGCTTGGTGGCCCGGTATTCCCGGTCCCCAAACAGAAGCTGCAAACCAGGAACATCCTCACGGAATTTGCCGATGTGCACGTCCTGCCCGTGCCAGGTCGGGTCATGCCAGAGCCGCTCGCCGGTCAGGCCATCGACGACCATGCGAAAGCAGTAAGCTATCTCCACCCGACCGTCTTCGTTGATATCCGCAGCGGAAGAGACATCGACGTGATCGTCTTCCCAGGGACCCGCGAAAGTCGCCATTGGGTGACGCCACAACAGCGTTCCATCGTGGTCGAGGAGGCTCGTACCCACGGCCACTTCGTCGCGGCCATCGCCGTCCACATCGCAGATGGCCGGCTCGTGACCGGCCGTGAAATCATCCCAGCGATTTGACCAGAGGACTTCAAGCTCGTCGGTAAAAGCAACATGGGTGACGTTATTTGCCGCCCCCACCTGGAGGAGAATGTCTTTCGGCACACCCAGCCCCCGGAAATCGGCTGGCCAGGCATTGCCGCCATAGAGCACGGGCTCTCCCTCGACCACCAGAAGAGTCGTGCCTGTCTCCCTCATACCCGGTCGTCGTCCCTTTTCGTCGGTAACGATCGGCTCGAGGCCGTTGGCTACGGGATACTCGATTTCGTGCAACGTCCGCCCGGTTGCACCTTCGAGAATGCACAGTCGCAAATGAGGGTGCGAGCCGCGGACCGTCAGGATTTCCGCTCTGCCGTCGCCGTTGAAATCCCAGGCGCAGATGCCCGATTCATTGCATCGGATGCCGTCGGGATCGTCATATCGCCACAATTGCTCGCCATCCCCGCGGTATACACTCAGGTGACGCCCACCGATGGTGTGGATGTATTCGGCCACGCCGTCGCCATCGACATCACCGACATGCGCCTCTCCGGAAAGGTGACGTGCCTTCTCCGGCGGGAGCTTCCAGGCATCCCAGTCGAGCTCGATGCGATGCGCGAGGATTGGCATGTTCGCCACTTCGAAATCCAGCTCATCGCGCTGGCAGACCTCGTCGTTCTCGTCAATCAGTTCCGCCTTTGCCGTGTAGATACCGTGCGGCAGCGTGTGGACGTCGAACACACTCGAATACTCGTTGTCCACCATGACCCGGCTGTCGTAGAGATCGATGTGTGATACGCACGGCCCCTGCGGGTAGACCTCATCAGGTAGCCGCACCACGATCTGCCCCGTGTCTTTGGATTGGATCTCAGCTCTGACCACTCGCCTTTGCCGCGGCGAGTACGGGAACACCACGTGAAAGGCCAGTCCCCAGGGGCAAGGCTCTCCCGCCGTGCCGGGCCTGCCCAGCGAAACTCCCACGATTCGCAAGAAGGGATCGTAGGGGTGCTCCGGCAAACTGGCGTGATCCTCAGGAGCGTCGTTTTTGGCCATGATGTGATCGGTCAGATTGCGGCCAGACGGACAGAGTGTTGAGCAGTCTGGGCAGGAAGACGGCCCGCTGCCGCGATGCATGACTGAAACTTTCTTGATGAGAAATGCGGATCGGCACTCCGTGTCGATGGCCAGGTCCGAGCTACGAAAGTTGAAGCCTCCTGGTTGCCAGATGATTTACATCTGCTGCGGGGCCTTTATTCCAAGCAGCCATAGTCCTCGCTGCAGGATGGTTCTGATGCAGGATACCAATAGTACTCGGGCGGCGGTCAGTTCTTCGTCTTCGCTTAGTACTTTGTGTCGCTTGGAATCCTGTGAATAGACGCTGTATGCCTTGGCGAGCTCAAGGAGGTAGGTGGCAATGATGTGTGGCTCATAATCGTTCGCGGCGCGGGCGATTATATCAGGCAGTTGGTCGAGCATCTTGGCAAGGCCAAACTCTTCTTCATCATCGAGACGGTCGAAGTTGACGCTGTCG
>JASLXP010000827.1 GCA_030740295.1 Planctomycetota bacterium
TCCCTGCTCAGCCGCCTTACGGTACCACTTCACCGCTAAGGCTCACGATAATAAGTATCCTTACCAAGCGATTGTGCATCTTGTTCTTCGGGCGTTAGCGAAGTGGTGGGAACGGAACAAGAGAAAAAGAACAGACCAATTATGCCGATGATGACCAGCAGCCGACGAATTGCGATGCTTTATCAGGATCAATTTTTCCATGTTGAGGTTGCTCCTTCCAATCCGGTTTTCGCGGGAAGCGCCCATGTGTAATTGCACTTTGATGGTTCCTCTTATCTCTACGTATAAACCATTCATTGTCTTTAATCTGCCCGACATAAATTCCATCTTTAATCCCGTCTATTACCTCTTTCTCTGGAATAAACTCAAGTCTGGAAAATTCAGAAACCGGCATATATTCCAGCAAAAAGTCATCTTCTATTTTTGTAGTAGAGATTGAGCCTTTCGGCGTTTCCGATGAAGGAGACTCATGTACAAGTGCACCTGTCTTGGTGACTGCATCTCTACGTATAAACCATTCATTGTCTTTAATCTGCCCGACATAAATTCCATCTTTAATCCCGTCTATTACCTCTTTCTCTGGAATAAACTCAAGTCTGGAAAATTCAGAAACCGGCATATATTCCAGCAAAAAGTCAACCCAGCCGTCAGCGTACATCACGCCGAGGGTGTACAGCGCAGCAGCATCTCCCGCCTCAGCCTTCTTACGCACTGTCTGCAGATCGTATGCCGCGACAGCACTCACCGCATCTTTCGGCGTTTCTGATGCGGAAGGATCATGTTTCCTTGCATCTTCTTTGCTAACTTCACTTCCGCTTATCCCGGAAGCATTGTCAATATCCGCAACCTGTTCAACCGCCTCAGCTTTGGCCTCATGAACACCGTATTCCTTCTGCACATCTGGCTTCGACTTTGCGAGTTGCTCAACGCGTAGCTTTATATATTGATACTTTGCTTTATCCTGATCGCCGTCAGCTAAAGCCATTGCCTTTGCCCAAAGCGCTGGATCTTTGCTGGCGCCTTCGACTTCGTTGGTTGCTTTAAGATAAAGTTCTTCGTCACCCATGTTATATGCGCCTCATGGTATTAAGCGGCCAGTTTTCGACATTATAGACCACGCTCACTCTTCCTCCGCTGCTTTCCGCTTCTTGATCCGCTCGGAGATTTCGGTTGCCAGTGCCTGTCCCTTCTCAAGCTGGGACGGCGTGAGTTCGCGCTTGGTGAAATCGCACAAAGCGCGGGCGGTGTCATGACCGGATGCTGCCGCTACGCTGAGCCAAGCATAGGCAGTCACGTTGTCCTCAGGCACACTCGTGCCGAAGTCGTACATAAAGCCGAGGCTGTACTGCGCATCGGGATCTCCCTGCTCAGCAGCCTGTCTTGTCCGCGTCGCTGCCGGTGATGCGCCTGCTGCCGGTGATGCGTCTGCCGCCGGTGATGCGTCCGCCCCCGGTGATGCTTCCGCCACCGGTGATGTGTTCTTCTCCGGCGAATTGCCGCAGCCCATCAAAGTGGCAAGGCACACAGCAACTGACAAAGTGACCAGCAGTGTTCTGATGCGACCAATATTCCGTACAGTCTTGATCTTCGATGTTTTCATTATTCCCTCCTTGTTGTTAACGCCCACACCTCGACGCCGGGCGCCGCGCATAGCCCGGAAACGTATTCGAGCTTCTGCTGTTCGGCGCCGAAAATATTGTAGTACGCGCTGATTAACGCAAGTACCGGCGGCGGCCCGGTCACGTCCCGTAGTGCAGCGCCTGGCCGATGCGATCGTGAAACTTGTTGCCCTTCAGCCAATCCAGTTCGATTGCCGGCGTGCCGGTGAGTACGTCCTCGCGGCCCGCGACCACGCCGTCGATCGCCTGCTCGGCTTCGCCGCCGACGGACTGCATCCCCATGCTCGCCTCAAGTGCCCCGGTGCCAGTGGCTAGGTAGCCAGAAGGGAGATCGCCAGCACACCCACAGCGATCCCCGTGTACCCCAGCACACCGTTCAGCTTCTCCTTCCAGATGACGAAAGAGAGGACACAGGTGAGGACGACGCTGCCCGCTGTGTAGAGGGGAAAGAAACGGGACGTGTCAATGGTCATCAGCGCCATGAGTGTGGACACCAGGGAAGCCATCATGAAAAAACCCATGGGGCAACCCATAAGCACGTCCTGCAATGGGACACGTTTCCTGCGCACCGCAACCGTCAGGATCGCCAGTAGCGTCGCGGCAGCGGTATACGACAGCAGGTACGGCAGACGCTGGTCGTCATATCCGGAATGATTGACCATGGCGATGGCAAGACCAGCCATCCCGTTGAGAAAAAAACAGGCCAGGATGGTTTTCAGCCACATTTCTCCACCTCTCCCTGCTTTTGGTCCATTCCCAGAAGGATGATCGCCACCCCGGCACAAAACAGGCCCGCGAGTTTGCGGATCGTGACCGGCTCATCCCAGGCGATAAACGCGGCGATGACCGGAATAATGATCGACAGGTTGATGATTACCCAGCCGACGGCCAGCTTGCCGACCTTCGTGGCGGTAAAGAACAGCAGTGCCGCGACAAAGCCCGCTGAGCCGCCGAAGATCCCCAGTGCGACGATAGGCGCCTCAAAATGGATCGGCTTCGTACACCAGAAAAACACCACCAGCGGGACGATCGCACCCACGTAGATGCCCAGATTCACCGCGTATACGTCACACTTCCTGCGCTCCGCGACTTTGTAGAACTGCGCAAACAGACTTGCGCAGACGATTGTTGCCAGAGCGTACATCACACGACTGCCGCTCCCGCCGCTCTGTTGCTGCTCACTCTGCCTCCGCGTGCAACGCGTTGTTAGCGCTATTGTGGTTGAACCTGGAATGTCCTGTTGAGCCCGGAACTCTCATTTATGAATTGCTCAAAGACGGACAACAGTCCATCGGAATCGTCATCGTGGGTTTGCACCACAAGACGGACTTGTGTGCGCCACCCGTCTCCCGGATGCATGTCCCTGCCAAATAGGGAGAGATACAACGCGTGATGCATGGCCACACCGTTATCGTCGGTGGTGTCTGCGTCCAACGAATAGGTAACGCCGACAGACGATACGTCCTCAGGTCGTCCCATGAAGACTACGTCAACATTTCTGTCCGTGGCGAGCCCCATGGGAAAGGCGTACAGTCTTCCGCACGCGACTCGCCAATACCACCGCCCCTTCTGTCCTCGGCCGTCCGTCATGATGTGCGCCGCGTGCTCGTCTCTGGGAAAGAACGGGTACATACCGTGAAAGGCTGGATTGTCAGTGATCTCAATGTGCTCGTAGTCTGGACCCGTTGAGCTGGTCTTTTTCACGAAGAGGCCGCCGCTAAGAGAAGGGGCAACATAATTGCTGAGCAACAGTTCGTAGTCGGGGTAGTGGGTGTAGCCCTCAACGGAAATATCGAGGTCTACGATATTCGGTTCCCTTACCGTGAAAAGGGCACTGACTTTCACCTGGTGGGAGATTGTCGGGCTCCATACCAGGAGCGCACCGTCCTTGTTGCGCGTCACCTTCGGCTTGATTGCCCGTAGTTCGGTGAGCCAGCTTTGCCTCGCATACGAGCGAAAGACGGAGAACGCCCCGGCTTTCTCCATTGCACCGCCCTCCGGTGAAACCCGAACGCCCGTGCCTTTATGGACCAGCTCTATTGTTCGATGCCGATTGTAGGGATTCTCATCAGAATCGGCTACAAGGATGCCCTTCAGTTCACTCGTCTCGAATCCAAACCGGTCGCCGTCCCAGTAATCTTGCATGTCTTGTCTGCTCCGTTCCGTACCGTTCCCCGGGTAAATTCGTGTGAGAATCTGCTTGAATCTACCGCTCAAAGCCGTCACTGTAAATCGTGCGAATCAGAGCACATATGAATGTCTGAACCCTACGGGCCCTTGCCGTCGAGACGATTTTAAAATGTACATGGATTGCAGCTCGCGACAGCGCATCCAGGTTGGCAGCAAGCAGGATGTGCCCTGCCCAGCACTGCGAGCAACTGCCACCTGGACAGGTCAGCCTGTCTCACAACGCCGGACTGAACAAAACATGATACCAAGAACGCACCACCGACCGATTGGCAAAACCGGCTACACAGTCGCGGGACTGATCCTTGCAACGGCATGTGTCCTGTGCAGTCCAGCGCGGGCAGAGGAGGGACTCGTCGCGCACTACACGTTCGAGGAAGGTCCGAGCAAGCAGGTCAACGATTGGAGCGGCAACGGCAACTACGGAAAAATCGAGGGCGACGTGGCCTACGTCGCCCTCGGTGAGGGCAAGGGCTATGCACTGAGGTTCAACAGCGGCGAGGCCTACGTCGACTGCGGCAACACCCCCAGCCTGGATCTGACCGATGCGGTGACCCTTGCGGTATGGTTTTATCCCGAGACGTCCATCGTCGGGCGAGGTTTCGGTGGCGTGTTCGGAAAACTGATCGGCAGCAGTTACTGCCTGAGCTACAGCGGCAAATGCTGGTTCCACGTGCCCGGCGGCGCGGACCACGGTGGTACGCTCCCCGTCAGCCCGCTCTCGTGGCATCACATCGCCGCCACCTTCGACGGCAAGCAGGCCAAGCTGTACGTTGATGGCAAGCTCCAGAGCGTTCGACAATCGACCGTTGACAAGCTCCCGCACGGCGAAAATTTCTATCTCCGATATCCGGCAACGCACCTGACTGTCGAGCCGGAATACAAGTGCATGCTCGACGACGGCCGGGTTTACAGCCGCGCATTGTCCGAGCAGCAAGTGAAGGAACTCTACAAGAAAGAAGCACAGGCGGGCGGAAAACACGACGCGACCTGGTTCGACAAGGTCAAGCTGACCCCCCACGCCTTCCCCCGGGCGTCTACGCTGGTGGTGGAGGCGAGTTACGCCGACATGGGCGTGTGGTCGCCTTCTGCGATACTGAAGTTGCAAGTGCGCGCC
>JASLXP010000828.1 GCA_030740295.1 Planctomycetota bacterium
AGGGCGCTCGCCAAGCTGCCCCAGCAACTGCTTCTTACGTGTGAATATCTCTCCCCAATCGGAGGGATGTTTTACTCCTCCCTGTTTGAAGGTCGCCTTCAGTTTGTTCTTTGACCGGGTGAGATGGCCGTCCAGGTCCCGGTAGTGCAGAAACTCACTGCGGATACTCGCACCGTCCGCATCCGGATGAAAAACCTCGCGGATGTCGTCGTTAAGATACAGCTTGCCTAACTTAATCGCGCTCTTCTTGTCGTTGACGAACTCAGCTTCTGCAATCCATCGGTTCTGGACTGGATCGGCTACAACCACTTTATCCACGTGTTCCTTGAGCACTTCCTTGACCAATTGGGCTAAGTGGCATTCCTCGACGACCAGCGTCTTGGGGTTGGGAATCTCTGACACTTGTTCGATGAGATTCTCAACCGTGGTAATGCACGTAAAGGTCCGGCAGAGATTCTTCTTCTCGTTGAAAACAGCCATAGTGAAACTTGCTGAGTGTATGTCTACACTTACCGTATACATAAGACGGGCCTCCTTCGTTGAAGAGTGTGGAAACTGATATTCAACCAGGATGTGCCCGTCTTTTTCACATTACCAAGCCTCCCGCTGGCTCTGGAGGGCGAGCCACGCTCGCTCATGCCGCCGGGACGGCGGCGTGCCCAGGATCTGTCTCGAGGTCACCGCACTGCAAAGTGGAGTTCGCGACTCGAACGTCTTAGCACAGAATCAAGATTCGAGGCCCTTGCCGGGAGGTAATCGTTGTGGCGCATGACATGAACGCCCCGGCCTCGTCCCTGGTAATCGTCAATCGTTGAAAGGAGCTGGAATCATTCAAGGCCCTTGGCATTTCAGTTGACTTTGTCTGGCCTGTGGGAGCAGATCTCTTGAAACGGGGCAGAGCGGTGTTGAAAAGTCTTAGATCACCAGGAACAACCCATGGAACAGCTTCGCAAGGTTCTGCTGAAAACAATACAGGACAATGAACGGACCCGCAGATACCAGGAGGTTATCGACAGGACTATCGATGGGTTTAAGGAGAACTGGGACCTTGAACGCGGAATGATCGGTACCGTGGGTCTCGAGCTTCCTCACGAATCGGACCAAAACTACTGGAATCTGTCCGAGGATGAGCGGGCAGACATTACCAGCGACGAGGCACACAGGGCCTATCGGCGCGCTTCCGGCCGGGGAGGAACAGCCCCCCTGTGCGCGGCTGCATTCGCCTGGCACAGTCCTCTCTCCCGACATCATCGCGACCCCGAGCTCGTCCGGTTCTTCGAGAATGGCCTCAAGTTCTTTACCCGCACTATTCGAGAGGACGGAGTCTTTGCCATGTATGGTCTCAACGGATTGGTCTGGGCCCACGGATGGGATCTCGAGGGGCTGATCTATGGGCTGGTTTTTCTCTGGGATGCGATGAGCTCGGAGCTACGGGACGAGGCCGTTGCCAGACTCCGCAAGTCCGGTGAGAGATTCTTTGCGATGGGGTCTTCGGGAACTCACGGCAACCAAGGATGCGTCCAGGCCCTGGGACTCTTTCTTTACGGGCAGTTACTTGACATGCCTGAGGCCATCGAAGCATCCAATCAGAGATGGAGAGAACTGGCACCCATGACCCTCGACGATACGGGTCAGGTCATTGAACAGTACGGGCCGTGCATGCATTACTCGTACACCTGTTTTATCTATGCATGGATAAACGCCTTCATCCGCAGCGGGGATGGGCAGGAAGACCGAATCGAAAAATGTCTTCATTGGTTTCGTTATCGCCACACGTCGAGCCTCTACCCGATGCCAGGCCCTTCTTCCCGGGGTTATTACGAAAACATCAAGCCCAAAGCAGTCGATATTATCCCGGCCCTCGAGGAACTATCCGTACGCGAACCATTCTTCCAGGAATTCATTGATTCAATCTGGGATAAGATCGGAGACACCGGAGCCGGCGGTATCGGGCACGGTGGCTCCACCCTGATGTGGGCTATCCTGGCCTGTCCTGGTATCCAGAATCCGAAACCCAATCGCCGAAAAGAGTGGGAGAAACCGTTCGAGGAGTATTACGAATACATCGACCTCTTTGGGAAGTCGCCCCTGGCATACCTTCTGGTGAAACGGGAGTATCAGACTACTTTCAATATCCGAGACTTTCTGCCGTTCTCCGGGATCCAGACCTGGTCGTGGGGGGACGAAGCTCCCATTATCCATCCAACCAAACTTGTGCCCTCGACCACCCAGGCATGGGGTCTCGACACGGCCCGGCAGGGAGTGAGCAATAACTGGGGACTGTTCGGGGCAGGCGCCTTCGTGGTGGATGCCAAGTTTCAACTTGGTTTGGAGGACGGGAAGCCGACTCTGATGGTGTCGAGGTATGACCATCTCTGGCGAATCCTTGTCTTCACCGATGCATCTACCTTGATCCTCGAATTTGGCAGACTCGGACCTCGAAAGACATTCTGGACCCTCAACCGGCTGGAACCGGCGGAGGCCAGGATCGGAAGTGGGCAGGTCACCTTCGAAGGCCGAAAAGCTGCTCTCTATTCCACGATCCGGACACCCTCACTAAAGTCCATGGGGCCGGGTGAATGGACGGAGGGGGTACAGGTCCTTGAATACGACTGCGGCCAGGAATTCTGTGCATTTGCATTTTCGGGAGGCCCGTTTGAATTCATAACACCGCAGCCTGCTGAAGACTGTGTTTACGAATTCAAAGATGATTCAGGCAGATACCGCCTGTCCCTGGCCAGCGGTTTTTTCGCTGAGGATAATCCGGGAAACTGCACCTTGAATCGGCAGGTGCTCACCGATGAGACAGCTTTGGAAAGGGTGAGCTGATCCCCGCCTGCTTCAGGCGAGGCCGGCGTCATCGAGTGCCTGCGTGAGCGGGTCGGTGACATTGAGTTCGGAGGCCCAGTTTTCGAGATACTCGCGGTCGAGGCGATCGGCCTGGACTTTGAGGACGCCGAATGTCGTTACATTGGCTGTCGGAGACGCCGCCACCCTAGCAACAGCATCCAGCATCGAGTATCCAGTATCAGCGGCCATGGGCCGCGTTAATCTTTCATCACGCACTCGATTGGGATGCCTTCGCGGAGATTGCCGAAGCAGCCTTCGTTGCACCGGGTGCAGGATACTAGTTCATCGAGCCGTCCGTCTCTTACCTTTTCAGGCCAGAGCGGGTCGGCAATGAGACCCCGCCCCACTGCGATCAAATCTGCCCGGTCTTCGTTGAGGGCCTCCAGCGCTCGGCCAACATCATCCATCTGGTTGACGGCGATGACTGGGACGCCCAAGCCACGGAACGGTTCGGCCCGGTCCGCGGGCAGCTCTTCGCTGGCGGGCGAGATGTCAAGAACATCCACCCCCTCAGATACCAGCTTCTCAGCGAATGCCAGGCTCTCTTCGATGGTGTAGCTCTCTTTCTGACTGGGCGTGTGGCGATAGAGAATCAGCCGGTCTTCTCCCAGACCCTTCCGGGATGCGCGTACGACTTCGATCCCCATCCGCATCCGGTTCTCCAAGATGCCGCCATATTCATCCGTTCGTTCGTTGTTCGCAGGAGAGAAGAACTGGTTGATCAGATAGCCGTGCGCACCATGCGGCTGGACACCATCGAAACCAGCCCGGGCACAGATCTCCGAAGCTCTCTCAAAGAGCTGAACGATCTCGCGAATCTGTTCAAGGGTCAGCTCGCCCGGACTGATATCAGATCCGAAAGTGACGGGGAAGAGCTGGATGGCCGCCAATGCCCCATCTTCGTGGATTGCCTCGACCAGGCGGCCCAGATTCTCAGCAGTAAGTTCCTCGACGAAACGGTTCACCGCGGTCGCTTCAACAATGACCAGGCCAACCCCGCCGGCAGCGCGTTCCCGATACCACTCGATACCGTCGTCACCAACGATCGAACGATTACTGACCATCGGCGGCATGACGATTCGGTTAGGGATAGTTCGGTCTTTGACCGTGAGTGGCTCAAACAACGGAGTGACATCGAGATTCATGGTTGTGTCTCCTTTTCGGATCAAAACGGATAGATGGGCCTTCCACCGAAGTCATCAGACATCGGGAGGATGAAAACGTGCATGGCTTCCCCGGAAATCTGCGGATCCGGCTGCGGGCCTCGTGCATAGCATAGCGGAACCAGCCAGAATTCGGGAGGATGAATACGCGGGCATGTCTCCTCTTCTTACGAATCGTTGGATAGATGACTTTTAAGGCTCTCTTCCTCGTAGTCTTCGTCTCATTCTTTATCGGGATCATGGCTGACAGTTACTATATGCCGAAGGCATTGCGTCTTGCGGCCCATTCGTTTCCGTTACACCGATCTGTCTAACGGAGAACCAACTGACCTACTGGAAGCGTACGGACCATCCTACATCTTGGTTTTCCGGCACGCTGAAACGTACGGTGGCCAGGGGGGCGTCCACTTTTGTGGAAACTCTGAGGTCCCCGGCTTTTGCGCTGCCCAAATTGAAGCCCTGGGGGACAAAGATGCGCAGCTCGTACGGATCACCGCCCACGACTGCGGACCTGCCGCTCAATGTCTTGCCTTCTGCATCCCACTTCAGATCCAACACATCCACGGCCATCTGCCGGACGTGCCGATTGGTAGAGATGAGCGCTGGATGGTTCTGTCTTTCGACAATCGAATAGATCTCGCAGTCCACCGGCTCGAGCGTGCGTTCGAAGCCGCCCCGGCGGATGCCAAGGAATTGCTTCGACCAGAACTCGTACACGAGATAATCCTTCGAAGGATCGAGCTCCAGGTCGTCGAAGCGGATCTCTTCGGTGATCGCTTTGCCGTGCTGTTTGTAATTGAGATTGAAGAAGCCGGCTATGTTCCACCGGCCGAAACTGCGACGGACAGGCAGGTTCCAAAGCCGGGCAGGATTGTGCTCAAACACGTCCACCGCTTTGGATACGTCTGCTGTGACGGGTGAAACGCGGCGGATGATTTCGATGCGATCCTCCGGGATGTCTTCATCGACGAGGGGTTCGCCCAGGTGCACGAGGTTGCCGGAGATGGAGCAGAAGCTGGCGTGTACTTTTCCCTGCCGGTAGGAATAGATTCCTCCACAGTAAACGTGGAACGAGTCGGGGCTGTTCCACCACACGTTGCCATTGTAGAAGTACCTTCCGCTGATCTGTCTCGTGAGGCCCTGTGTGAAAGAACAGGGCTGTCCGTAATATGCCTGGTCGCTGTCTGCACCGATATGGATCACGTCGATGCGATCGTAGCTGATACCGATGATGTTCATCCAGACGAAGGCGTAAGCCCCCTGCGGATGACGTCGGCCAGCGTCGCGCCACAGGCCGGTTGCGAGCCGGTAGGTCTCGGCAGAGGTCATGAACGGGTCGTACTGCCCGGGCAGCTTTGCCCATAGATCGCTGAAATCCCAGCCGTAACGCGCGATAGCTCCCGCGGCGCGTTTGAAGCCCCGCTCCAACCGGGCTTTTTCGAATGCCTGCACCTCAGAGTTCGAGAAATCGATGCGGTCGTTGATGTAGTACTCCGGGTGGTCCTCCGCTATCTTCTTCGCTTCCTTAAACCAGAAATCCGGCTTGCCGTAACGGCGGACGAGGGGAGTGCCGGCGCCGACACTTCGAATCCTGCCACTTGCCCCGTAGCCGTACTTGCCCAGACCGAGCTCTCTGAGTTTCTTGAAATTCGCAGTCGCCCAGGCCCGATCCATGAATGCCTTCGCCCCCTTGGTTTTGTCATGTTTGTAAGGGAACCCTCGCACAACGCCAGAGCCGTAGTTGTTGAGCTTGGTGAACATCCCGACCAGATGTGGCTGCAGGTGGTCGATGGGATGGTCCCGTCGCAGGTCGATCTTGTTTGCCCGGGCAATCAGCTTGCCAAAACGGTCCAGGCCATCGGTGCCCTTTTCACCGAAGTGCAGCAATGTGTTCTCACCTGTGACGGTTGCCCCAGCGGGCATTTCTATGGCTTCGTAATCGTTGTAGGCCGCCACCCTCACGGACGTGCCATCCCCCGGCAGCAGCAGGAACCGGCCGAGTCCCTTGTTGTTCGTCAGGTTGCCAAAAAGCACGGAGCGCTGTGTTTTGCGATTCTTGAGCCCGAGATACCACCAGCTTTCAAAAGGCCCGTGGCCGGGGATGTCGCGCACGGTTTCGTATGGATCGCAGAACCGCTTCCCATCGCCAATCGCCGTCCAATCCGTCGAGGAGCCGCCAAGTGACACTCTGGGCGCGGCCATGGTGCCCACTCGGCTGATCGTAAGCTTCCTGCCGGTGCCGTTGGTGAAATCCATCCGAGCGAGGACTTCGTGGCCTTCTTCACTGACCTGAAGCGTATAAGTACACGAGAATCCGCCCGGCTTGCGATAGCTGAGGGTGAGCCTCTTCGCCGCCCCCATCCATCCCTCTGATTCACTGGCCAACGAATGCTCGACCTCGCAATCGGACAAGTCCCCCTGCACTCCTTTGATGTGGAAGACCGGCTTCACGCCATCGGCTTTGCAGCCCCGGGTCTTGTGTTCTGCCGACCACTGTGCCGTTTGGGGATTCACCTCGACTCGCAGATTTTCGGTCTCGATTCTCAGCAGGCGTTTTCTGTCCTGCTCGGTGTCTCCGCGGCGAGACGGCAGCCCGAAGAATGCGTACTCGGTAAGCCCTGCCGGCGACCTTTTCGCACCGGCCACGCGAATTTCTTTCAGGATGAGATGCCGCAATTGTCCTTTTCCTTCGCCTGCGACGCGATTGAGGTGGCGGAGCCGGATACCGAAGAAGCCTCGAGGGACATCGAGCTCGAGCTCATGATCGCGAGTCCCACCATCCTTCATCATGATGCGACCCGCGGGCACAGCCCCGCCATCGATGGTCACCAGCTCCACCCCGAGCGTGGCCGGCTCGCCTTCGAGCGTGCGGCCGCGCCCGTTAACGACGAGCGTCACCGGACCGGCTTTCGGTGCGAGAAACCAGTCGCCAAGCACGCCGTTTGTCCAGAAGCTGAATGTGCCCTTCGGCTGCATGTTGCCGCGTTCCCGTATGCGGGCATCTTCAGCCGCAACACGGCCACGCGGCTCAGGCTCGGCAGATAGATTCTCCACTGGGCCGAACAGGCAAATGAGAGAAAGCAAAGGCAGCCAGGAAGACGATGAAAACCGAGTGCTCATCATGTCTGAGAATATAGCAAGCACGCCCGAAGATTCGCTAACTGTTATGGATGTGACGCCGCCCGGGGTTGCGAGGCTTTGCGGGAGGCCCGCGGCAGGTCAGTCGTGCAGATGATCGAGTTTCAAGCTGTCCTCGCCTGGGCGCGCCGGCACCTTGCCGGCAAAAGAACGTTGAAAGCGCTCGAACAGAGCGCTGAAAGCGCACCGAAGATGCCGGCAAAGTGCCGGCGCGCCCAGGCAAGACCGGCACCGACGCAGACCTTTACACACTCACTCACAGTGGCTGCCGAACTCTCGGTACTCCCGTACCGGCAGCTCGTGGTATTCCCTGGTCAGCTTTTCCAGTCGCTCGCTTGCGAGATCGAAGATCCGTTTGCCCTTCTCAGCACTGGCGGCGAAGGCATCGCCCATAATGCCCGTCACGTTTTTAGTGTCGCGGTGTCGCTCTGCGAATTCAGCGAAGGACAGTTCATCGCTGAAGGGCTGCGTGCCGGTTTCGTCCTTGTCGATACACGAACTGTCGATCAGATGCTCACGCAGATGAAGCTGCACGGCCGTTTCCCATTCGCCGCCGTGGCCCACGCCCTCGTTCGTGGAGCTCCATTCCCTCAATTCTTCTGCGACCATATCCCACCAGTTAAAGCTGAGGACAAAAATGTTTTCTTCCGCGACCTGCCAGGCGACGGACCGGCAGGGCCCCCAGTTCCCACCATGGCCGTTGACTGCGATGATCCTTTTAAATCCGTTGGCGTAAATGCTTCGGTAGATGTCAGCGATGAGATTCTGAAAAGTCTCAAGCCGTAAGCTGATCGTCCCGGGGAAGCCCATGTTGTAATGCGTAAAGCCTGACCAGACCGGCGGGGCGACAATCACCGGAAAATCGTCAACGCGATTGGCCACTTCGGCCGCGATGTAGAAGGGAGCCGAGATGTCCACATCCATGGGGCAATGCGGACCATGCTGCTCGACCGAACCCACCGGCACAATCACCACCGGGTCATTCTCGAGCGCATCAAGGAACTCCTGCCGCCACATTTCCTGCCACATTATTTTCTTATTCGAGCCGTCGTACGAAGGTCTGTACATGTTCTTCTCCGGGGTTAGGCGCAAAGGACATTCTACTCAAAAGAGACAATAGAGATATAAGGGCTTAAAACTGCTGACTGGCCCTGCCACCACGAGGTCGTCCATTACCTGTCGCCCAGGCTCCCGAGCTCCCTTTCCGTAAGCAAGAGGACAAAATCCTGTTTCTCCGCTCTTCTAACAGCGTGCTTTTTCAGAGCCCTCTTTTTCGGATACTCCACGACCAGAACCGGCTTTCCTGCGTCCTCCATCTTCTTCAGAAAGCTCAACATGAACCGGACATGTTCGCCGTCTGCTTTCCGATCTCCGTCCGTAAAAAGGTCCTCTATCCCGATGGCGTCAATAACCCGAAGATATCCTGGATCCTTTAGAAGCTGGGCACCGTTCTGTGGGATAATGACAAACTCCTGACCTTTCGTTTTTCGCACATGAGCGGCGATCCCCTGAACGAATCCAATCATGTCCTGTCGGTAGGTATTCCCGGTTGCCGGGTTCTTGCGGTGATCAATCTGACGGTCCCCCTCTCTTTCGAAGAACTCGAATCCATCGACGATATCGAGGTAAAGACCATCGAACCCCAGCTCGATGATTTCATCGACATAATCCATGATCAGGCCCTGCCAACGCTTATCCCAATAGCGCACCTTGTAGTTGCCTTCCCAATCGGGGTTTACTTTGAGGAGATAGTCCGGGGCAGAGGGGCCAGGTCGCCCATCATGGTTTGCATCCCAGTCCTTCTCCCAATAGGTCCGATAGTTCTCAGCTTCACCGATGGAGATATAGCTGACGATCTTACGCAATGGTCGGCAGGCGCGAATGTAGCGGATCTCCTTTGCCGTCCACTTCGCCTCTGCACTTCCGTCATAAGTGTGGTCCAGAATAAGCAGGTCCCTTTTGCAGGAGCGTAGCAGCTCAACGGCTTTCCTTCGGTCTTTGTGGAGCCTGTCCGCCTGCAGCACGTAGGCGAACGATTCCGGCTTGAACGACGGAGCCTCTGCCGAAATCCCGCTCCATGAAAGGAAAGAAATAATCAGAATCAAGGCTGGACGATTCCTTCGTGTAAAGTCCATCTGGCAATTTTTCGCCCAGAACATCGTAAGACCAAGATAGCCTGAGACTGGCTTGTCTTTCTACTCGTCTCTCTCTTCGTCTTAATCTCAAATTGCTCGTGGAGAATATTTAGACGATGAGAAAATCCAAGCTTCATGACCGCTATGGGTCTGATCTGTTTTGACCATTCAAGCCACAGAGAAGCATCAGCACCGGACTCCTCTACTGATCCTTTACCCAGCTCATTTCCTCGCCCCGCACGAGGAAGGAGCGCTCATCCCAGGCGCCTGGACGTTCTACGGGGATGACACCGGAGTCGACGGCTACCTCGAGCGGGTTGGCGCGGGTCTGCAGGGGGAGGGCGACGCGCTCGTGTGTTCGGGCGGATTCGTAAACTCCCATCATGATTTCTGTGGCAGCCTTGCCGTGCCTGGCGTGACCGGGATAGTCTTCGAATTCGCCGTCGATCCACTGGCATATCGCGTTGGCCTGCTGCACGAAGGCGTTTCCATACCCCGATTCCTTTTCGGTGGGCTGAAACTCCTGCCAGCCGGCCTGGTCCGCGGTCATGTATTTGAGGCTGTTGTCCCAGATTTCCATCATGCCTTCGGAGCCGTAAACAGCGGCGCCGACCTGATAGATGCGGTTCATTTCGTTTTCGATAACGCCTTCCACCTCGTTGGGATATCCGATGATGCCGCAACAGCGGTCCTCGACGCGATGGCCAAAGAGGTAGTGGTCGGTTTTGCGCTCCACCGCGCCCATGACCCACTCGGTCTGAGGATCGCCCAGGACGAAAAGCTGGAAGTCTATGCAGTGAGTGCCGGTGTTCATCATGCCGGCGGTAACGGCCGACCACAGGCGGCGTGGCTCCCCAATAGCGCCGCCCAGCAGCATGCGGCGGGCCTCGCGCCAGGACGAGTAAAAGCGGCGCTGGTGGCCGATGGCAAGTTTAACGTTGTTGCGATCTGCCGCGATGATCATGGCGTCGGCATCGCCCAGTGAACAGGCCATGGGCTTTTCGCAGAGGATGGCTCTTGGCTGGCGCGCCGCCGCGGCGATGCTCATCTCCGCGTGGTGCGGGTCCCAGGAACAGACGCTGACGATGTCGAGCTCTTCTCTGTCCAGCATTTCACGATAGTCGAGGTACTGTTTCTCGACCTCAAAGTCGCGAGCGTAGTCGGCCAGGGCTTTGGGGTGAGAGTCAGCGATAGCGACGATTTCGGTTCGCTCGCACTCGCGCCAGCCCTGGCCGTGCGCACGGGCGATGCGGCCACTGGCGATGACACCGACGCGGAACTTTTCCGACATGGGAAACTCCTTCGTGGACAAAGGGAAGCCAGGCTCAGCAGCGTTGCTGAGACGCTGAGGTTAGGCAAAGGACAGCCCGAAGGCAATGGAAGCGGGTTACTCGGGCAGCGGTCGTTTCTTCATTGTGATTTGCCCTCTCTCTGAAAAAGCTCTCGTGCCCAATCTCCCTCAAACGTGCCCTGGAACACCTTGAATTCGTCGATGGTGCCGTTGACACAACCGTAGTAAGTGCCGATGAACAGAACCCTGGGCAGGGCAGCTTTGACGTTCCTGATTTTATTTCCTGCAAGCGCGAGCAGTTCACCGTCAACAAACATCCGCATCGAACTTCCCCGATCGATCATCATTACCAGATGATGCCACCGGCCATCGGAAAGTATCTCAAGACCTTTCTTTGATCTCATGGCAAGACCGGGGCCTCGGATGCCATTCTTGAAGCCGGTATTCAGGACGCTGATCAATGCACCCGTCTGATGAAAGCTGATGTACCAGTGAGGATAATTGCCCGTGGTATTCACCAGGCACGCGACCAGATTGCCGCCAGGCGCCTTCGATTTGAACCAGAAGGAGACCGTGAAATCATCCTTGGCCAGATTCACCGCGGGAGACAGTTTGACTTCGAGATATTGCCCGGCCTTTTTTCCGCCGAACTTGATCGCCTTGCCTTCCACGCCTTCAACGGAGTTTGCTTCACGCCACCTTTTACCCCCCCTAGCCAGTTTCAGAATCCCGGGGGACGTCTGACGTTTGCCATCGACCTCGATACCGGCTCTGTCCTTCACCTTCTTCATCGTTTGCAGGTAATCTTCGAAGTCATAATGAATGACCGGTTTGTCTCCGAGCGTTTGCTGCCGCGTCTCGCAGACGCCAAAGCCATTGGGAAAGTTGAAGTGGGTGAAGGTTGGCGACCACATCGTTGTTTGTGGGCTCTTGGTGGCCGAGGCAGGGTTCCTGTGAACGCGGGCGAGATTCAGTCCCCACACGCTTCCTCCGCGTATTCGATTGCCTCCCTGGTCTTCCTTCGGCTTCTCTTCATCATCTTCCAGTTCATCGCCAAAAACGTCAGGCAATGCTCCCGCGGTGATTTGGGGAATCCTGTACAGCCCGAGCTGTTCGAGAGGAATCTGGACCTCCAGCGTCCACGAGTCTTCGCCGCGGGAAATCGCGGCCTTCGCTTCCGACTCCCATTTTGGGTTCCTGCTCGTTTCACGGATCTCGTGAGAATCACGCCACGTCTTGCCCAGCTCTGCGATGACACTCGCGTCATAGATGTCCCCTGCCATGTTGATTGCCAGCAGGAAATACTTGCTGCGCGTGCGATTCATGTCGAGAGCAATCCGGATCCCGTCCTCTCGAAGAATCTGAGGGCTGTCATGTCTTCGTCGAGGGGACTTCTCAGGTGCCGGGGATATCCCCTTGCAGAAAAACGCGAAATAAAGGTAGTCCTTGTCACGCATCAAACGTGCGACGGTTCTCGCGTCGGCTTCAAATGAATTGGATCGAACGAACGGCGTGGTGGCGGCCGCGCTCTGCCATGCCTCCTCGTCAATGGCGCCGTCAATTCTCGGAGCAGATGGCACCTCGGGGCAGGCGATTCGCTTCCTCGGCGAGTAAGCGGATCGAGCTACTCCCACGCGCTGCTGCATCATTCCCAAGAGGCCGCTCCGAATGATTCTCAGGCGTGATGAGTAAGGCTCCTCGACTGCCAGCTTCTCCGCATCCCTCAGGTGAGTTTCAATCACCTTTATGAAATCGGTCTTGCCGATCTCATACCAGAGGCGCGTCCGGTTCCTGATTTTCAGGCCGCCTGACCGAGTCTTTTCGCGCTCGACCGCCTCCCAGAATTTTTTCATCGGCTCCTGGCCCGGCCCGTAAAAGAGGCGGAAGTATTCCTCGAGAATTTCATCCGCGTCGGCATCCGCATCAAAGAGCATTTTTGTGGCGACATAGAAATCAAGATGCTCGGCCGCGGGATTTGCACCGAAGAACTCCATCTGCCAGCCTTCCACCTTCAGGTCTTTGAGCTGTCTGATGTAATCGGCGAGATGGTGCGGACGCACCGCAGGGAAGCGGCCTTTCGAATACCAGTATTCATAAACGAAAAGGCGGCTCACCCGCTCGCGCCATGCCTTGAGATTGCGTATTCCGTAACTGCCTGCCTTCCAGCCTTCCGTGTTGGCCACGTGCACCCCTACATTTGGCGAGAGGCCAAATTCGGGCGGCTCGAAATGGGAAGCGTAAGCCGGAGCGGAGATCCATTTATCCGGATGAGTTTCCAGTACCCTCTTTGCCACGCGATTCACGAAGGTGAACCAGTAGTTGCTGTATTGCCCGTCCGCGAATCCGCCTTTGCGATTGGGCTGACGCGGTGGTTTGCAGTCGTCGCCGAAAGTGCGATTGTCGAGGGGCGCTACTTTACAGACATTTCCAAAGCCCATGGGAAAAGCTGGATCACTTTTTACCCGCTCGATGTAAGGGCGGCGGAAATACTCGACAATGTCGTTGGATACTTGTTCAACGACCTCATCTTTCCACAGCCTCAGTTGCACGCTCGGGCCCGGCTTTCCGCCTACGAACCAGTCGGGATGCGCTTCCGCGTGCGTCTGGTTGTACATGCGAAGTGTATGCGTGCCGAAATGAAAGGTGGAGCCATTCTGTCGGGTCCTGAGTGTGTATAGAAGACTGTCGCGAGCCTTGCCGTAATTCCGATTTCGAACGTACCCCATCCCATCGGGTCGCCCAAAAGTGCCCGGCTTTGTCCAGCCCCGGTTACCGATACGACGATAAGTGGTCCATGGTTTTCTCCGCCGCTCCGCGGCCTTCACCGTCAGAGTCTTCGCTCGCGGGTAGACCGTACCAGCGTCCGTGACCATGTACCACCGCACGCCGCACAGGGCTTCAAGAAAATCGTAAACAGCGTAGAGAGTGCCAACCTGAAAGTCCGGAGCACCAACACTTATGCCAGGCCATCCGCCCGATTTCTCATACGAGACCATTCCGTAATCCGGCCAGTCCTTGCCTATCATCACTGCATACTCGCCGGTGACCCGAACCAGGTGCTCCTGCTCTTCGAAGTCAGCGCCCTTCAGACCGAGCTTTCGAGCCGGTTCACTCTCCCCCACGTATAGCGGCTTTCGTCCATCCAGTTTCACACCTTCATGGACAATAGCGATCTCACTGCCCGTGATCAGACGCACATGGTGCTGCAGTTCTTTGGCTGCAAGCTGTGCGCTGCGAGTCGGCTTGCCAGCAAGGACAACGGCGGAGGCCGGTTGACCATCCCGCACAAGCGTCAGCGACTCTTCAGCCGGAAGGGCCGGAAACAAGCCAATGATGAAGGCCAGGCAGGCGCCAGGTCGAAAGTGAATTCTGCGATCTAAGGTGAAGTGAACGTCCATGATCTGTGGTGGCGACTCCCATTCAAAAACGGTTTCAGCTTATAAGATCCGGGGCAAGCGGATCAATAGATTTGAGAGGAACAGAGATCATGAGTGAGATGGGCAATCCGTTCCCGGCATCAGAAAGTGAATCTTAACAGCCTGGTCACTGTGACCATCCCTGCCGCTTGCAGTGTCAGCTGTGAGTTGGTGTTCCCATATCCGCAACCGGCAAGAGGAGTAATGCCGCAACTGCGGCAGACATGCTTCAAGTAGAGCACTGTCCGGGTGCCTATGCTCTGACGACGATGCGCTTCACAGGTGAACATACCGATGCTGGCCTGATTTTCCCACAGTCGGCTCTGAACGATCAGCCCGATTGCCACCAATTTGTCATTCAAGTGACCTACATGAATTTCGTGTCTGCTGATGCTGCCCTCCGGATCATCAACGAAGGTTCCACTCATCGCTTTGATTGAGGGGATGTCGGATTGCGCCGCTGGTCGATAGTCGACTTTAGGGCTTGCGGCGGCTGTCGAGTCGATCGGTTGTCCACCATCGATAAAGAACAGGGCCTGTTTCATCAGGTCAGCGTACCTGTCCAACGCATGGCTGAGGAAGAACTCATCGCATGTTGGCACAAAGGCAGCCTCAGGCTTGTGTTGTCTCAGGACATCAGAAAAGACCTCCTGCCCGTAGCGTCTTGCCCTACCAACAATGTGAAACTGCGTGAGTAGCGAGCCATTGTGAATCGCAAACGATCCGATTTCCTGCCCCTCGTTGACAATACGATGGAATTGCGACTCAAGGATATGGTCCTCGAGGAAGGAATCCACGGGCGACGACAGTGATGCCAGATACGCGCCAAACGATTCCAGGTCCGAGTGTTTACACGTTTCACATTTCATCTTGTTAACCGGCCCATCGTCAGAGGAGAGCTCCGTCGCGGTCAGGAACTCAAATTCCACCTCATGGTCGTGGCGCCCTCCTATTGAGTCCTGAGAAGATCGGTGGCCCTAGTACCATTTCGCTCTCTGTAAGCCGCGCCGGCGGAGTTCGGAATTGAGTTCTCCAATATGCCACTGGCCATGACGCAGGAGGTAGAGCATCCGGTCTAATCTTGTGCTGCCCGTCCAGGGGTAACAATCTTCTTGCGCCAACAGCCCCGAATCACCTTTGCCGGCCAACCATGTGTTCAGCTTGTCTCTCTGGAAGTCGGCCTCGCTCTTCATATGGTCTTGGTCAGGAAGCTCATCCAGAGCCCCTCCTTCCCAGTCGATCTTGTACCTTCTGTGCGGCTTGTATTCTTCATAGGTAACGTCATTGACGTAGCAGTCTGCGGAAAAAACGATGTGGTAGATCTGCCTCACGGGGATGAGGTAGTCTATGTCTCCGCTCTTCCAGTGGTCTTGAGGAACAACATCACACGCACTCAGGACAGTATCCCAATGTCGCCTGAATTGTTCCGTAAGCGTATCTACAAGAGTTCCCATGTATTACCTTTCACTAAATCAGTGGCGAGTTTCGGCGCGGTCAGCGACTTAAGCGCCACCTTAATGTTGGCCGCCTTCCTGTTGATCATTCCACATCATTTCATCCTTTCGTCCTTCAACGATCAAGCTAGTACCGCGTCCCAGAAGTTATGCGTTCATTCTTGGCGGTCTTATTCTTCCGTTTTCGTTTGGTGGATTTGATCCGTTTTAAAGGAACCTGTGCCAGCACTCCTCGCACTTCATTCTCCTAGTCATTCTCCTAATCATTCTCAAAACGGCGTCTGTCGCTCCCTCAGAGGAGAATGATTAGGAGGATGACTAGGAGAATGATCTGAACTGGCGTTGCCCCTTTGGTTGTCCTTCATTACTTCCCAGCCCGCCGGGCTGGGCTAGGCAAACCGGCGGGGCTTCGCCCCTGAAATCCGCAAAGACACCCCCGTCTTGACCTACCAGGGCGCGCGGTTTATCGCCTCGCCTTCAGCGCCTGGCTGTGCAGAAAGATCGACTTCTTTTCTGTCTCCGGAATTACTCAGTTCAATGACTGTCTCGGCGCCAGCGGCAGATATCCTGTGCTTTCCCAGGAACACCGGCACTTCGCAGATGCCGTCTCTGTTCGCGGTCCCTTCGTAACGGGTCCACCATTCCCTGAAAACTAGATCGCGGTACACCCGTGCGGCAGGCATGGGGTTCCAATCCTTGTCCCAGAGCGCCGTATATCCGTCGATTCCCCAACGCTCGGAGGAAAGCCAGTGGGCCTTTGCCCAGAACCCCCACATCAGAATTCCATTCACAGAAGGGTGTTCGAAGCAGGTCCGGTACAGGGCCTCCAGTCCCCGTGCCTTGGCATCTTCATCCAGAGTCTTTATGTCGAACTCCGTGATCCTGATCGGCAGGTTGAACTGTGAGAGGGAATCAAGAACGCGCTTCACCTTATCCCTGTCCACGCCTTCCCGGAAATGGCCCTGAAGGCCAATGCCTCCAATGGGGGTCCCTTGAGCCAAAAGCGATTCAATCTGCTGCTCGTATTTTGGCAGATCTCTCGCGGAGAGAATTCCGTAGTCATTCATGTACAGAATGGCATCCGGATTCGCCTCCTTGCACCACAGAAACATTTCTTTGCGGATGGGGTCGCCGAGACGCCTGGCGTAGAAATCGCCATGCACCATCTCATTGTTGACATCAAATTCATCGATCTTTCCCCGGTAGTGCGTCAACAGGTCGATGGCGCGCGCTTCTACTGCGCTTCTGAGCGCCTGGTCGCCCAGTTTCTTGACCCAGTCCTGCGCAAATTGATCAACGGCCCAATAGACACAGTGCCCCCGCATTCTCAGCCCGTTATTTGAACACCACTGCAGGCAGGCATCGGCCTCCTCGTAGTTGATCTCTCCCCGCCTCCTCTCGGTCGAGTACCATTTCATGGCGTTCTCGTGGACTGCGGAATTGAAGTTCTCCTTCAATACGGCCAGATATTTCTCCTTGTCTGCCGACGCAGGATTTCCAGACAGTATGCCGCTGGATATTGCCGTGCCGAACCAGAATTCATGTGCCAACTGTCTGACGGTGACTTTCATGCCAGGAGCCGTTTTCACCACCAGGTCAGCCATCCGGTGTTTCAGGTGCGGAATCGGGTTTACATCACTCGGCATGGTTATGTCCCTCAAAGAAAGGAGTGGATGTTGCCTATGAACGCGTCGGCTCCACTCGTTGGTTGGGCGGTCTCAGAGAAACTCCACTATTCTCTCCAGGGCTTTCAATCCGTCTCGCTCTGCTTTCTGGGCATCCCTCAGTGCGGAGACTGCGCCGGCCACTCTTGCTCCGTCCTCAATATGCTTCGGATTCGGGTCTGCGCACCCGAATGGAAACGCTTCGGCAACCTTATTCATATTCTCGCTGACGATGACATAGTGTCCGATCGCCTCGTCAAACGTTTCCGGAGGGACATCCTTTAGACGGGCCTTTGCTTCAGTAAGGAATCCCACTGCACGACGACGACATTCAGCCCACGCAACAGCGTTGAAAGAGTTCCCAAACCAGAAAGCCTTCTTCGTCTCCAGGGATTCTGTCCAGACGTCGTAGGCTTCAAGCCCTGTTTTGCAGTCCGGCAACACCCATTCGTTGGGGTTCTGCGAGATGGCTATGGCGAACTCCAACGCATCCTTCACCGTCTGTCTGTCAGAGGTCGGCTCGCATGAGGTAAGAGAGAACACTTCAACCCATCCTGATTCGGAGTCTCCCAGCCGTGACCATGGAACCGATGTGTCCGAAGTGCCAGGTCCGGAAATGTAAAAGCCCGAGTCGTCATATCCGTTTATCACATAGTATTCTTTCTGCTCCCCTTGCCATGTAAAGCAAGGCGTTTTCGAAGCAATTGCATCTCTAACGAATTCCTGCCCCCGCCTTACGCTTTCCTCGAAACTTGTACCTGTGGGCGAGCGATGTCCGCCAAAAGTCACGCGCTGGATGGTGTAGCCCACGTTGCGACCAAGCAACGCCAGTTGATCTTTGTTCCAGCCGTTCGGGCAACCGGGTGAAACTGATTCGTGCATGTTGAGTACAAAGGCATACCCGGTGGCACCAAAGAGCCAAGGCATAGACACATCTTTGTTCAGGTAGACCAGGCAGCCTTTGACGCATGCCAGTTCCGTGATAAAGGATCCTTCCCAATCAAGACCTTCAATTCTCTTCATGTTTCTCTCTGAATTCGTCGGTCGGATCAAGCTCGCCGTACTCGATTCTTGGCCATGTCAATACTGCTGTCTTTTGAATTGCACTTACTCTCTGGCGATCTTCAGAGATACGTCTTTGGGCAGGGAAAGGCCTGCTACTACGTGCATGATCTTTACTGTGCCTGCCGGCACTACGCAGGCCTCGCAGCATCCTCTTGGTTGCAGCAGTTCCCTAGCTTTTGAAAGAATGGGATCTTCTCCGGGCCCTAATGCCATGATGGCGTCGACCGGTGATATTTCTTGAATCAGTTTGTCGAATTCCTTAATGGTTTCACATTCAGACACAAATTCGAAGGTCACGTTCTGGCTGTCCTCGGTGTCGGCTGTCACAACAGCATTGAAATTGCAGATACCGGGATCAATTTGTGTGCTTACCCTCATCAGTTTCTCCTTTTCGTCAACATAAAACTAAACTGGCGGCGCGGTGTTTCGCGTACGCTGACACTGTCGGGATCATCCCATGGATCTCATGCCATATTATGTCCTTTTAGTAGATGCCTGGGATCTTTGCGATCAGTTGTCACGGTGCCGTTTGAGTCTTTGGCTACAATTTCAATCCTTAGACCACATCCCAGCCTCCTTACGCGCTTGATGGCCGCAACCAAATCGTAGTGCCGACGACATGCTGTGCACAACAAGCTGGCAGATTCTCTCGTAAAAAGTCAATCACGCCCCGAAGGGGCACAAACATATCAGATAACATGGGGGTGTTATTTCGCTGGGTACATAAGAAAATCCTGCTGACGTCTGACTTTCGAGCAGGATTTCTCACCCCCAAAGGAGGTTAACGATGGTTGTTTCAAATGTACTAACCGGTAGTCGAAGTTGTCTACCTTTCCCTGGATTTGGGCCGCAAGCTCTGGGTATGTGGCATCTGGTCTCACGACCAGAAAGAGCCCTCGATTCACCGTATCAAGAGAAACAACGGCTACTCAGGCATGCTCAACAAGCTCGAACGCTTGATCCGCGGGTTGCGTAAGAAGCATGGCCGCAATGTCAGCTTCATCTGTGTTTCGAGGCATCTTACCTTGGGTATTGGCTGTGCCGCTGGTTGAGAGCTATTGGGGTCGAGGTGTATGTCATTGCGCCGAACAGTATCGAACGGCAGCGCAAGAGCCGAATCGCCAAGACAGACCGCCTCGACGCCCGTAAGCTGGTTCGCAAGCTCAGGCAATATCTTGAATCCGACAAGCGTGCATTCTCGGTGGTTTACGAACCGACACGAGATGAAGAAGCCATTCGTTTCCGGCAGCGTGAGCGAGAGAGGCTGCTGAAAGAAATCCACCGGGTCAGGAACCAATTGAAGAGCCTTGTCGAATCTGAGGGGCTCCCGGTGGACAAGAAGCCCAACTGGTCGGTGGACTGGCTTGCTCTCATTGAGCTCCTTCCCCAACTCAAGACCTTCGACGGTTATGCGGTCTCCACAGCCGTCATCGCAGGGATGAAGCGTATGGCTGCTCTCCTTGAGCTATTGGAACAGCAACAAAAAGAAGTGGAGAAGGCAATCGCTGAATATCATGCGTCTTTGCCAGAGACAGCGCCCGCGGTCAAGCTCGTCCTGTTACGCGGTATAGGCGTTCGTTCCGCCCAGCAGCTCTGCGCAGAATTGATGAATTTTGAGCGCTTCACAGGTCGTAAAAAGATCGGCAAATTTGCGGGGCTCACCTCGACGCCTAACGAAAGCTGTGGGAGAGGCAACGGCCTGGGGATCGGCAAGGACGGGAACTCATATATACGCCGGGTGGCCATACAACTGGCCTGGTTTTGGAGGAAACATCAGCCGGACTGTGCACTGGTGAAAAAATATCACGACCGCCTTGAACAGGGAGGGCGTGTTCGTCGGATCGCCATCGTCGCTCTAGCCAGGGAGCTGTTAACAGCTCTCTGGAGATACGTCGTTCACGGCGTCGAAATGGAAGGAGTCGTCTACAAAGACAGCTGAGCCGGACAACGCAAGAAAGCGAGACGGCCGAGTTCAGACCATAGAAAAATGTTTTCAAGAAAACCTTCCATGTTGACAAAGAATTTCATCCGGTTCGGGGGCGCTCGGCCCTGGGCTTGCCTGCTCCGGCCTGTCCGGAGTTGGGCGGAATTAGATTGGGCCTACCGAACCGGAGAAAGGTCTCGATCCGAATACGTTAAACTGCGTACTCACGTGAGCCTTGTAGCTCGCGGCGCCGATAAGAGTTTGGGCTCGAGGAACCCCTCGACGTCAAAAGGACATCGAGATCGATGAGATTCACCAACCTGTAAGAGAGCTCTTGGAGACTCAAACGAAAATGTCAGAAACTCGGTACTCGAAACGCTTTCTTGGGGGACGATCGCCGCTCCCCAACCCCCCAAGGCATCGCCGCCATCCCAAGTCCACTCCTGGAAGTGGTTGCGGAGATCCCACATTTTTTGCTTGACGGATAGCCCCATAAGAGCCCAGGGCAACGCCCTGGGTTCAGATGAAGATGTGTTCTCCAGCCCTGGAGGGGCGCGTGAACCGTAGGACTGACATGTCAAGTCTAGATGGAGAACGAATCGATTTCTTGTGACTTCGATGAGTAAACGGTGCGACTCCCGTAGCGGAGTCAAATCCTACCTGTGCGGTTCCGCGCCGTGCAGAAATCGTTGGCAGAACCAGACCGCAAGCCCTTTGTTGCGCGAGGGGAAGTGCCGGCCTTGGGTTATACGACGAGAGTCCAAAGCCCGGGGAAAGAGGCCAGCCAGCGATACTCCGGGGGGTGTCACGTCGGCCGGGCTGTCGTGCGAGCCTCCGCCCTTTGGGCGAAGCATGGGCGCCTCTTTTCCCTTTTGGTGCTCCCAGCGGTGAATTTGCGGTGGCCGAATGGCCACAGCCGTTGGCTGTCCTGGTGCAATGGTGGGGTCACCCGGAGAAAAGGATATTTCAGTCGCGACCGGTGAAGCCCTACGCTGCCCCGTACCGAACGGGTAACCCGCTCTATAAGGTTGTGCCGAAGGGAGCGGGGATACGGCGGTGAACCGAGGTCTCCAGCCGGAGTTCTTTGAGGGCGTCAGCAGATCCAGAGTAGTCCTTCATGGAGGGAGGACCAAAGGTGAAACCGTAGAGAGCGAGGAAGGACGCCTGCTTCACGGGAATAGTTAGCCTGCCTGCTGAGACCACCAAATGGTCGACCCACTCCTCTTCCCGGGGAAACCGGCAGTCCGCTAAACACATTCTCTTACGCGCAGATACGTTTTTCGTCGCGGTCGCAAGTGTTAAGGAGAACCACATGGCAAAGAAAAGAAAGGTCCACTCATTGACGGGTCGGATTACCGGCAAGTTGATGAACGAAGCTTTCAAAGCTGTCAAGCGCAATCGGGGCGCGGCGGGCATCGACAAGGTAAGCATTAAAATGTTTGAAGCGAACCTTGACGAAAACCTGGCCTCGCTCATGAGGGATCTAAAGACACGGGGTAAATTTCTGCCCCTGCCCCTCAGGCGTCACTACATCCCGAAAGGAGAGAACGAAACGCGCCCGCTTGGCATACCCGCGGTTCGAGACCGGGTAGCTCAGGAGGCTATTCGCCGACTGCTCAATCCGATTTTTGACCGCATGTTTCATGAAAACTCATTCGGCTTTAGAGAGGGTCGCAATTGCCACATGGCGATTGAGACCACTAACGAACTGCACGCACAGGGCCATCGTTGGGTCTTGGACGCGGACATTAAGGGATTTTTCAATAATATCCCCCACAAAGTCATTATGGAGTTCGTCGCCTCAGAAGTCGCCGATGGGAATATTCTCGGCATTGTCGAACGTTTTCTAAAGTCTGGGGTGATGGAAGACGGTGCTTTCAAGCCTACCACTCTTGGCACGCCGCAGGGAGGAGTCATCTCCCCCCTCCTCGCCAACATCGTCCTAAATCGCCTGGACTGGGCATTACACGAAGCTGGTTATCGTTTCGTGCGATACGCCGACGACTTTGTCGTCGTCACCCAGTCCGAGGCCCAGGCGGAAGAGGCCCTAGTCCTCGTCCAAAGCATCCTGCAAACACTCGGGCTCGAACTGAGCCCCGAGAAGACGAAAATAACCACTTTCGGGAAAGGCTATGACTTTCTCGGATTTACCAATTCGTCGAGGTCATGCAAGATGCGAGGCAAGTCGGTCAAGAAATTCAAAGACAAAATAAGAGAGATGACTCACAGGCGACACAATCTCGATGCCGACTGCATCATGAGACTCAACCGAGTAATAAGGGGAACCGCCAACTATTTTGGCGCGCGGTTTTCAACGAATCGGTGGCTGTTTCAAAAGCTCGATTCCTGGATACGCATGCGTCTTAGATGCATGAAATTCAAGAGGAAGAGCCGCCACCATAACTACAAACTGCGCGTCCATTGGTTCAAGGAAAAACTCGGCCTGATAGCTATGGAGGACATATTGATAGACAAATGCATGTGAGAACACCGAGCGGCCCCTCGCCATCACAGGGGCACTCTCTAAGCGGCTGGAATGTCAGTTAATTCGGTGAGACAGTCCAGCCTTCGGGGTCGCCCATGCGGTAACCCCGCACCGTGGTAAATACGGAGAATTAACTCCGAAAGCGACAACGGGGAGGAAGTGGCGTAAAGCCACTTCCTTACCCTCTGTCCCAAAATGCTGGGTCTCAACAATTTGTGACGCCCTTTCAGGGCTAATTCGGGCATAAATCACTCACCCAGGGCGTTGCCATGGGCTCTTATGGGGCTACCCGTCAAGCAAAAAATGTGGGATCTCCGCAACCACTTCCAGGAGTGGACTTGGGATGGC
>JASLXP010000829.1 GCA_030740295.1 Planctomycetota bacterium
GCCGTCAAATTCGGAAAGTACACCAAGGTGCAGGACGCGCATGTCTTCAGTCGCGCCGAGCCGCACGAAGTACGCATCTCGAAGACCGGCCCGGGCATGATGATCGACGGCGACCTAACCAAACTCCCAATCAAGGCGGCCAAGATCGCCTGGACATCTCTCGAACAACTCCACCAGCGAATGGTTCTCGTCGAGACCGAGATGCGCCACCTGCAGAGCGGACAGAAATTCAGGGCCCGCATCCGCGGTCTCGATCCCTCCGAAGCCTCGAAGATGGAGATCGTTGTCGAGAATGCGGAGATGGAACTCAGCCAGGCACAGGCCGGGCTGAAGTCAGCGCGGGGCGTCCTCAATCGCGAGAAGAGCATTCTCAATCGTTGCCAGCCGAAGGTCTACGGGGCGGAACGGAAAGCGACCAGCTTCCAGCAGCAGCTCGACCGTGCGAAGAAAACTCTCGAAGCACAAAAGGCCGTTGGGCCAAAGAACCAGAAAAACATCGACACCTGGGCGAAGAAAGTCACCGACCTCCAAAACTCGCTGAAGCAGACTCAGGATCTCATTAATAGAGAATCCAAGGCGGTCGAAAACGAGCCGAAGGTAAAGAGTGCAAAATCCAAGGTTGCCACGGCGCAGGCCCATGTGGTGGCTGCGGAGACAAAGGTCACCGCGGCAGAGATGAGTTTGCGGACAAAGAAGGATGCGCACCTGGCCGTCAACGATGCGAACCTGCTCGCCGATGCCCAGCCATTCGCACAGCTCCGCGATTACGGCGGTAAAGACTGGCTTAAACTTGATGTCAAACCCTCCGACAACGGCACGGTCGAGGTCGCTCTCGCCGAAGCCAAAGAAGGTGTTCACGAATTGCGGCTCGGAATCCGACCGAAGGACACCAGCCAGACCGCGCTCTTCCTCGACCGTTGGGTCACCGTCGCTGCGGAAAAGACGAACGGTGTCGGCGTGTTCACGCTGCGGGGTCGCAAGGCTTTTTATCGGGGCGAGAAGTTCACTCTCTGCGTCACCGTGCTGGCGGTCGCTTCCGAGGTTGCTGCGGGCACGCCGGTACGTGTTGACTTCGTGAACGACGAAAGCTCGGTCACGCTTTTTGAGACGAAAACCAAGTCAGCGGTCACCGAGCGCGAGACCTTCATCGTCAACGTGCCGACGGAGACATCCCATGCGCTGGCGCCGGGCGAGTATCGAGTCGAGGCGAGCATCGGCGATCGGCGATGTCCGCCGTTTATCGTCCACATCGTCGATCCTGCGCCGGAAACGCACTTCACCAATTTGCTGCTCGGCAAATACAACCGATACGGCAACCGGTACTACAGCGGGGTTATCGGCGGGAATGGCCTGTCTGCGGAGATGGTAGTTCGTGCGATGACCGAGTGCGGCTACAACGCGTTCAAAGGGATGACCTACGCCATTGGCAATCGCGTCGGCTTTCCCGACGGCGGGCGCCTGACGGAACTGCTGCGTGAGCGACCGGAGCTTGGCCCGTGGGAGGCCTTCGCGCCGGCGAGCGGGCGGGATCAGTTCCTCGATGCGTGCGTGCGCTACAACATGCGCTTTTACGAAAACATGTTCACGCAGCACGACAGCATCATGCCCCGCGGCGACCAGATGCTCGAAGTCTGCGATCGCTACACCACGCTCGAAGCGCAGCGCATGATGCACAGCCCGGCGTTTCGCGGCATCTGTCTCTTCGATGAGCTGAGCCAATCACCCGATCACGATTCTGACATGGCCGTGCTTGCCTACTTCCACCGCACCGACGAGCTGAAAT
>JASLXP010000830.1 GCA_030740295.1 Planctomycetota bacterium
GATTGAAGAACTCGGCGAAAAGGGCCTCGAAAGCGGCGAAGAATCTTCGTCAGTCAAGATCACCCTCGGAACTGGCACCTTGGCTCTCGGCGATGAGTACGAAGTTGATCGAAAGGACGGCAGCGGAATTAAAGAGGATGGAGATGGGGATGGAGACGGAGACGGAGATGGTGATGGCGACGGTGATGGCGACGGAGACGGAGACGGAGACGGTGATGGTGGTGACGGCGACGGAGATGGCGACGGAGATGGAGATGGAGACGGAGACGGAGGCGGCAAACGTGATGGCGGTAACGGCGATAACGATAACGACGACGATATCGACGACGACGGAGACGGTCCTTACCCAGGTGGCGCGCCTGAAACGGCAGAGGCCAAGGAAAAAGATGGCAGAGACACAAGATTTGCTAGTGGAAGAAAGGGCCTGGGCGACCGCCGTGAAGACTGGAGGCAGGCTGAGAGGCTTCTCGAAGCAACCGGCAAACCTGGCTTAGCCCCCAGAGGCTACGAGTATGGCGATTTCGCCCTGGAGAGAGAAAAAGCGCGGGATGAGAAGCCCTCGGAAATAGTGCCCGAAAAGCCGAAAGTGGCAGGCCCCGATCTGCAGAAAATCGAAGCCCTCTTCAAGCAGTTAGAAGTTGCCCAAGAGCGAGCCATCGCTGCTCCCACGCTTTTCCCTGTCAAACCCGGAAAAGAAAAGAAGGAGAAGACAATCCCGTTGACTCCTCCCACAAACGTCGATCCCGCGGAATGGCAAAAGGCTCAGGAACTGCTTAGCAGAATCGGTGAGGCGAAAGCGAGGTCCAAATTGGAACGTTCACGGCCCAGACACCGTCAGCCTCAGCAAGACGCTGAGAGCGCCAAATCGGAAGGACAGACCGAGGAAGTTGCTACTCCTATTACTACGCTCTTTGAGTATCCCGATAACTGGCAAGAGATTATCGCCAAACGTGAGCACAGTGGTGAAAAGGCACAGGATCAGGAAATCAGAAATCAGATGAAGAAGCGATTGTCCGCTGACTTTGTCGATGCACCTGCCAAAGATGTAGTCTCCTTCCTCTCAGACCTGACGAATGATAACTTTGTCCTGGACCGCGCCGCGGTTGAGGGGGATGACGTCTCGTTGACTCTCAAAGTTGACGACAAGCCACTGGGCGAGTTCCTTGATGAGGCGACCGCCAGCCTCGGCCTCGATTACGAGATCAGAAATGGAGCGGTTTACATCTCCACCAAGGACCGCCTGAAACAACTCTCCAGGGACGAAAGAGATCAATCCAGAATTCTGCCCAAGGATCATAAAATGTTCCTCGCCTGGGCTGGTGGTTATATGGTGGACGGCCCCAAGCAGACAGAAGCGAATGACGCGAACACCTACACCTTCGACGCCACCAAATCATTCGATGCGGACAAGGACCTCACCTACGAATGGGATTTCGGTGACGGCACACCTGTCCAGCACGACGGCCGGGTAAGTCACATTTACAGGAAACCCGGCAGATACAACGTCACCCTCAAAGTCAGAGAAAAGAACAAACCCGATGCACCGGTCGCCACGGCAACCAAAGAGATCGTCGTCATTGTCCCGGACACGCCGGACGACCCCGTCACTCCAACAGTCCATCAACCCAATACTCCACTCCCGCCCGTCAACCCCTTCGTCCTAACGTCACAGGACAGACTCTCCACCTTCGCCATCGACGTCGATACCGCCTCCTACGCCATCGCACGCCAGCACATTCAGCGCGGTTTCCTGCCACCTGCCGGCTCCGTGCGGATGGAAGAGTTTGTGAATGCCTTCAACTACAACTACCCGGCTCGCAATCGGAACACTTTCACGCTTCATGCATCCGCGGCGACTGCGCCGTTCGGAAAGGGCCTGAAGCTGTTGAAGGTCGGCATCCGGGGCAAAGTCATCGGCCGTGATGGACGCAAGCCTGCGCACATCGTGCTGGTCGTCGATGCCTCTGGATCGATGGCGAAGGCGGACCGCATGCCCCTCGTTCAGCACTCGGTGCGACAGCTCCTGGATCAGCTCAAAGAGACCGACCGCGTCACAGTCATCACTTGCGGCACAGAAGCCAGGCTCGCGGTCGAAGCCCTGCCGCTTGTCCGCCGCAAGGCTATTGAAAGTGCTCTCGCACGGCTCCGTCCGGAAGGCCCGACGAACCTCCTCGAAGGCATCCACGAAGGCTACAAGGCCGCCGAGCGTTTCTTCCGCTCCAATCAGATCAACAAGGTCATCCTCTGCTCGGACGGCGTCGCCAACGTGGGCGAGACCGCCGCCGGGGAAGTGCTCAAGAAGGTCGACCGCTATCGCTACCAGGGCATTTCCATCACCAGCGTCGGCTTCGGCTCGGGCTCTTACAACGATGCCTTCCTTGAGAAGCTCGCCAATCGCGGTGACGGCAGTTACGTCTTCGTCGATTCGCGGAGCGCGGCGAAAAGAGTCTTTGCCCAGGAGATCACCTCTTCGCTTCAGACGATTGCCAAAGACGTGAAGATCCAGGTCGAGTTCAACCCGGACAAGGTGCGCCGCTACCGCCTCATCGGATACGAGAACCGCGACGTCAAGGACAAGGATTTCCGCAACGACAAAGTCGACGGCGGCGAAGTAGGCAGCGGCCAGTCAGCCACCGCTCTGTATGAGTTCGAGCTTCAGAACGAGGAAGACGCCGACCTGGGCACTGTCAATGTTCGTTTCAAGAACCCGGACACCGACAAATTCGAAGAAATCGCGTATCGCCTCGAATCCTCCGTGATTCAGACACGCACAGCCCAAGAGGACCCCAGGTTCTTCCTCGCCGCAGCAATCGCCGAGTTCGCCGAGATACTCCGAACCAGCGAGCACGCAAAGGACGGCGATCTGAAGAGTGTTCAGGAATTAATTGAGAGGGTGGCTGTCGAATTACCGCTCGATGAGCAGGTTCAGGAGTTGAAGGAATTGGTTCGCAAAGCGCAGGGGCTGCCGAGAAGAAAAGGGAATTAAGGAAATAGGGCATTAGGAAACTGATATCAGGCTGACAGCCCTCTCTTGTTTGTGAGAAAGATCTCTGAAAGAAAGCGCCGACGGTTCGGTGCCCGCTTGAGGTACGT
>JASLXP010000831.1 GCA_030740295.1 Planctomycetota bacterium
GCGCACTGTCTGGATTTCTCGACCACGAACAAACTTGGCGATTTTGCGGACCCCTTCGCGACACTGGTCACGCCTGCTCAAGATTTCGTTCAATGAATCGTCTGCACGGATGCGACTGTCACAAACCACCAGAGTACAGTCCGCGGGAATCATCGGTACGAAATTAACTTCGAGGCTATGGCAGTCCAACTTAAATGCCATACCAGCCTGGCCAAGGACGCTGGCCGCGGGCGCAATAAGGTCGCAATGGACGCCAACGAATTCGGTTTCGGCTTTCTGACAGAGCCGGGCAATATCGACCGGGTCACGTTCTTCCCCGGCAAGATGCAGGTAGGTCAACGCGGCGGCCACCGTGAGCGCAGACGATGCGCCGAGCCCTGCCTCCACGGGGAGATTACCGGCGAGGACCGCATCAAACCCATTCGGCTTCAGTTCCCAATCCTGATCTGCGAGGTCGGCCACTCCCTTTACGTAATCAAGCCAGTGGACCTCATCACCGCATTGCAGCTCAGCAATGTCAAAAAAATCGGTGCGGTCGAGATACACCGAGTGAATGCGCACGGTGTTGCTGTCGTTAGGTCTGAAGGCCAGCACGGCACTCATGTCCACCGCCACCGGCAAAGCCTGGCCGCCGAAATGTTCCGTGTGGTCGCCGAGGAGATTGACGCAGCCGGGGGCGCGGGCGTAGCCGGCCGGTTCTCCGTCGAACCTCTCTCCAAATTCAAGCCTGGCTTCCCGAAACAGTCGGTTCATGGCGGGGATGGTAATGGGGTAGAGAGGAGGATCAAGATGGTTGATGGTTGATGGGTAAGAGCAATGAGCAGGGAGCGTGGCTTCGCCACGGTTGATAGTTAATGGTCGATGGTTTTTGATATGGCACCAGTTGTCACTTTTTCAGGAATCCATCATGAAACACGCTTTGCTCACTCTCCTGCCGTTCTCCTTTTGTACATTGGCCTCCGCTGGCAATTGGCCGCATTGGCGCGGGCCTAAGCTCGATGGCGTCAGCGGTGAAACAAATCTTCCGACCGAATGGAGCTCCACGAAGAATGTTGCGTGGAAACTGAAGCTGCCCGGCCCTGCAGGAGCAACGCCTGTGGTGTGGGATGAAAGAGTTTTCTTGAGCTCAACTGATGGCAAGGATCTCATCCTCATCTGTGTCAGCACGGATGGGAAAGAACTGTGGCGACGAAAGACTTCGTCCGGCAACAGGGCTATCCGTAGGGACGAAGGGAATTATGCGTCACCGTCCCCCGTAACGGACGGCAAGCATGTCTGGTGCATGATGGCAAACGGCGACACCGCCTGTTTCGATTTTGAGGGAAAAGAAGTCTGGAAACGAAAACTGTCGCAGACGTTCGGTCCTTTCAAGAACCCCTTCGGTATGGTCTCCACGCCACTCCTGCACGGTAAGGCGCTCTACCTGCAACTGATTCACGGAAACATTCGAACACCGGCGGCCGACGAAGCCCGCATTGTGGCTGTCGATAAATTGACCGGCAAGGACATCTGGACGCATGTACGCAAGAGTGACGCATACCACGAGAATAAACATTCGTACGCGTCGCCCATGTTGTATGACGATGGGCAACTGAGATTCCTGATTACGCACGGCGCGGATTACGCGACAGGCATCGATCTTGAATCCGGCAAAGAGATCTGGCGCCTGGGAGGACTTAACCCGCAAAAGGACCCAAAGAAGCGTTATCACAAAACGCTCCGCTTCGTTTCGTCGCCCGCCGCCGGGGACGGGATCATAGTTGTCCCGACTGCCAAGAATGGCCCCGTCTTCGCCATCAACGCGGATGCAAAAGGAGATGTTACTGGCGACAAAAAGGCCATCCTGTGGAAACGCGCGATGAATACCCCCGATGTTCCCTGTCCGCTGATCAGGAATGGCCTGGTTTACCTGTGCCGCGAGAATGGCAACCTGATCTGCATGGATGCCAAGACCGGCAAGGAGCACTACCAGGAACGGACACACGTCATGCGGCACCGAGCGTCGCCGGTGTTCGCCGACGGCAAGATCTATCTCTCAGCCAGAGATGGCAAGGTGAGTGTGGTCAAAGCCGGTGAGAAATTTGAATTGCTTTCGCAGAATGATCTGGGCGAATCGCTGTCCGCTTCACCTGCGATTTCGAACGGCACGATCTATCTCAGGACGTTCGACCATTTGTGGGCGATCAGGAAGTGATGCCGGTCCCGGGGCGTCACGCCGTAGGGTCACCTGCAATCGACAATGATGCGATCCCTCATACCTCTTCTCTGCTTCTCTTCGCTCCTGCTTTGCCGATTTGCCGGAGCCCAGAGTATTCTCCTGAACGCGAGTTTTGAGCGTGACGAGTTCAACCTGCGTGCGGAAAGGGCTTACATCGAAGGTGGCCGGGATGCGCATTGTTTTCAGAGCGACCGGATGGCCGATTCCTGGAACACGCGTGGGGCTGTTCGTTGGATTCACACGGGCAGTCAACACGGCGAGAGTTGTATGGCGGTTGGGAACAGGGGAACGATTGCGCAGAGCTTCAGTGCTTACTCCGGAACGCCCATGGGTGGCAAGCGAAACTGGCGGGCCGTGAAGTCCGTCCCGATTCGGCGGCCGGAACGGCTGTTTGGCACGGTGCGGTTTTCCGTTTTCGCAAGGGCTGAGAAGGCCGGGCAGAAACTTGCGCTCACCATCCAGCTCGGAAGGCTGGCCTCGAAAAAGCAGGTCTTCGATGTCAATGAAGAATGGAGCAAGTTTGAGGTTGTGCTGTCCGCGAAAGATCAGGTCGCCGCCTGGAAGAAAAAGCCGCAAGTGCCACACACCATCGCCTTCACTGCCGGCGCGTTGGGCGATGGTGAAATCTTTCTGGATACTGCCGCGGCCTCGGAGGAAACAGGTGATGCTCCAAATCTCATCTACAACCCAGGATTCGACCGCCGGGTGACGACGACCAAAGGCTCTTTCTATGATGACGGCCCGGACGGTTATCCTTCCGGTTGGAGCCGGCCGCTCAAGTACAGCGTCCACCCGCCACAGCATTACTACATCTGGACCGGTTGGCATCATTACTTCAGCGAGATTCGGGGCCGGGCCGAGTTGGATACGATGCTGTCGCACGGCGGTTCCCGTTCTCTGCGGATGAGTGTGCTTCCCGGCGACGAGATGTACGTCGAGAGCATCCCCATCGTAATCCACCAGAAAGAGCCCGCGTATATCAAAGTAAGTATGTACGTTCGTGCGGACAGGCTTCGGGACTTTGACATCCAGGCCGTGAATGAAGATGGCCGTTACCTCTGGGGTACCCCGTGGACCGATTACGGCGGCGGCATCGGCGCGGGCACGCATGATTGGCTCTACGTTCGGAAATACTTCTGTTACGAGAATCCGATCCGGGAACTGCGCGTTCGAATCTGCGCTAGGGGAATGAATGGCTCGACCCGCGATTTCGTCGCCGGTCGAACGTATCCGCGCCCAGCATCTGATTGGCCCGGGCGGACGCGGCGGCAATGCGAATCGGTTGAAGGAAGGGGACAAAATTCTGGCGGATGGACCTCGACCGGCAAAGGTCGGACAGTATTCGGAAGTAGCTGATGGCTTTCTGAATACCTTCAACTTGATCGTCACTGAGCTGGACACACGTTCGTTGCCGGCGCGTCCTGCCGATCATCCGGTCTTTGAATGGGTGGTCGATATCACTGGCCTGGATGCCAGCGAAAAGAGCATCTTCCATTTCACTTCGCATCCCTTCGCCACGATGACGCGCTGGGATGAAAAGCTGCCACCGATCCGCAAGGTCGAGGTCAACGACCATCACGAGATCGAAGTCAACGGCAAGCCGTTCTTCATGATTGGGCACAGCCATCAGAACTGGAATTTCCGAACGCGCGCAACGCCGGAAGCCTGCCGGGAATGGGGCCTGACTTCGCCGTTCCGCTGGGGCAGTACCGAAACGGCGAAAGAGGGATGGGAGAAGGCCAACCTCTACGTGGGCGAGTGCTTCTACAAACCGAGGCGCAAACAGCCTTTGACGGAAGACGTCCTCCGCAGTATCGGCGAAGGCAAGTTCCCGGGCGTAATCTGTATGAACACGGGTGGAGCGGAATCCGGCGTCGGCCATCGCGGCGAGGCTGCTCTAGAGACGATCACTCAACTGAATGATAAAATTCGGCGACTCACCGGGCGTCCCATCTCAATCACGTCCGGTGGCGATGGCGCCAACTGGCTGGTTCTGCGCCGGCTGAAGATGTTCGATGTGATGTTTCTCGAATGGGAGGCATGGGGGCCGCGCAGGATCAACGTCCATCTCTTTCCACACCACAAAGGTCGCAAGCTGGCCGCAGTTCATCTGCCCCAGATTTACGATGACAATCCTTACGAGCTGGTGCGCTTCGAGCTCTACCAGAGCATCCTCGAAGGGGCACGGGGCTTTCACGGCATCCACGGTTTCGGCGACCAGACGCTGCTCCGCGCTCTTGCCGGTGAGATTCGCGGCCTGGAGCGTTACATCTTTTCTCACGACCACGCCGAAATCTCGGCCGAGCCCGATGTCTTTTACCGGGCTACCAGGGCGGGCGACAAGATCGGCATCATGGCCACCAGCGCAGCGCCCGTCATCGGCGGCGACTGGGCCTGGCACAGGGACAACAAAGCTTCCGGACAGGCGGCGCATTCAGGCAGCAGCAGTTACGGCCCGCGCCGAACGGCTTCGGGCTTTAACCATCACGCTTTCTGGGGCCTCAAGCCCATCGAGGTCGCGCCTGGCGACCGTGTCACCCAGTCCGTTTACATTCCTGAAACGTCGAAGACGAACGCCATCTTTCTGCTGCTTGAAGGCGACGCGAGCTGGAATCACATCGCTTACTGGGGCGATTTTAATTACGACACTTTTGCCCGATTGCACGGGGGCGACCGGGACGAATTGAACGCCCGTTTCTGGCTCGCAGCCCATCTCTATAACATGGCCTGGGGCACGCATTTCACAGGCGACATCATGAGCCCGCACATCTTCCCGGAATCAAGCTTTCACCGGATGGGCGACCTGCCTGCCCGGGGCGGATGGACAGAGCTTTCCGTATCGGCCAAACGACTGGGGCTCACTGGCAAACTGCTCGCCGGCTGCGGCTACATGGAACTGGGCGACCCAATCCTCTGGGATCGAACTGCCCTGAGAAACACGCACGGCGAGACCGGGAAGGTCCTTTGCGATGACACCGTAGGCATCCCAAAGCCGCTGCTGAAGTCGGTACGATTCAACGTGCCGGGCCTCAAGGCAGGAACAAGAATCACCGTCATGTTCGAGGGCCGGGAGATCGTGGCCGAGGACGGATACTTCACGGACAGCTTTGAAGGGACAGACGCGTACGGTCAGACGAACGGAGGCGTCCTCGGCGACTACCTCTGCCAATACGATCCAGTGGATCGATTTCCCACCAACCCCAAGAGCGGCTACGCCTACAACAACGGCAAAGTCGCCTGCCATGCTTATGAATTGGATTCTCCATAAGCTGGCGCGAGAGAAGTGGATGCTTCAGGGACAACGAATGAAGATCGACAGCGCTTTCAACGAGCCCTGGGAGACAACCATTGATGACAAAGACAGAGCGATCAGACCAGAAAGATGCGCAAGAAGGATGTCTGTTTCTTGTTCCCCATTCGCCGTTTTTCTGAGCTCGTTTGAGGCCCTTCTCTTTTTGTTGGTCGCTGTCGCAGAGCCTGCGCCGGCAGAAGTGCTGCCAAGGATCGGCTTTCCCGGTGTTGTAGTCTCGGATATTGAGGCCGGCGGCGGTTACCTGTACGCGGCGGTCACAGGTCAGAAAGCAGGAAGCTTAACGATCATCCACGTTCGGGGAATGGCCTCCGAGGATATGGACGCGAAAGGCGCGATTCGATTGCGGGACACGAATGCGAATTCTGTTGCGGCCTATCGGCTCGTGGGGCCGGATGAGCAGAGACCCGGTGATGCTTCGGCGAGGGTGGTCGGGGCGATTCGCTGCGAGGTGGTCGGCACATTGAAACTCGATGCGCCCATCAAATGTCTCGCCCTCTCTGGTGACATGGTCTTCGCAGCATCTTCGCCGTCGAAGAGAGGAGGAAAGAGACCGGCTCACCTCTTTTCGATTGATGCTTCGGACAAGACCTCCCCGAAGATCGACAAGAAAGTTCAACTGTCTCTGTCTGAAATTGCCGATATCACAACGAACGGCAAGCATGTTGCCATATCGGGAGACGACCAGGTCCTGGTTTACCAGACGGCGAATCTCGAAGCGCCTGAAATCAAACTTGACCAGATCAAAGGCGCGGCAGGGCTGTCACTTGCCGGTGATCTTCTTTCCCTGGGCTGCAAGGAAGGACTGCGGCTCTACAGATTCCGGGACGGCAACCTGGAATTGGCCGCGATTCATCGGACCGGCGCGGTCGGCGGAATACTGATCGAAAAAGGCCGCAAAGAGACTTGGAGTTATCTCTGTCACACAGAAAAAAACGGTGGCGTTTCGTTGTCTGAGCTCTCAAAGCGGTCCGAGCCGAAGTTGATAGCGGTCGCAGGCGCCTCCAGCAAGAAAGGTGATGAA
>JASLXP010000832.1 GCA_030740295.1 Planctomycetota bacterium
CATGTCATGGAGAAAAAGAACTATCTTTACCTGGCACCTTCAAAGCTGCGCAACGCCTCGATCGGCCCGGAGCTCTGCACGAATCTGGAATTCGGTACCATTCAGGGCGAAGTAAGAATCGAGAGAAATGGTGAAACCATCTGGTCGAGGAACGTGACAAGCGGCGAGGCAAACATGTGCCACTCGCTCGAAAATCTCGAGCATCATCACTTCAAATATCCTGCTCACCGTAGGGCAGGGGACGTGCATGTACACTACTTCGGCGCGGACGCATTCAGCTTCGGAGAAGGCATCGCTCTCCGGCAGGACGACGTGATGTGTGTCGCCTGGGACGGCATGGGCCGTGCCCTCCGAAATCCAATCAGGATTTCGGAAGATGAGGACCAACTGCTGAGGGTGAAACCACTGTAGATGGGGTGGAACATTTCTGAAGTGATGGAGCGGGCCTGTCAAGTACGGGCGTTTACTCATTTCTCATTACTCATTGCTCACTATGAAATCCGATTCATCTGTCAGCCGCCGCGACATGTTGCTTGCCGCGGGCGCCGCTACCGTCGGCAGCATCCTCCGTCCTTCATCCGTCTTTGCTGAGCGGGCGACCTCCAAGCCTCCGCCCTTTCGGTTTGGACTCAACATGAGCACTATCCGCGGGCAGAAGCCTTCCCTTGAGCAGGAGATCGACATTGCTGGCAAGGCGGGGTACGACTCCATCGAACCGTGGCTGGGCAAGATTCATAAGTACGTGGAAAAAGGTGGCAGCCTCAAAGACATCAGGAAACGGATCGAAGATAACGGCCTGACCGTCGAAAGCGCCATCGGCTTCGCACAATGGGCCGTGGACGACGAGGAGAAACGCAAGAGAGGTTTTGAAAACGCGAAGCGGGACATGGATGTCCTTTCGCAAATCGGTGCCGTACGCATTGCTGCACCTCCCGCCGGAGCCACTCGGCCTCCTGCGCTCGATCTGATGAAAGTCGGAGAGCGTTACGCTGAATTGCTGAAGGTGGGTGAAGACATCGGAGTCATCCCGCAGGTCGAAATCTGGGGCGGCACTGCGACCCTCGGCCACTGGTCTCAAGCCGCTTTCGTTGCCGTCGCTTCCGGTCATCCCAAGGCGTGTATGCTCGGCGACGTGTATCACTTATTCAGAGGCGGCTCAGATTTCGACAGCCTCCTGCTCTTCAGTGCTCAAGCGCTTCAGACTTTCCATTTCAATGACTACCCCGCCGATCCGCCGCGCCAGGAGATGCGCGATCACCATCGCGTTTACCCCGGCGACGGCGTCGCTCCGATCAAGAAGATCCTGCAAAACTTCCGCGCAACAGGCGCATCTCCCGTGCTGTCGCTCGAGCTTTTCAATCGGGATTACTGGAAGCAGGATGTGAACGAGGTGGCAAAGACAGGCCTGATGAAGATGAAGAAAGCAGTGGCCGAAGCGATGAGTAATGAGTAATGAGTAATGAGTAAGGTGCCGGCCTGTGATGGCTGGTGCTGTTGAGATGGCGGGACTACTCCGATACTCGATACTGGATGCTCGACATCCGAGGACTGCCAAAGTTGTCGTAGTAGCAAGTAATACTTGATACTGACATCTAGAATCTGGTTCTTGGATTTCGATGACTGCTGCATCAAGCCGCGAGTATCCAGAATCCAGTATCATGTTCATTGCCCCCGCTGCCCCGAGTAACGCCGGCCATCCAAGCTGGCACCTTACGCATTACTCATCACTCTTCCCCCGTGGCCGATACCAACGACACCCTGTCTGAACACACCGGCATCATCGCCTGGTTCGCCCGCAACAGCGTCGCAGCCAATCTGTTGATGCTGCTGATCGCGACTGTTGGTTTGGGGACACTTTTCCTCCGGACGAAATTCGAGGTCTTTCCGGACATCACCCTCGACCGGGTGAATATACGCATGGCCTATCGCGGCGCGACGCCCAAGGAAGTTGAGGAAGGCGTCGTTATCAAGATCGAAGAGGCGATCCAGGATCTGGTTGGGATCGAAAAGATGACATCCGTCGCCTCAGAGGGAAGCGGGAGCATTTCCGTCGAAATCGAAGATGGACACGAGCCCCGTGAGATCCTTGACGACATAAAGAATCGGGTCGACGCCATCAACACTTTTCCTGCTGACACCGAACGGCCGACGTTCAGCCTGGCAAAGCGCCAGCGTGAAGTCATCAGCGCGGTTGTTGCTGGCAAAATCCCTGAGCGGGAACTAAGGCAGCTTGGCGAGCGGGTACGCGACGATCTCACGGTCCTTCCGGAAATCTCACAGGTCGAGCTCGTCGAGGTCCGCCCCTATGAAATCTCCATCGAAGTCTCGGAGCAGACGCTTCGTGAGTACGGGCTTACTTTCGACCGAGTGGTGCAGGCCGTGCGCAGCTCTTCTCTTGATCTGCCCGCCGGCGCCATCAAGACCGGCGGGGGCGAAGTCCTCCTCCGCACCAGGGGGCAGGCATACAATAAAGAGGATTTTGAGAGCATCGTGATCCTCACTCGCTCGGATGGCACGCGGCTGGAGATTGGAGACATCGCAAACGTCATTGATGGTTTCGAAGAGGAAAATCTCTCGGCATTCTTCAACGGCCAGCCATGCGTCGTCCTTGACGTCTACCGCGTGGGCGATCAGGATGCAAGAGTCGTGTCGCAGGTGGTGCGCGATTACATTGAACGCACGAAGCACAGCATGCCCCCCGGCGTCATCCTCACCTACTGGCGTGACATGGCAAAAATCATTCGGGCTCGGCTCGACACGCTGCGCAGGAACGGCCTCCAGGGCGCGGTACTTGTCCTCATCCTTCTTACGCTCTTTCTCCAGTTCAAGGTGGCGGCATGGGTATGCGTGGGCATCCCGGTCAGCTTTCTGGGAGCGATTGCCATCATTCCGGAATTCGGTGTCAGTCTGAACATTATCAGTCTCTTCGCGTTCATCCTGGTTCTTGGCATTGTGGTGGATGATGCCATTGTGACCGGCGAGAACATTTACACCCGCCTACAGGATATGCCTGACGGCACAGAAGCGGCCATTGTCGGTACAAAAGAAGTATCCGTGCCCGTCACGTTCGGAGTGCTTACGACGGTGGCCGCGTTCATTCCGCTCTTCATGATGGGCGGGCGGCTCGGACCGATCTGGGCGCAGATTCCAGCTATCGTGATTCCCGTCCTTCTGTTCTCTCTTATTGAATCGAAGCTTGTCCTGCCCGCTCACCTGAAGCATCTGAAGCCTTCCAGGGAAGCGGAAAGTAAAAATCCGTTTACTCGCTTCCAGCAGAATTTCGCCCGGGGCCTCACGGCTTCCATCGACATCTTCTATAGGCCCGTCCTGCATTCCGCGCTGTCTCGAAGATACCTCACCGCGGCCATCTTCATTGCGACCATCCTCATTCTTCTGGGGCTCGTCAGAAGCGGGCGTGTTCTGTTTACGCCATTCCCCAAGGTGCAGAGCGAAGTGGCCAGGTGCACGCTGACTATGCCACTCGGGACCCCATTCGAAGTCACCGCCGGCCACGTCGCCCGGATGAATGCCGCGGCCGAGCAAGTCAGAAGGAATCACATCGATCCCGACCTCGGCACAAGCATCATTAAGAACATTCTGGCGACACCCGGCTCTGCTGGACGCAGCACTCGGGGGCAGTCACACGTTGGCCGTGTGATGTTTGAAATCATCCCACCCGAATACCGGACCCTCGACGTCACCAGCTCCCAGCTCGTTGAGGAATTACGGAAGATCATCGGCCCAGTCACCGGTGCCAAAGAGCTTTCGTTCCGAGCAGAGATTGGTCGGAGTACCGAACCGATCGATATCCGGCTCGCGGGCAATGATTTTGACGTGCTGCAGGAAATCACAGATCGCGTGAAACAGAAACTGGGTGAGTATGACGAAGTGTTCGACATCACCGATTCATTTCAGGACGGCAAGGAAGAGATCCAGTTGAGGATGAAACCCGAGGCAGAACTTCTCGGGCTATCCCCGACCATCCTCGGACGCCAGGTGAGACAGGCATTTTTCGGTGCCGAGGCGCAACGGATCCAGCGCGGTCGCGAGGATATCAGGGTGATGGTGCGTTACCCGTTGAGTGAGCGGCGTTCCATCGGCAGTCTTGAAAAGATGAAAATCCGGGCGCCGGACGGCACCGAGGTGCCATTCGGTGACGTGGCAGACGCTGAGATGGGGCAGGGATTCGCTTCCATCCGCCGTATCGACCGCATGCGGGCGATCAGCGTTACCGCGGATTTTAATAAGAAGACCGGCAATATCACCGCCGTCAATGAAGAGCTCCGTCTGTTCATGGACGGGCTCATTTCTGAATACAGAGGCGTCTCATATTTCCTGGAGGGCGAGGCCAAAGAGGAGCGGCAGTCCTTTGGCGCGTTGCAGTGGGGTCTGCTGTTCCTGGTGTTTGTCATTTACGCCCTGCTGGCGATTCCCTTTAAGTCGTACTTGCAGCCGCTTATCGTGATGTCGGTGATCCCGTTCGGCCTGATGGGCGCCATCATCGGCCATATGATTATGCGCATGAATCTGAGCATGATGTCCATCTTCGGCTGCCTGGCACTCGTCGGCGTAGTGGTCAACGACAGCCTGGTCATGGTGGATTTCGTGAACCGAAAACGTGCAGAAGGATTGTCATTGCTCGAGTCCGTCCGGCTCGCCGGAGTGGCCAGGTTCCGGGCGATTCTGCTTACCTCTCTGACAACTTTCGCCGGGCTGATGCCGCTGCTCTTTGAGAAGAGCACTCAGGCCCAATTCCTTATCCCGATGGCTGTTTCACTCGGTTTCGGGGTGCTCTTCGCCACCTTTGTGACATTGCTGATGGTGCCGGTGAATTATCTGATTCTCGACGATATTACATCGAGCGTGCAGAAGGCCTGGAAATGG
>JASLXP010000833.1 GCA_030740295.1 Planctomycetota bacterium
CTCGGATCATCTGCGGAGATGGTGTTGAGCCAGAAGAAGGACATCCTGCCAACCTACATCGACGTCACGGACGTCAACGCGGTGGAGCAGCCGTTTCGCCCCGGATCATGGCAGACTGGGGTGCTGTCGAAAAACGAACGGCCCGAATACTACCAGGCCTACATGGACTACTGCAGGCAGGGTGGTGGAAATAGTCAGGGCAGCAGCGATGACCACTAGCCCTCCGCTACAGGTGCGCCTGAGCGGTACTGGCGGGCAGGGGCTCATCCTGGCAGGGCGCATGCTTGCCGAGGCCTGCATGACCGGAGGCAGGTACGTTGCGCAGTCGCAGAGCTACGAGCCTACTTCCAGGGGTGGCGTCTGCCGTTCCGATCTGGTGGTGAGCGAAGAGGAAACGGATTACCCACTAATCACGCACCTCGATGCGCTGGTGATTATGGATCAGAGCGCCGTAAAGATCTCTGAGGCATTCATCGATGCCGGTACCGTCATCGTGGCAGATGCCGATCTCGTGCCAGAGCCTCCGGTGGGTGATTTCTGCTTAAAGCAACTGCCGTTCACGTCCGAAGCGCGCCAGTTACGCAACATTCGGGTTGCCAATGTCATCAGCCTCGGTACGCTGGCGACCCTCACTGGTATCTGCACTTTCGAAGAGCTCGAAGAAGCGGTCGGGCGTCTGACCCCATCCAAATTTCGCGACAAAAATATAGACGCGCTACATACCGGTAGAACGCTCGCGAAGATGCAAACGACATAGGGACCACTAGCAACGCGACAAGAACCCGGATGCAAGATATAAGAGCGCAGGTGTTTCGAGTTGTGTGCAGAAAGGGAGATACAATGCCACCGAGTTCCCGCCGTGCGGCCATATAGATAGGCTTGTCGGAACAAAAGGTTCCCCCGATCTCGATGCCGATCTTCATGCTTATGCCTCTTTCATATCCCTTACCATGGCCCTGACTTCATCTTTCACCACCTTACCCATGGCATTCCTCGGTAGGGCGTCGACAAAGATAACTTCCTGTGGAATGGCGAAACGGCCGATGCGCCCATCAAAATGGCGGAGCACCGCTTCGGCCTCAAGCTCGGCACCTTCCGCTTTGGCGACGACGGCAATGGCGACCTCGCCCCATTTATCATTCGGCTGGCCGACGACGGTTGCCTCGCTGATGCCCGGGCAATCGGCCAGGATGTTCTCCAGCACCGCCGGATAGACGTTCTCGCCGCCGGAGATGATCAAGTCCTTCTTTCTGTCGTCGATGTAGAGGAAACCATCTTCGTCGAAACGGCCGATATCACCGGTATAGAACCAATCGTCCTTCAGGGCTTGCTGGGTCGATTGCGGATCGTTCCAGTATTCTTTCAAGACGTTGGGACCTTTGACTAGCACCTCACCGGATTTTCCGGCGGGAAGGGTTTGGCCGTCGTCGTCTACCACCTTGACCTCACAATGCAGGGCCGTCTTGCCGCCGGAACCGATGCCACGCTGCGCCGTCTCGATGGTGAGATAGGTGGCGAGCGGTGTTGTTTCCGTCGAACCATAGACCTGGATGAGCGGAACGCCCTTGTCGTGGACCCTCTCGATCAGCCGCGTCGGCACCGAAGTCGAGCCGGTGGAGATGCAGCGCAATCGGGAAAGATCGGCGGCCTGCCAGCGGGGGTGGGCCAGCATGGCGGTCAACTGCGCAGGCACCAGGACGGTGAGATTGATACCGCGTTGCTCCAGGATGTCGAAGGTTTGCTCGACTTCGAACATGGACGTCAGGGTCAAGCTGGCGCCTACGTGCAGGGAAGGGGTGGAGAGAATGTTCATGCCGCCGACATGGAACAGCGGGATGGTCACGAGCACCTCGTCGTCGCCGGTGAGGCCGTGCATATGGCGGCTGTTGACGGCATTAAAGAAAATGGCGTTTTGCGACAGTACGGCGCCCTTCGGCCGCCCGGTAGTGCCCGAGGTGTAGCAAAGCAGGAAACTGTCTTCGAGGCTGGCGTGTGTGTCAGAACCTACCCCTTCGAGGGAGCCGTCCAACAAACTTTGATATGTGGGCCAGTCGGTTTCGGCGTCTTCATCCAACGAGATAAAGGTCATTGTTGGCAAGTCGTCGGCGATGCCGTCGACCAGATTGTGAAGGGGCGAAGCTACAAACAGTGCTTTCGGCCTGGAATCAGAAAGCACATAGATATGCTCGGGCGCCGCCTGACGCCAGTTGAGCGGCTGAAAAATGGCGCCGAGGCGTGCACAGGCAAAAGCGATGACCAGGGTTTGGGCCGTGTTCTGGGCCAGCAGGGCAACACGGTCGCCGCGTTCGACTCCAAGCGGAGCTTTCAGGCCTGCCGCCATGCGTGATACATCGCGGGCCATCTCGGCGTAGGTCAATTCAAGCGCACCGCACCGGACGGCCACCTTGCCGGGGCTGAAATCCGCGTGTTTGTCGATCCAGTCCGAAAGGTTCATGAGGCTGCTGTTCCCGTTCAATCGCTGACCCTTATGACCGTCGCCATCGCCGTGTCTCCGGCGGCGCAGCCGGTGAAAAGTTCCAGCCCGCCGCCGCGGTGAACCAGTTCCTCGATCAGCTCGATGACGGTCCTTAAATCCGTTGGCCCCCGGGGTGACCCCAGATCAGCGAGCTGCCAAAGTTTTTCATATTCATGAGGTCGAATCAGGTTGAGTATAGGAATCATTAACGCCCTATTATGAGAAATCTGCAAGTATGATTTGATGGCTTTCTACAGCACCATTGGGAATTAGAAGGGAGATTACACCGCACGGATACGTTTCATCACACTTACTATACCTCGAGTTTGATTACTAGGGGAACCTTCGCCTCGAAGTCGTTCGGCAGCGTAAGCCGGAGGTCATCACCGCTTCGGTCAATCTCTGTCACATCTCCGGTTCCAAGCGCTGATGCACGGCCTACGGTGCCTAATTCGGCGGGGATCGTTAGCTTTCCCGTATCCGATTTCCCGAGGGCGATCAGATAAGCCGTACCACTTTTCCGGGTCGATACCGCATTATCTCCAGCCGGCGGCCCGTAACTCGTGCCGTAGATTGCCTCGCCGTTCGTCGACATCCAACGTCTGATTTCCTCGAGCCGTTCCATCGCCTGCGGGGGGAACCTGCCGAGTCTGTCCGGGCCCACATTGAGCAGGAAGTTGCCTCCCCTCGCAACAACTTTCGCCATCAATCTGAGAAGTAGTTCCGACGGCTTCCACAACGGATCTTCGCTGTAGGCCCAGGTCCTATTCATGGTCATACAGGTTTCCCACGGCTGAAAACGGTCTTCCCGGGGAAAAGGCTCGGTCGGAAACACGGTGAGCGGTCTCGGGTTTTCACTCAAGGCTCCAAGCTTCTTTGAGACAAATTGCCGGACACCAGGCAGGTTAAGAACCTTTATGATCCAGCTGAAGGCCTTTGCACTGATCTCTTTCTTCTTGCCAGTGCGCCTGACCGGCACGGCATCCGGAATTCCCTGTTCTGGAGTGACAAAATCACCCATCGGTCCAAGCCTGTCGTTGATGAGAATGTTTGGTCGCAGGTCACGGATAATCCGGTGAAACCGCGCCGGCTGGTATTTATCATGTTCAAAGAGGCCATCGAACCAGAGAAGGTCTACATCGCCATAGGCGGTCAGCAGATGCCGGAGATGCCGCTCCATATAATCAAGATACTCAGCCCAGGCTGCACGCTCGGGCTCGCCGTACCAGTTCTTCTTAGCTGGTTTCGATGTGTCCCGATAGCCGGGATGGTGCATGTCTGGGGGAGAATAATAGATGCCGAAGCGCATACCGGCCGTTGCGCAGGCTGCCGAGAGCTCGGCAACTACATCGCGCCTGAAGGGCGAGTTGGTAATTTTGTATTCGGTGCCCGGTGCGTCGAACATGCAGTATCCATCGTGGTGTTTGGCGGTGATGACCAGGTAGCGCATCCCGGCGTTCTTTGCCGCCTTGACCCACTGGTGTGCATCAAAGTCAACGGGATGAAACGTCGCT
>JASLXP010000834.1 GCA_030740295.1 Planctomycetota bacterium
GAGGTGCATGGCTCGAAAGGTGTGGCCTATGCCAACCTGCTCCAGGGCAATTCCATTCTTACATACAGCGATTCAGGGTACGGATACGCGGTCGAGAAGAGCGGCGGAACGACCGGGTGGAGCTTTACGATGTATGAAGAGATCTGGAACTACGGTTTCCCCCAGGAATTCGCCCACTTTGTCGACTGCGTCAAGAACGACAAGGAGCCCATCGAGACCGGCCACGATGGCCGCGAAGTGCTCGAAGTCCTCTTCGCTGCCTACAAGTCAGCCGGATGCGGCCAGAAGATAGAGCTGCCGTTCGAGACAGACGCCGCCAAGCCTTTTGATTTGTGGAAGGGGTAGCGGCCAACTCGGTCCTATTACTCGGGTGTGCGAACTGTCAGCAACTCCCGAGAAAGGCCACGGATGAAAAGGCGGGTTTTCTGATTCTGATATCCGTGGCCCTCTTCATCCGTGGCCCTCTTCATCCGCGGCCCTCTTCATCCGTGGCCCTCTTCATCCGCGGCCCTCTTCATCCGTGGCCCTCTTCATCCGTGGCCCACTCTTACCCACCCACAAACCTCTACGGCGTGCCCGTGGCCAGGAAGCCACCATCGACTGGTAAACAATGGCCATTCACGTAGTTGCTGAATTCTGAACACAAAAGGACCACTCCACCCGCGATATCCACCGGGCCGCCATACCGGTGAGTGGGGATCGCTTTCTTCATCCTGTCGTTGCATGACCAGCGTTCGTGGTCCCGTTCGGGAGGGAGGTATTGGGTGGCAATGTACCCTGGTGCGATCGCGTTGCATCGGATGCCGGTGCCGCCCAGATCGACGGCCATGCTCTGAGTCAATCGGATGATGCCGGCCTTGGCCACTCCGTAAGCAGTATCGTTGATCCAGACCCTCGCAGCGTGGACGGATGAGATGCTGACGATTGAGCCGCCATCGCCCTGCTCGACCATCGCCTTCGCCGCGGCCTGGCTGCAGAAGACATAACTCTTAAGGCAGGTATCAATGGTCTTGTCCCAAATCTCTTCGGTAATTTCCAGGAACGGTTTGCCGTCCGCCCAGAAATGGTTGTTGACCAGAATGTCGATACGCCCGTGCGTTTCCAGGAACTCATCCATCGTGCGGTTGATTTCAGAAGTCTTTGCCAGATCTGCCTGGGTAAACGTAACTTTGCGATCCAGTTCCTCTATCAGTGAGATGGTTCTTTCTGCGTCGTCGTCTCTTTCGATGTCGTTCAGTCCGACATCGCAGCCCTGCTGTGCAAGCGCGAGGGCAATACCAGCGCCGATGCTGCGGCGGCTGCCGGTAATGAGTGCTTTCTTACCTTCTAATAGCATAGGTAGTCTCCTGGAAATTCAGTGGCGAAGATTGAGTTCCCGCAGTTTACAGATTCAGGTTCTGATTAGAAGCTGACTATCAGGACCGGTCCGGCAACGACTCCGGCCGGCTGAATCGCCAGAGACGTTTTCGCATGGATGGAAGTGCGACCGTTGCATTGGACTCATATAAGGCCACACCATCCGCGCCCAGTTCGTATAACGCTCTGGACATCGCTTCCGCATGGAGGCCCGAGCCATATCGCCAGACTTGTCCATAGATCCTGGTCTGCTTTGCTTTTTCAAGATAGGAGCTGATGTGCAGGTCTTCGGGATAGTTTTCCGCGGTGGCGCAATGGGGGCCAAAGATTATTCCGTCTACGATGCCTTCGGCGAGCCATGCATCCACGTCGCAGCCGATAACAAGATTCCTTGCCGGCTGGTCCACAGTGCGCACCATGAGCGGCACGTGCGAGCCGCGCTGTTCGTCTAATGCGGCGCTCGCCTCTTTCAGAAACTGAGTGAAGGCCCTGCAGCGAAAGCGCAGCCAGTCTTCTGAGCCGTCGTTGTCCATATGGCGTGGGTCTTCTCCGCCCTGTTTGATGAACTCTTCCACGATAGGCCCGTCGTAAAGAGCCATCGCCGGATGCCGGAGAACGTCGATAAGGATGCCGTCCATTCCATAAGACGCGATTTCGCAGAGGATGCCGATTTTGTGCTGCCGGACCTCGGGATATGCGAAACTCAGTTTGCACGTGAAGCGGCCGTCTTTGTGCTGCTGAAACTTGTCAGGATTTGCTTTGTGGAACGGTGTCGTAGCGGAAAACTGATGATCCATCCTCGAGAATTCGTTGTTGATGCGGGCCCATCCGTAAATGGGCAGACCTACCTCATGCGCGACGTCCACCGCCTGGCGCATGGTGTCGTGCTTCTTGAGCACTGATGCGATGCCTCGGTTATCGCTCGCGAGACCGTCGTTGGCCTGCTCCATTTCGTCCTTTGCGGAATAGCCACGAATCTCGCCAATCTTCGTGTGGTATTCGCATCGCACCGCATAAGCCTTCCACATGATCATGTCGTACCCGGCCTCAGCATGGCGCGTGACAGCCGAGCCGGCCTCGAACATCTCCGGCCGTGAGATTCCGGCATCGTCCGCGAAATCCAGGATTCCGATCGTCGTCCCAGTGGGCTTCGGCAGGTTGCCCTGTTCCACAGGTACAAGCTTGATGTAATCGATGCAGGCATCGCGATCGAAGTTGGTCAGCTCCAGATGTTGACCGTTCAGCTCTGCCGTCCTGAAATACATCTCTTCAAAGGCTGGCTCGTGCCGCTCGGTCTGCAGATTCGTGAAGTGCTTCTCATCTGAAAGACGAACATAGAGCAGATACCGTCGCCCTCCGGGACTGAATGAACCTATGAAGATTGCGTGTTTCTGATCCGGCCTGATTGGAAGCTCAACGGTGAGTGATGCCTGGCGGGACTCATCGGCATACAGCAGTTGGCCGCGCTTCGCACCGAAGCTGTTTTCTTCAAGCCGCCAGTGGTCGCTGTCGGTCAAAAGAGGCCCGAAGTCATCAATGATGATGGGCTCTCCGCATGGCTTACCGATCCAGGGATTGGATTTCATGGCAGAATGACAAGAAGGCCGAGGACGCTCAGTGCACGCTCAACAGGCGGACAAGCAGGAAAGCCAGTTTCGTTGGATCGTGGCGCAGGAGATCCTGTTTTTCCCAGAGGATGCGTTGGCTGTGAATGTCTTCGACGAGGTTTTCTTCGATGATGCGGAGCCTGGTGCGTGAGCGGAGATCGTCATCCGGCAACACGAGAGCGGCGCCATCTCTTTCATAGGCGGCCATGATTTCGTCCGGGGGGACGTAGCTGTTGACGATGACGGTATCAAGGACATCGGCGCCGAGGTAGCGCTCGATGGTATTTACGTGGTCGGCCGCGGTGAAGCCTTCGGTCTGGCCGGGCTGGGTCACGATGTTTGAGATGTACACCTTCTTAGCGGACGAGGCTTTTATTGCCTCTGGGATGCCCGGGACGAGCAGGTTCGAAATCACGCTCGTGAAAAGGCTGCCGGGGCCTAGAACAATCAAGTCTGCGTTTTCGATGGCGCCGACGGCCTCTTCGGAGGGCACGACTTCTTCGTCACGCAGGAAGACTTCTTCAATGGGCGCAGGTTTGTCCAACTGGCGCATGTTGAATTCTTCTTCGATGACCGAGCCGTCTCCGAGCCTCGCGCAGATGTGTGTATCGGTGAGCGTGGAGGGAAGCACATTGCCAACGATTTTCAGAATGCCGCTGACCTCTCGAAGCCCGGTCTCGAAGTTGCCGGTCACCTTGGCCATGGCCGCGAGCAGCAGATTGCCGAAGCTCATTCCTTCGAGAACGCCTTCGCCGAATCGGTATTGGAAAAGGTCGTTCATCAGCTTGTCCGATTCAGAAAGCGCGACCAGGCAGTTGCGGATATCACCCGGCGGAAGGATGCCGAGCTCGTTGCGGAGCTTGCCGGAGCTGCGGCCGGAATCGGTCACAGTTACGATAGCAGTCAGGTTGGGGGTGAAGCGACGCATCCCGGTCAGCACGATCGGCAGCCCGGTGCCTCCGCCGATGGCTGCGACCCTTGGTTGGCCGACGTTGCGTTGCCGGTCGGCGAGGTGCAATACATTGGTAAGTTCAGAGATCCGAGAGATTCGATAGTCGGGGTGTTCCTCGTTGGTCTCCGGTATGAGATCTCTGAACCGGCCATGAAGCATCTGCACGGTGGTCATGCCGTAGCTCTTGCCGATCCTCAATTCGCTGTAGATTCGGTCGCCGACCACCACTGCCTCGTCCCCCCGCACGCCGAAACTGGAGAGCACGTGTTCGAAAACCTGCTGCGTCAGATAGCCCCGTTCTGAGTCATTGATCTCGATGTGGTCAAACATCGCTCTCAGTCCCAGCAGCTCAACTTTTTTTTCCTGACGGTTGTGGACGCCCGTGCTGATCAGCGCGAGCTTGTATCCTTCCTCTCGCAGAGCCTTGAGGGTTGGTTCCACGTCGTCGAAGAGTTTTACGCCTTCGACCTCGTCGCTGTGGTAGGCTTCGAGCGCAAGATGGATCGCCGAATCGTCGAGGCCGTGGTTTTCGGCGATACGCTCGAACACATTGAAACGTGGGCCGTGCGCCTCCTGGAGTTTGACCTGCAGGCTGTAGGCTTCTTCCAACGACATCTGCAGCCCGGCGCCGATCAGTGCTCTCGCGGCCCGGCGCCGGGCGACTTCAACCAGCGAGCCGGTGCAGTCGTATAGGGTGTCATCAAGGTCGAAGAGGATGGCTTTGATCATGGCTTAGTGAATGGTCTAATGAGGGGTGCTCGATGGATGGATGCTTGATGCTGCATGTTAGCAGAAGGCACGAACGGTTGGCAGGCCAGATAACGCCCCTGGTTACTGTCGCTTTATTGATGCCTCCGGCTTGCCTTGTGGCGTCTTGAGACGGCAACGATCCTAAACCCACAGCCCCCTTGCATGGCAGGTGAAGTATCAAGTCCAGCATCGAGCATCCAGAATCTCATACCTCCAGGGCATCTTCCACTAATCGCCGCTGTTCTATTTTATGGCTGTTCGCTGATCCGGTTGCCGGGCTGGCGGATTCGGGTCGGCAGATGCCCTTGAGCTCACGGCCGGCGAGGCTCTCACCCACGCGCAGGCGGAGGAACGGCCAGGCGCCCATATTCTCGGGTTCTTCCTGCACCCAGACTACAGGCGCTCCGTCCGGAAATTCGGACAGCATCGCCTCGATGATTTCGTCTGGGAAAGGGTAGAGCTGTTCGAGGCGGAGGATGGACACATCCTGCTGTCCGGTCCTCTCTCGGTGCGCCAGCAGGTCATAGTACACTTTGCCTGTGCACATCACGATCTTCTTGACTGATTCGAGACTTTCCAGGCTGTCTGCGATGACACGCTGAAAGCTGCCACTGGCAAGATCGTCGAGCGCAGATGCCACTTTCGGATGCCGGAGCAGGCTCTTGGGGCTCATGACGACGAGTGGTTTCCGCAGAGGGCGATGAACCTGGCGGCGCAGAAGATGAAAATACTGGGCCGGGCTCGTCGGACAGCAGATTTGCATGTTGTCTTCCGCGGCCAGCATGAGCCAGCGCTCGAGACGTGCGCTCGAGTGTTCCGGACCCATGCCTTCGAAACCGTGAGGCAAGAGAAGGACGAGGCCGGAAAGCCGGCGCCACTTGTCTTCCGCACTCGATATGAACTGATCGATGATCACCTGACCAGCGTTCGAGAAATCGCCAAACTGCGCCTCCCACATGATGAGTCCGTCCGGACAATCCAGGCTGTACCCGTAATCGAATCCAAGCACCCCGGCTTCGGAAAGCGGGCTGTTGAGGATGTCGACCGGCGCCTGTTTCTCGGCCAGATGACGGAGCGCGAGGTACGGCTCTCCATTTTCGTAATCGTGCAGGACCGCGTGGCGGTGGCTGAAAGTGCCTCGGCCGCAATCCTGTCCGCTGAGTCGGATGCGGTGGCCTTCGGTGGCCAGAGTGGCGAAAGCCAGTGCTTCGGCTGCAGACCAGTCGAGTGAGCGGTCTCCACTTGCCATTTCCTGTCGCTGTTTGAGAAAGCGTTTTATCTTCGGGTGCGGGTGAAAGGTCTCCGGATACTGCGTCAGTTTTTTCAGGAAGAGCGAAAGGCGATTGGCGGCGACACCGGTTTCAGCTTCATCGACGGAATCATCGTTACCGCCCTGGTACTTCATCCAGAGCCCCACATCGCCGTAATCCCTGGTCACGACCGGCTCACGCCTGGCGACGGCGAGCTCTTGTTCGAGTAGATTGCGGCGCTCCTCGGCGATGCGTTCAGCCTGTCCTCTGCTCATGCCGCCGAGCTTCATCAGATGATCGAGGTAGCCTTCCCGTACGGATTCCCGCTTTTCGATTTCGCGATAAAGCAGCGGATGCGTGAACGAAGGCTCATCCGATTCATTGTGCCCTCGGCGCCGATAACAGTACATGTCGATCACGACATCCTTCTGAAACTTCGCCCGAAAATCCATGGCGATATCAATCACCTGCGCGACCGATTCCGGGTCCTCGCCGTTGACGTGAAAGATGGGTATCTGCAGCATTTTTGCCACATCCGTGGCATAGACGCACGAACGAGATTCTTCGGGCGACGTGGTAAAGCCGATCTGATTGTTGACGATGATGTGGAGCGTGCCGCCCGTACGGTAGCCGTCGAGCTCGCTCATGTTCAGCGTCTCCTGCACGACACCCTCGCCGGCAAACGCGGCATCGCCGTGGATGAGGATGGCCATGCCTCGCCGGAAGTCAGAATCACCAAAGCGATCCTGCTTTGCCCGCATTCTTCCGAGCGCAACCGGGTTGATGAACTCCAGATGGCTCGGGTTAAAACTGAGTGAGAGATGGATCTGGTGTCCGTTTTCGGCGACCCAATCGCTGCTGTGGCCGAGGTGATATTTTACATCCCCGCGACCCATGTAGCGCTCGGGATCCGCGTCTTCGAATTCTCGAAAAATCTTGCGGGGGCTCTTGGCCATGATGTTGGCGAGAACATTCAGACGGCCACGGTGGGCCATTCCGATGACGATCTCATCCATCTCATGCTGGCCGGCCTTTTCAATGGCGAGGTGCAACAGCGGGATCAGGCTTTCGGCGCCTTCCAGCGAAAAACTTTTCGCTCCTAGAAATTTCTTCTGAATAAAATCCTCAAAAACCACCGCATCGGTCAGGCGGGTGAGAATCCGAATCTGCTGTTCAGGTGAAAGGGTGATGTGGTTCTCGGTGTCCTCCATCCGCGTTTCGAGCCAGCGCTTGATCTGCAGGTCATCAATATGCATGTACTGAGCACCGATGAACCGGCAGTAAGTATTGGCAAGACGCGCAAGAATCTCGAACAGTGTGAGCTGCTCGGGACCGTGGATCGTCATGGTGGAAAAAGTATGTGTGAGGTCTTCCTTCGAGAATCCGTAGAATTCCGGATCGAGCTCTGGCGGCTTTGGACGCTCCCGCCCGAGGGGATCGACCATGGCTATCATGTGGCCACGCACCCGATAAGCGCGCACAAGCTGGTCGACCTTGTCCTGCAACTCGGCATGGTTATCCGGAAGGGCCGGCCGTTCTAGTTCCCGGTCATTTTCTGCCTGCCCGCTGCCCGGCGGATTGAAAAGGCTGAACGGCTTAAAGGACGGCCCGAACTGACCTCTAGTGTTGAGTACAGTGCTGGTAGTAGCACGCACGCCCCTGAAGTAATTGCGCCAGTCTTCGGACACGGAGCTCGGGGAAGCAAGAAACTGGGAATAGAGATCTTCAAGGTAGGCGAGGCTGAGATTGCTGAGGTCCATGGCCTGATGAGTAATGAGTAATGTGTAATAAGTAAGTGGGGCTTGTGGCGTCCGATTGAGTATGGCAAGGCGGCTTGGATGGATCACCGAAGAGAACTGGCCGGGCAAGAAATTCAGGATCGGATCCGCAGAATCGAAAACCACCGGATCTTACCTGACACACTTACACAATTAGGTATTACGCACTACGCATACCGCGGCATATCCGGTTCGATCCGGCTCGCCCAGGCATCGATGCCCCCTTGCAGGTTCTTCAGCTTGCGGAAACCGGCCTGGTGGAGGAACTGCAGCGCCTTAAGACTGCGGATGCCTTTGTGGCAGAGAAGAACTATTTCCTGAGCGCTGTTGAGCTGATTGATCTCGTTCGTGAACTGGCTGAGGGGCACGAGCCTCGCCCCGTCGATATGGCAAATCTCCCATTCGTGCGGCTCACGGACATCGACCAGTAGCATGTCCTCGTTGTTATCAATCTTGGTCTTGAGGTCTTCAACAGTAAGCTGGACGTCGGCGATACTCTCGATGACCGGTAATTCCTCCATTCCGCAGAAATGTTCATAATCGATGAGTTCCTTAATCTCGGGCGCGTTCGGATCTTTTCGCAGCTTGAGCTCTGTGAAGCTCATGGCCAGCGCGTCGTAGATCATAAGGCGTCCGATGAGCGGTTCGCCGATGCCGGTGATGAGCTTGATGGCCTCGGTCGCCTGGATGACGCCGATAATACCGGGCAGCACACCAAAGACTCCACCTTCCGCACAACTCGGCACCATGCCCGGAGGAGGAGGCTCAGGATACAGATCGCGATAGTTGGGCCCACGGGTAGCATCGAACACGCTGGCCTGGCCTTCGAATCGGAAGATGCTCCCGTAAACATTGGGCTTGCCCAGCAGGACACACGCGTCGTTGACCAGGTAACGGGTCGGGAAGTTATCCGTGCCATCGGCAATGACGTCATAGTCTCGCAAGATCTCGAGCGCATTATCGGACGTCAGGCGCGTCTCATAGAGCTCGACTTCGGCGAACGGATTGATGTCGAGAATCGTCTCTTTGGCTGAATCCAGCTTGGGGCGTCCGACATCCTTAGTGCCGTGAATCACCTGTCGCTGCAGATTCGTATTATCCACGACGTCGAAATCCATGATGCCAAGCTTACCGACCCCGGCGGCCGCCAGATAAAGAAGCAGGGGCGAGCCCAACCCGCCTGTGCCGACGCAAAGCACCGAGGCATCCTTGAGCTTCTGCTGACCTTCGAGGCCCACCTCAGGCATGATCAGGTGGCGGCTGTAGCGAAAGATTTCTTCATTCGAAAGATTGCCCATGAGGGATTCTCCCTTACTGTAAGTAGTTGAATATCAATATGTTTGGCCAACTCGTCGCTAACTGGCCGTCTGGATTTCTATGTCTTCCGTCGCTGGAGGCCGGGATTATAGGGTCGAGGATCGGCATTTCAATAATGCTGGATACTCGACGCTGGATGCTCGATACTCGCTTGCTTTCAAACCCAACAGCGCCATGCAACACATACTCACCCCTCCGAGCCCTCCCTCTTGCCTCGTTACTCGATGGCTGGCCTGAATTCACTTTCCTGATCACTGATTCCTGACCGATGCACATCCTGGCTCTTGAACCTTACATGACGGGCTCCCATAGATCGTTTCTAGATGGTCTGAAGACACACTCAAACCACAGCATCGAGATCCGGGGCCTTCCCGGCCGGAGATGGAAATGGAGAATGCGGGCCTCT
>JASLXP010000835.1 GCA_030740295.1 Planctomycetota bacterium
GCGAAGAGCGTCACTTCCAGTTCATCGGCCAACTCATCTTCACCAAGCCTCTGGTAATCCCAGATGACTTCATCGATGGGGAATGGAATGAGCTGCTGAGCTTCATACTTAACGATGTCCGGGATTCTTTTCTCTTCGACCGGCGGCAGCGGGATGGTCCTGTTGAAAGCGGAACGGCCGGGAATGGCAATCCCGATATGATCATTTTTTTTCGGCTTGGCCAGCTCCATGAACTCGGCCAACGCTGTCCTGATGTATCGTGTTCTCTCCACCGAATCCGGGTCAGGCTCCATTCCTTCGTAAGGTATTTTTTCAACGCGTTCCAAACGAACGGAACCACCAGCACGACTGATCTTGACGGCCTTCAGGCTCTGATGACCAAGATCAATACCCCAAGCGACATTAGATCCCTTGAACATCCAAACACCTCAGCGCAGGTTGTGAACGAGAAACACCATGAGAACCATGATGAGCATGAACATTTGTAATATGCAGGATACTCAGACTTTCATGCAATTTGGTTCAAAGAAGAATCAACGGATTCCCCGAATAAAAGAGATTTTTCAGACCCACCGGGACAGAACTGCTTTTTCAACAGATTTTCGTTTTAAGCCGGGCGATTGTACGGAGGCACTTGATTGTGTCAAGAGTATGACGGCACGCCATTACAACCCTTTGAATTGATTGTCCTTAAGCCCGAGAATTGTGCCTTCGGCGCGATGTTTGACTGACGATCCGCTCTCAGTATAATGCCGCCGATTTTGAGGGGCAGCCAGAGGACATTCACACCATTTGACTATCTACAATCACCATATTGAGAGACACGAACGATGAGTAAAAAGGCGAACAGGAAGACCAACTCAAGTAAGGCGAAAAAGAAATCGCCTGCCAAGAAAGCGCCTGCCAAGAAAGCGCCCGCGAAGAAAAGAACGGCAAAGAAAACCGCCAAACCTGCCAGCAAGACCCAAAAGAAATCTCCAAAGAAGAGCACGCCTGCCAAGAAAGCCACGAGAAAAAGCGCGTCAAAAACAACCAGGAAACCGGCTGCGAAGAAGAAAACCAAAACCGTGGCAAAGGTCACAAAAACCGCCGCTAAGAAGGCCTCAAAAGCCAAAACGAAGGTAACAGCAAAAAAGGCCGTTTCAAAGAAGGCAACAGCAAAAAAAGCCGTTTCAAAGAAGGCCGTCCGAGAAGTTTCATCGGAAACAGTCAAAAAACCGAACGCGAAGGCCGTCGCTGCGGGTAAGACCAGTCAGCGCAAGAGCTTCCTGAATGAGATGCAAACCACTCTTCTCAGCGAACTTCAGGACCTCAACGAATTGATCCGCAGGAAGAAAGATGAACACATCAGCCTTCACGGCGGGCGTAATGCAGACACCACCGATACGGCCTCCGAAGCCCTTGATGACGAGTTGGCATTGCAGATTGCGGAGATTGAGGCTCGCCGCCGAATGATGATACGACAGGCCCTGCAGCATATCGGGGATGGCACGTTCGGCATCTGCACTGCATGTGCAGATGCACCGCTAAACCTTTGCAGCACATGCCCATACATTCCTCCGATGCGGCTTAAAGCTGTCCCTTCAGCGCGGCTTTGCATCGAGTGCAAGCAGCTCGAAGAGGAGTTTGGACAGCAACACCTGGATTTGCTCAAGGAAGAGGCCCTGGCAAAAATGGGCGACTCTTAGCCCCGCAAATCGCGGCTTGGACTAAACTCCTGCCCAGTTCTTTCGAGAATCCTGGAGCAAAAGGTTCTTTCAATAAATTATGGCTGAGGAATTCCCGGCGCGAAATCCGCGCCCCACACCTGCGTACCCAGACCAGGAGAATTCCTATGGCCTCGCTCAACAACATAAGCCTCTTCACCGCGGCCGGTGTCCTCTTCCCCGTTAAAGCTCACCCCGACACCGGCAATGACACCCCTCCCGCATACGACGATATCGATGTCGATTCGGGTTACGGGGATGAAGCAGTCATAAGTGACTATGCTGAAAATCATTACGGCGCCGATCTGGATGGGTTCAGACCGGTCGAGATCCCCGGCGATGACGGTGACAACGTCACCATCTACGTCCACGAAGACGATCTTGATGACATCCCGTCTGATTTCCTCCATCCCGTCGATGAGATAGACGAATCCGGCTATCATCGATACGACCCGGTTGATGACGATGCGGACGATGATTATGTCCCCAGCTTCCCGGAAATCGACGATATTGATCCTGCGCACACGCTTCCTAACTCCCGCCGTACCAGGCGGATAGACGCGCTCCACCGGCTGGAACGCCGCCATCACCGCATTAAGGGCTTGCTGGAAAAGATCCACCACCTCGAAGAGAGGGCCCACGGTCTCAGAAAGACAGCGAAAGAGCAGCGCATCGCAGGCAAACATCTGGTCAAAGGCCACACCGCGTCTGATCTCATTGATCATTCACACAAGATCGTGAACAGGGCAGATTCCCGGGCCGATGCCCGCGAATCCCACGCGGAGGATCTCATCGATCAGGCAAGATACCTCAGGAGACTCGGTGGACCAAAGAATCGCGCTCGCGCACGGTTCAAGATCAAACTCGCCAAGTTCCTCAAGAAAACCGCTGGAACCATCCGAGACAACGCGTACAACAAGGCCGACAATCTGCGGAGAGACGCCAAACACGTTCAACGTGCCATGGATAAGTTCGGCCTCAACGACGATGACCCCAAATCCGAGCTCCGCCACGCGGGCCGGCACCTGCTCGAACATGCCAAGGAAAAGGAGACGTTCGCCAACACTATGCTTCGCCGAGCCCATCGCGCCCGCAAGTTCCTCCGCAAGCTCTTGGACCGTGTGCACGGCCACATCCACTCTCTCTCCGGGCATGTGGGGGAGATAGACATCCACGCTTGATCTGAGGTTATCCGCCTAAAACGCGCTCACATAAATCCGCGTACCCAACCAGATGTTCAGGCCGTTGCTGATGATCACCAGCACCATCTGCCCGACAATCAGGCCAAGAAAGAACGGCACGAATTGCCGGTAAAGCCGGACTCCGCCATACCGCATCACGAGGACCTTTGTTACCCAGGCTATCAGGAACATCCCCCACATGTGACGGGTGGCCGGCGTTTGCGAAATGGCATACCCCAGCGGATTGATTGGCCAGAACCAGTACAGACTGCGGCACAAATTCAGCCCGGCAGAAATGACAAAACCTGCAACCACGGCGGATATCGCGTACCAGTCCACCCCGGTCGCAGATTTCATGAAGCCCACAGCAGACCGAAAGCTGGCCTGGGGCGACCGGCGGATGTATGAGTGAAACTGGTCCGCGCCCTGAACGTACATGACGTGAAACAGAGTCCACAACCCGACCACACAGCCGACGATGAGTGCACCGAAAAGAACCTTCATCAGGTCACGCCGCCGCACCCCGGTCTCCTGCGCAAACTTCAGTCCCTCGAGTTGCGTGGCCATCAGCATCGGGAAATAGCTCATCGACAGAAAGGCCATCGGGCCCAGATGAGCCAGGGATGACGTGCTGTAGGAAGATGTCCCCGTCATGGAAACCAGCATCACGTCCGGCCGGTAAGGTTTGATCCCGTAGAGCGGCACGCCTGCGCTGGCACGAATGCGCGCATAGGTAATGGCCAGCACCACGAGCATGATGAGAAACGCACAGACCGCGCCTCCAAACATTCCTCCGAGCATCAGCCACACAACGATGAAAGCCGCGCTGCCGAGCACGCCAGAGCAGGCCCACCGCATCCGTATCATTTGTGAATCGGGCTCTTTTCCCGTTAGCGAGCTGCAGACGCGAAGCACATGCTTCCTGGCCATCCACAGGCTCAAAATCGCAAAGAAAAGGAACGCGCCGGCCGCCTGTTCAGAGTGATACGGGAATCGCGCCAGGCTGCCGGCCATGTCCGTTCCCCGCAGTTCGCCCAATCCAAGGGCAGCACCAAATATCCTTTGCGCGGACTTGAAGAATTCGAATACCCAGATACCGAGGCTCACATCCGTCGGCGCGAGGAATGCAATACCCAAAGCGACCGGACGGTAGGACATTGCCATGTTCCCCGCGCTCCAGGGAGCAGTTTTGAATCCGGTATTCCAGAACAGCTTCAAGCCCGGAAAGTCCGGATAGAACGCCTTCCCAAACGATGGCCCGTTCATGAAGATTGAGACCAGCAGTCCGAGCTTCAGCGACGAGCTGCCCAGCAACCCCTTTTCGAAAATTCGGCTGTTACCTTCGGCGCCGGTGGTCAGCTCGAGGGGTGGTGTGACCAGGGGGAATTTCAAACGCTCGGCAACGCACCACTGCTCCTCGACAACCAGCGCGAGAGACCAGGTGAATGTATAAACCGCGCCCACCAGCAGTCCCCACTTCAGCATCGGCAACAGCCATCCCCGGATCATGGGCAACATGTATGCTCGATAGCTTTCATCCGCATCGGCACCATTGAACATTTTTCGGATCAGCTCCTGATCCTGCGGCGCTGCCCAGGACGGCACCTTCGCCAGCACCAATGCAAAATCATTGCTGCTCGAAGCATAAAAATAGCCTCCCGCCAGATGCATGACGAGCTGTTGAATCAGCCCGTACGAGGCAAGAGCCACCGTGATGAGGAGAAACACGTAGATCAGCAGAACCTCTTCCCGTGGCAGCCAGTGTCTTCGCCCCGCGGATTTCAGTCCCGCGTGTACCAGCGCCAGAATAAAAAGGCCCGCAATTGCCGGCGGAGGCAGCGCGCTCGATACCGCAAAAAGGCCCTCACGAAGAACGAGCTCTGCATACTGCAACCAGAACGCAAACGGCACCGATAAAAACGTTCCAATAAGGATGACACGGAAAACGTTTACCGGCCTCCGCTCATCGGACTGCAAATCCTCTGTCATGTTCCTCACAACATATTAAGGCCATTGCTAAAACCAGATCGGCATTGGCGTTTTCAATGATCCGCAGGCGTTCTTCAAACCGGCTTTGTCTGATAGAAACTTCAAACCTCATCGTTGACAATGACAACCGTCAACCATTAGCCATCAACCAACAACCATATTCTTCAATGGCGATCCGGTTCGATTGCAGCAATCCGGAATGCTTCAAAAAGCTGTCGACCTCAGACGAGCATGTCGGGCGCCAGATTCATTGCCCGGCCTGCGGGTCGGCGGTACAGGTACCCAGTCCTGATGAGCTTGGCCGGCCTGAACAGATTGGACCATATCGGGTGATCCGAGAGCTTGGTGAAGGCGGCACGGGCAATGTCTTCGAAGCGGCCGGGGAAAAGGACGCACGTTTCGCGTTGAAGTGGCTCTCGGTCAAGGCCAGCCGGAATCAGAGCTACGTCCAGCGTTTTCAGCGAGAGGCAAACGCCGCGGCCACCTTGAACCATCCCAATCTCGTTCACGTACACGAAACAGGTGAACATGAGAAGAGACCGTACCTCGTCATGGATTTCATCGGAGGCAAAACGGCGAAACAGGTCATCGACGAAGAAGGCAAGATCTCTGTAGAAAAATCTCTTGAAATCGGAACAGCCGTCGCCGCCGCATTGCAGCACGCATACAAGCAATCCTTCATTCATCGAGATATCAAGCCCGAGAATATCCTGCTGACGCCCAATGGACAGACGAAGCTCACCGACCTCGGCCTGGCAAAGAATTTCGAAGAAGACATCCGAGTCACTGAGTCAGGCACTGGCGTCGGCACGCCTTATTACATGGCCCCCGAGCAGAGCATGGACGCGGCCCATTCGGATTATCGCGCCGACATCTATTCCCTGGGCATCACTATGCTCCACATGATGACCGGCCGGCTGCCGTACGAAGGCCGCAACGCGATGGAAGTCATCCGCGGCCACGTTCAGCGTCCCCTGCCCACGGGCCAGGAACTGGGGCATTCGCTGCCCGAAGGAGTCGAGCTGTTATTGCACAAGATGTGCGCCAAGAAGCCGGACTATCGTCATCAATCGTACGCCGAACTGCTGGAAGCCATGGCCCGCGTGCGTGAAGGCAAACTGCCGGTAGCCGCGCTGCCACGTCAGTCACGTTCTGGCGCCGCTATCACCATCATGCTGATCCTGTTCATCCTTACGACCATCGGCATTCTGGTAATGGCCAAATCAGACGAAGGACTTCTCGCAGAGATCCTGCGATGGTTTGAGATGGAGTAATGAGTATGTTCGGGTCCGGAAACTGAAACCGCCCTAAGATTAAGGCCCTGGACTTCATCTCCCAGATTCAGTGCTTGGCCGCGGCTACATCCCGTTCTTCTTTATCAGCGAACCCACCTTGTTCAGAAGATCCTCTCCCCGGAAAGGCTTCTGCAGAAACTCCTCACCGCTCTTTTCCAGGGCCTCCACAGGCAGCCCTGACACGAAAATGACCGGCAATTCCTGCCCGTACTTTTCACGGACCACATCACGAATCTGGAAACCATCCATATCACGCATCATGATATCGAGAATGCACAGGTCGGGCTTTTCGCCACCCTTGACCGATTCGATCGCGAGCTGACCATCCTGAAACGCCAGAACAAAGTAGCCGCCGCTCTCCAGTATCTGTTGTTCCGCCTCCAGGATATCCAATTCGTCCTCGACCAACAGAATCACCGGCAGCCCTTCCGCACGTTCCTTCCCTTCAATATCGCAGGAGAGAAGCTCGGCGAATGTCGTAATCTGGCGGTCGCTCCAGCAATGCTCGATTCGTTGCTTGAGCTCGCCGTTGAAATCCCGCAGTTCTTTCAATCCGTCCGCCTCTTCCGAGTTTGCCGGCAATTCGAAATGCTGATCGTGCGTATCCACCGAGTAAACCACCTGCTGATCGCTGATCCGTTGGACAACGAGCTTCATGTGCGGATATCGCCGATTGCCCAACCTCAATCTGAAACAGGGCGCGCCCCGGGCCTCCTCGAGCTCGTCCACTTCAAATGAATCCGCAGCGAGGATCTCTTGAATCGAATCTGTCGCCGGGATGAAATCAAGCCGCTTCCGAACGCGCTGCGGAGGCTCAGATTCCTCGTACGCGTGATTCAAATAAATCTCTACAGCCTGGCGAAACTGCCCTGCCGCATCGCCATGCATTTGCTTGCCCTCGATGGTGCGGCGACAAAAGGCCGGAACTATATCACGGGGTAGGCACCAATGCTTTAGCATCGAAGCTCCCCCCGATTACTTTAACAGTTTGATGTCAGAGATAGATTCCGGGACCATCACATGCAGCCTCTGCCACACGTGTAAACCTTCTAAGCTCTCTTTTCTTTTCCTCCTCTGTCCGAATCCTTGGGGTACTCATGCCAACCAAACTAAGACACGCTACCGCCAACGAATTCAAACAAGTCGCCCATCTCTCAGCCCGATCTTTCTCGAGAGATTACGGCCGGCGCACTAATTACTTTTACGAAGCACTGATCGGACCTGGGGCACAGCCCCACCTTGCTCGCGTTCTTGAAGTAGACGGAAAGATCGTCGCTTCGGTCCGCATTCAAGATCTGCAGATGAAATTCGGCGAATCGGTATTACGCGTCGGCGGCATCGCAGATGTCGGCACAGATCCGGAACACCGGCGCAAAGGATACGCGGCCCGGGTCATGAAAGACTCGGTCAAGCACATGGCTAAAGAAGGATTCGACATCTCCGTGCTGTTCGGCATCTCTGACTATTACGATCGTTTCGGCTATATCTCTTCGCTGCCATCCACCAGCATCAGCATCGGCGTCGCTGACGCGCTCAAAGCTCCGCGCAAGATCAGAGGCCGCGCGTTCAAGGCATCTGACATGCCTGCGGTAAAGCGACTCTATCAGCAGACAGGTTCACTCATCTGGGGAAACGCGGTCAGAAACAGGCCCGAGTGGGAACACAGGTCAAGCCGATTCGAAGGCGCGCGGGTGTTCACCATGGGCAAGAGCATCGTCGCGTATTCGATCCTTGACGCGAGTGACAGCAACTGCAGCATCCTGGAATTCGGTGCGCAGGAAGACATCGAAATCCTCGGCAGCTTCCTGCGCGACGCGGCCGAAACAGCCGACCGGAATCGCGCCGGCAAGATCGGCATCCACGCCCCGGCAGACCTTCCGCTGCTGACGGCATTCACTGATTACGGGCTCAACATCTCAACCACTTTCCCCCGCAACGGCGGCGGCATGGCGCGCATCACCAACCTGCGCTCCGCAGTGCATAAGATGCTGCCGCAATGGTCGAACCATCTGACCGAGGCCAAAGCCAGGCCCCCCGGCCCGTTCGCCATAAAAACCGACCTTGGGAATGTGGCGATATCCGTAAAGGGCAGACGCCTCATCCCCGGCGAAGGCAGACCCCGGCTTTCGCTGGCCTTGCCGCAGAAACGTCTGATGCAATTGATGCTCGGATACCAGCCCCCCGAATTCATCCTCGCCAAAGACGACGTCAAGTGCGGCCGAGACTTGACTGAAACAATCATTGCGCTCTTCCCACGGCGCTATGCGTACATCTGGCCGCATGATCATTTTTGAGAAGTTGGTCCTTCCTCACGCTACCAGACTGCAATCACGTTCACTCAAATGAGCCAATACCAACTCACCGCTGATCCCGCATGCGGCACCGGTCAGGTCCTGTTCGCAGGCGAAGTCCTCAAAGTGAAACTGAAAATCCAAGGAAATGCCCCGCCCGCGAAGGCAAAGGCATTCCTCCGCACGGACCTCAACGGGGCCGACGAAAAACGCAGACAGGTGATCGAACGCATCGAAGAAGGCGCGTCCCTCTTCACTGTCGGCTGGCACGATGTCGAGATGGAGCGCATCGGCGAAAGCTCGTTTTCCATCGAGCTCATCGCACACCAGCCCGGTTACTACGAATACAAAACCTATCTCATTGCCGATGAGATCACCCATTGGCCGTGGGGCGACAATTCCTATGTCTCCGTCCATGCATTGAAGTGGTGGGGCAACAACAGCATTTACTCGGCGTTCCCCCGCCAGTTCGGCCCCTACAAGGAAATGGAAGAGGCCGCGCCCGCGTACGAGGCTGACGCGGTGTGCGAGCTTGAAGAAAAAGGCTTCACCGTCATCCCGCCAAGTGCTACGCTCGACGACCTCGAGAGGGAGCTCCCCTTTCTCTTCGAAGATCTCGGTATCCGAATCCTGCACCTGCTGCCAGTGCAGGAGACCCCGACCCATTACGCACGGATGGGTCGCTATGGAAGCCCTTACGCGTCGTCCGACATGCGCAGCGTCAACCACGCATACTGCGCCTTCCGCACAGACAGGACGCCCAACGAGCATTTCCGCCAGTTCTGCGCGCAAGTACACGCCTACGGCGGCGAAGTGTTACTCGACATGGCCGTCAATCATCTCGGCTGGTCGACCGAGCTTCTGAATGATCACCCGGACTGGTTCGTTCGCCGCGATGACGGACATTTCGTCTCGCCCGGCGCGTGGGGAGTGACCTGGGATGATCTGGTTGAGCTCGATTTCTCGCAGAAGGAGGTCTGGCAATACCTCGCGGATTCGCTGCTGCTCTGGTGCGAGCGGGGTGTCGATGGATTCC
>JASLXP010000836.1 GCA_030740295.1 Planctomycetota bacterium
AAGGCGGGCCCGATAGACCCGGCCGACCGATCCCTTACCGAGCTCTTCTCATGATCTGGAAGTTACCCAGAGTGCAGCCGATGATGTTGGTCTCATCAATGCAGCGAAGGCAGTAATAGCCGTTCTCCGCCGTCGCATACAGGCCAGTATTCATCTCGTCATCGGTCAGCTCCCGGCGGCATGCCAGGCAGGCGTTTTTTGATTCGACTGCATACTTGGCCATGGAGGCGCGGTCCAGCGAAAACCGCATGAGATACTAGCCGACAAGGCACAGGTCGCCGTCTTCGAGGAACGCCTTTTTAATCCGCTGGCCGTTTCGATAGATGCCGTTTGCGGAATTCATGTCCACAATGGCGAACCGGTCCTTGGTGCGGCCGATGGCTGCGTGCGACCGGGATGCCTTGGAATCGGTCTTGAGAACGATGGTACAGCCCGAGCCCCTGCCGAGGGTATTCACCTCGGTTTCGGAGAGTTCGAAGATAAGGCCCTGGATGGGGCCGCTGACTACCGTAAGAGTGCTGGCCATGTATCGATCCGGTATCGATCAAACGAATTAAGTGTCCGGAGTTGTTCGATGATGGATTGGCTGTGCTCCTCCACCAATGATCACTTTCGGGGTGGGCCTCCCACAAACCGAGTTCAAACAGGATTATTCAGCAAAGACCGGATGCTGGCAGTAGATGGGGGGAAATCCTGGTACCAACATTAAGATCTAGGATGATCGGATTTCTGTCAGAATTCAATAGCTTTCAAACCTTCTTCAAGGTTCTCTTCAGGAACTTCAATCCCTTGGAGGCCAGCTCATCGCCGCTCTTTGCCAGCGGCCGCCAGATGCAGGTTGCTGCGGCGATCTCCGGTACCTGCGGGACAAAACTCTCGATGACAAGCCAGTCGTCATACTTAATCTTCTTCAGAGTGGTCAGAACGCCAGCCCAATCCACATGGCCTGACCCGGGAATGCCGCGGTCGTTTTCGCTGAGGTGCACGTGGCCTACGTGTTTACCTGATTTTTTGATCACGCCGACAGGATCCTGCTCTTCGATGTTCGCGTGGAAGGTGTCGTAGTGATAGGTGACATTGGGCTCACCCACCTCTTTGCAGAGCTGGACGGTATCTGCGCCCGTGTTGAGGAAGTAGGTCTCAAACCGGTTAAGCGGCTCGATGGCGAGCTTGATGCCTGCGGGGGCCGCATGTTTGCCGAGCGTTTTGAGTGACCTGACGCAGTTGTTCCATTCGGCTTTGTTGCGCTGGGGCGGCTTGCGGTTTTCAGGCGGCTTTGCCCCCACATGCATGTGAACGGGGCCGCAAATGGTGTGGGCGCCCGCCTCGGCAGCCCAGTCAATCGTACCCTTGATGGTGTCGATACCCAACTGCCGCTCGGACTTGACGCTCGAGGTCAGGTCACCGTTGCCATCGAAAGGCATGACCGCGCACATGAGGCCCTCGAGGCCGTTGGCTTCGAGCCTGGCTTTTACTTTTTTTGCACTGATAGCGCCGGGATCAAAGACGGCCATTTCAATGCCGTCGAAGCCGAGCTCTTTCGCTTTGTCGATGAATTTCAAATGCTTGTTTTCGAATGAGCCGCACCAGAGAAGGGTGTTGATGCCGAATTTCATGAAAGTCTCCCAGAATTCAGATGGATAAGGAATCGAGTGGCCCGTGCCCGGCTCGAAGTATGTCTGTCCCGCGCCCAATACCTGTCCGCGCCCGCACTGTTTCAAGCCTGGACAGGGCCGCGGGATTGTGGCAAGACTTGATCGTTATGTCAATGCTTTCAAGCACTCTAGGGCTTTGTAAGAGGGTGCACATTGACATTCGTCACTCTTCTGCCATGCTTTTTAGATTTTTCACAATCCAACGTTCTAACAGGTAACAGGAAGTCACTATGCCCGAAGAAGTGGCTCTCGATTCATCACAGTATGACTATGATGAAGACTGGGAGGATTATGACGATTACGAGGATGTAGACAGCCTCGATTACGTTCTCCGGGGACGCTCGCTGAGCTCCAGGCTCAGCTCGGGCGTCATGTCCGCGCCGTGGTGGATCGTATCCGTCGCGCTCCACTTTGTCGCCGCCATGTTCCTCGGCAAAGTGCTCATGATGAGCCCCGCCTCCAATCGAGTGGAGGACGTCATCATCGAGACCACCTTTCAGCGTGACCCACCCACCCAACTCGACCTTCAAAAAATTGAACAGATCTTCAAGGCGCTGAATACCGCTGCCCCTGAGGCGAAGATGGTCGCGCCGGTCCTGGTTACCGAAAACCTGACCAAAGCCCCGGAGATGGATCTCTCGCAAATAGACGTCGAGCCAATGGGCGAGGTCGATACCAGCGAAATGATTGAAGAGGATTTCATCGGTCCAGGAGAGGATACCTTCGGCGAGGAAGGCCACGGACTGGGCGCATTTCAGGAGGAGGGCATCCTCGGGCACGGTGAATGGAATACCACCGTCCGCGGTCTGGGCGGCTACGGAAAAGTCATGGACAACATGAGCGTTCGCCTGAGCCAGCAGGCGCGGAAGTTTGGCGGCAACGTGCTGCTGGTCTGGCTCATTGATGCATCGGTCAGCATGGCCGACGATCAGCAGTCCATCAAGGAACATATCTCAAAGATGGATAGCAAATTCCGTGAACAGGAAGGCGCGGGAAATCTCAAACAGGCGATCATTCAATTCGGCTCTGAACCCCAAAAATGGCTCGAGCCTACCGAAGATCTGGACCTGGTCATGGAAGCTTTCGACCACATCGAAGCCAATGAACCCGGAACCGCCGAAAACGTCATGACCGCGCTCATCTACTGTGCCCAGGAATTCAGGGACATTCAGCGCGGTAAGAAAGTGGTCATCCTGGTGGATGATGACAGTGGTGATGACGGCCACCTGACGGAGAAAGCGTTCCAGGAGCTCCGCCGCAGCAAGATGACCACCTACATCATCAATCGGATGTGCCCGTTCCAAAGCTCTGAGGTCAGTGAGCCATTCAAGTATACGGATGAGAATGGCGACATCTGGGAGGGCACAGGCACTGTTCGCCGTGGCCCCGAGACGGCACGCCCGGAAATCTATGAGCTTGGCTACGGAGGTATCAGTTCCTGGCGCAAAGGGAGCATCCCTTCGGGGTTTGGCATCTACGACCAGAGCCGCGTCGCCTATCGCACATCCGGCGCGTACTACATCCTTGATTCCGACCCGGAACAGGAGAAGGCCATGCAAGAGCTCTACGACTGGGAGCTCATGGAGCGTTACAGCCCGGAGCTCTGTTCCCGCAACGAGTACGATGCCAGAACCGCGCGCAATGTGTTCAAACGCTCTCTCGAGCTGATCACAAACCAGTGGGATTCTGTCAGAGCGCCGGGCGGCGGGATGCCACCTGATGCCATCGCTCAGAATCTCAAAGCCTGTAAGGACAAGCTCGAACAGGTCGATGAAATCCTGGAATACATGGAAAAGCAGGTCATCGTCCCTGACTCCCGGCTCAGCAGTATCACGCGTAATCGCCGATGGGTAGCCAACGCAGACCTGATGTATGCCTTCCTGCAGTTGGCCAAGTATCGCCTGCGCCAGTATTACCTGGGCTTCCGGCTGTTCCTCAAGGAAAACCAGGGCAAGATACCGAAGGACCACGTCATTTCTGCGAGACCCCGGCAGAAGCCGATCGAATCGAAATACGAAGCCCAGGATCGTGCGGACGCTATTGCCTCGGTCCGCTCCCTGGCAAATCGGCACCCGCGCACGCCGTGGGGGCATATCGCTTCACTCTTCGATCCGGACAGCACGGACGATCTCTACGGCTGGCGATTCTCGCATTCCAAGCCGCCCTTCCGGGGCTACTGGGCCAAGGTTGTATTCCGAGACAATTCAGAGATGGAGCTCTATGTCATGATGGAAGACGAACGGAGGGTGAAACTGCGCAATAAGAAGGGACTCGAACGAACGGTCTCGAAGAAGCTGATCAAATCCATCACACGGATACAAACAGCCAGAACCGGCGGCGGTGGCGGCAGAATGGGCGGCAGGCCGGCGAACCCTCGAATCTAATTTAAATCACGGCCGCTTTACTTATAGTCTCGGCTGGACGGATCATCAGATGCTCTTTTGCGGAGCATCCGATACTCATTCAGTGATCGAGTAATGGCAGAGAGCAGCGAAGTCAGGAGCCCCCGCATTTCTCCCAAGCTTCTCGATGCCATAATCCGTCGACAATCCGTCATTATCAGCACGTGATTTACCTTTTTTTCTTAATCGTTATCGTAATCTCCCTCTTAATCGAATTCTGACGTTACAGCCACCTTAGAGCCCGATCTCGGCAATTCCCATTAAGAGAGGCGTTTAGAAGCCAGAGCCAGACATACCAGCACTCCTCTTCCATTCCATGCCCACTGAATCATGACTGCATGCCCCGTATGTGGTAAGGAATACGACACCGACGATTTCCCCGCCGGCCAGAAGCTCCGATGCGGAAGTTGTCAGACACGTCTGAAAGTGGGCAGGCGCGGCAGCCTCGAGATCCGGCATGAAGTCAGTGAAGCTACCCGCGCGCTCGAAGCCGTCGAAAGACAGGATCGTTTCTCCGGTGACGAACTGCCTGACCTCTTAAGCATCGGCTACAGAACCATCGAAAAAGTTGGCGAAGGCGGTATGGGCACGGTTTTCAAAGCTGAGCACCAGCTCATGGAACGCATCAGCGCGGTGAAGGTTCTGAAACGCGCGTTCTCCGACGACAAAGTACGTTTTGAGAGATTCCTCATCGAAGCGCGGGCCCTCGCCCAGCTCAACCACGAAAACATTCTCAAGATCTTCGATATTAAAACTCTCGACGACATGACCCTCATGGTCCTTGAATTCATCGAGGGGCGCTCCATGATCGACGAGCTGAAAGAGAAGGGAAAGCTCGGCCCGGATGAAGCCATCCAATACCTGCTTCAGTCAGCCCGAGGGCTCGGAGCTGCCCATGAAAAAGGAATCATTCACCGTGATATCAAGCCCGGCAATCTGATGCTCTGCGGCGACCAGGTCCGGATTGCAGATTTCGGGCTGGCTCGGTCGGTGGCCGGGGAAGTGGGCGTCACACGAGTCGGGCAGTTGCTGGGCACCCCGCTTTACATGAGCCCTGAACAGGCCCAGGGCGAAAAGGCCGGCCCGGAAGCCGATATCTATTGCCTTGGTGCCACCTTCTTCCATCTCCTCGCAGGGCGCCCTCCCTACACCGGCATGGGTATCGCTAGCGTCCTCAAGAGCCACATTCAGGATCCGCCCCCTAACTTGCGTATGATGAATCCAAAGGTCTCTGAGGACTTTGCCATTCTCATCGGGCGCATGATGGCCAAGAAACCCGAACACCGTTTTAAGGACGGAAACGTCCTGGCAAGTGAGTTGGCTGATTTTACTCAGACCAGGCGCACGACCGCGCCGGCAGATGCTCCTGCGCCGACCCCGGAGCTCCCACCTACCATCAACGAGCAGACAGACCTGCGGCGTTCACCCCCCATTAGTAGCCCGGACGCTCCGCGGCCGGGTAGTAGTCCGGACGCTCCGCGGCAAGATAGTGGTCTGGACGCTCCGCGGCCAGGGAGTGTGCAGCAAGAGCCCTCCGCGTCGCAGGATGAATCCATTGATGTGGAGAGCCCAGCCGATGATATTTTTTCAGCCCTCGCAGACAGCGGCATGCCGGACGAACACGACGATTCGCCGGTCATGCAAATCGAAGTCAGAGCAGAGACCGATGATCATCAAGACGCACTGATGGATATGTTGCAGTCGCAGGATCCTGATGAAGAGCCCAGCCCGGCGCCAGAGCCGCCCGCGCAGGAGATGGATCCTTCCGAGGCGGCCCCCGCCAGTATGCAGACCTACGACCTGCTGGGCGGTGCGGCAGAAATGGAGGAGGACGAGGGCGAAACAGCCGAAGAAGAGCCACTGATCGAAGCAGAGGAAGCCGGCGAAGAAACACCCCCGCCAGGCACCGCCCAGCCTGAACCGGTCATGGCCGGAGACATTGAAGATATCCGGCCGGAGAAAACTGGAGACTGGCAGCGGATCATCCTCTCCTCTTTGCTTGAACCGATCACCGGCTCGGCACTCATGCACATTCTCATTTTGTCCGCTGCATCCGCCGCCGCATTCACATTCGTGAGCGTCCCGAGTTTCATTGTCGCCGGCAAGATGTCCGGGCAGATGAAATCCGTAATCTCCATGTTCGGAACCGGTGCGGGCCTGGCCGTCATCATCACCACGTTGTGCGGATTCTGGAATTTCAGGATTCGCTGGATGCTTACCGGCCGACGTATCACTTCCATGCCGACCCTCGGCAACTTCGCCATGGCCCTGCCATCCGGGTTTCCGCTGTTTCTGATCCTCGCTGTTTTTATTCTCATCCCGGTCCTCACCCGCGGCCTCGGGCTCGGCTTTACCGTGCAAACCATACTCACAGCCATCGGATCGCTGGCGGCACCGCTTGCCATGATTGGGCTCATCTCTGGCAAGAGCGCGGCGGTGGCCGTGAATCCCTCTCACTGGGCCAGACCTCACATCCTCGGCTCGGTGAAATACCTCCCGGCCGCTGCCGCCTGGTCCGGTCTCATGCTGATCCTGGTGCCCCTGCTCCTGCTCATTGGCCTGATGTTCCCCGCGGGAATGGCCGTGCATGCGGTCGAGCCCCACATCGTCACTGGCGGGGCCTCCCTGCCCAAGGGTATCGTCGGAGTATTCTTTCTGGCCTTCATGGTCTTTCTCCTTACCCAATACGCCCTCTGGGCCGGTGGGTGTATCCTGTTCAAAGCCTGGCGCCCACGGCAGGAATTCTTCGAAGACGACACTCCAAGAATGCAGTCATCCGGCCTCCTCGCCGCAGCCCTTGGAATCGCCATCACTATCGGCTTGTTGTCCACCATCCTCATCAAACTCAATATGGGCTTCGGCGGCGGCACTAAACTCAAGCTGCTCCTATACGGCCCGCAGACCGTTGTGGAGCAGGAATCCGGGGAATGATTTCGTTCCCTGCCCCTGGAATTCGCCGCCTTCGATTCTCATTACTGAAAACACCACAATCTCATGCTGAATCTAACGCTCCTCCTCTCCACTCTCACTCTTACGATTGCGGATGAACAAGCGGAAGCGCTCCTGAAGCAGCACAAGATAAAGACCGACCGGGATTCGCTCTCGAAATTTATGCAGAGCTACTGTGACGGAAATGCCCCGCCTGAAGTTGTCTCGTGGATTGAGGATTTGGGGAGCAAATCGTACTCGGTCAGGGAGCGGGCATCTGCCGAGCTGCGGAACATGCGGATCAGCGCTTTGCCCCTGGTAAAGCGGGCAGCCGATTCTGACGATCTGGAGGTCCGCTACCGGGCTCGCAAGCTCCTGGAGCTTTTTGAGAAGGGAGACTCACAGCGAGCGCAGCTATTGCACGCCATGTTCACCGTGATTGAGAAAAAGAAACTCTCCGGTCTGGCTGGCCACGTCATAAAAATGTTTCCTTTCTGCGAAGCCACTTTTGTGCAGCGGCAGGCTCAGAAAGCGCTCGGAGCGACCTCAACCCCTGAAGACATCAAACTTCTGAAAGGCGCCGCGGTAAACAAGATGCAGCCTCTCGCCGTCGCTGCCGTCCGAGCGTTGGGCGCGTTGGACGCGGATGCAGCGAAGGATGCCGTTATCGAAACGCTGAAATCAGATAGGGATTCGCTGCGCGTTGTGGCTGCCGAAATTCTGGCCATGCGTGCGAATCGGAATTGCCTGAAGCCGCTGGCCGAATTGCTGAACTCCAGCGATGTGGATGTCAGGACCCGCGCAAATCACATCCTGCGTGCGTTGACTGGTAAGAAGATCGTATTCACTGCCTACGCAAAAGAGGAGGAGCGCAAAGGGCCCGTCTCCGAATGGAAGTCCTGGATTGAGAATGAGGGTGTAAAAGCCGAACTGAAGCATCCCTTGAACCTGGACAATATTCTCCTCGGGAGAATCCTGGTCTGCGTGCAGTCACAGAATCGAATCTACGAGCTCGATTCCACCGGCAAGATGGTCTGGGAGAAGAAGAACTTTACCCGCCCGTGGGGATGCCAGGGCCTGCCAAACGGGCACAGACTTGTCGGTAGTTACACATCTCGCATGGTGCAGGAATTCGACGCTGCGGGCAAGGTCGTCTGGAGTAAAACGGGTCTTCCGGGCGGCATTACCAGCGTGCAGCGGCTCGGCAATGGGAACACGCTCGTTGCATGTACTGACGCTCAGAAGATCCTGGAAATCGATCGTGCTGGAAAAATAACCTGGACGGCCGCCGTGTCGGGCAGGCCGTTCTTCGCGCAGAGGCTGGATAATGGCCGGACCCTGGTCACCCTGCACGGGAACAAGAAAGTCGTGGAGGTAGATCGGACCGGCAAGATTGTCTGGTCAGCCAATTTCAAGCTATCGAACCCTCAGTCAGCCAGACGCCTGGAGAATGGGAACACACTTGTGACCGATTACTCAACCCGCCGAGTGATTGAGATGAACCGTGAAGGGAAGGTCATTTGGGAGACGACCGCCAATCGCGTGTACGATGCTCAGCGGCTACCGAATGGCACAACCCTGGTCGTCGATATCACTGGTGTAAAGAAGATCTCGCCAGGCAAGAAAGTGATCTGGGAGCATAAAGTTTCCGGCGCGGTCAGAGCTGTCGCGTATTGAATTCTGATTCCGCCGCCCAAACGAAGCCAGCCTTCGGCGTGTACGCCTCTTAATCTTTATCGTAATCGTTATCTTAATCGTGAGTTTCCGGCAAGCCTGCAAAATCGATCAGGCGCCGCTCGGGGGCCGGATAAGTAGTGGAATCAAGTAAGTTTTTGGGCGGCATGGCCGTGAGGGGATGTGTGGGCGCCTCCATCGTGTTTTGGGGTCGAAAAGTGGCGTACGCCAGCCATAGAAGACGGAACGGCGTGAGCTTCGGACAGACCTCCCCGCGGGCGAGGAGGATGGAGAGGATATGCGGAACTGGACGGCTATGTTTGCGTCATGTGTACGATGCCTTGGTTTGGTTTTTTATGAATTGGAATGTGTCGAGGAAGATTCCCGTC
>JASLXP010000837.1 GCA_030740295.1 Planctomycetota bacterium
AAAGTGCCGAGGCTGCCCATCCAGGCGCCGGTATAAGCATACTTGGCCACGGCATCCGGCAGGTACCCTATCTGATTGACCTTGATAATCGGGTTGAAGCTCTCTCTGGAATCCAATCGAAGCTCCCCCTTCGCATTTCCACAGGTGATTGGAAACGCGCCCTCATTCAGATCGATCGAATAGGTTTTCCCCTCTTTGAGATCGCGGTCGAAACGCAGGAAGACTTCATGCTTGCTGAATCTGCTGTATGGCCAGCCGTCCGTGTAGTAGCAGTCGGTCCGTGAGCGCCGCCCCATTTTTTCTGCGGGGCGACCGTCTTTGAAATCAGCGTCATCCTGCGATCGCAGGACGTATCGGGAGGGACCAGGGGGAGGGAAATTTCCGGCCGCCGCTGCCGGTCTGGAAATGACCCGGATGTTATCCAGCATGAACTCGGGCTGGCCACGGCCCTTGAAGGCGATCAGTTGGACGATGCCAACAGCTAAGGTCCCGGTGACCTTTTTTGTTGGCTTCTTTTCATCAACGAAATCAGAAAGCTTCAATTTCACACGAGTCCATTTGTCCAGAGTGACTTTTCTGATCTTGTATAGAGCCACCTTTCCCTGGTGATTCAGCCGGACAGAAAGTGCTGAAGCATTACGCAGGCGGTAATCAAAAAAGAGCACACCAGTGGACGCGTCCGCCCTGAACTTTACGCCGGGATTGTAGTCTTGAATCATCATGCTTCCGTTCCACTTGATCAGGTGCGAAGAGCGGACCGCGCGCCGATTGCCCGGGGGGAGTCCCTTGGTCACCTCTTTGTATGCCTGCCAGGATTCTGGGACACCTCGCTCGAAATCTGTTTCATAGACCGTCGATGGCTGGCCCGGTGCGCCGGCCTCTTTGGGAGTGTGAACACCCGCGCCCAGAGTGAGCAGAATCGTGTTCGGTGAGATGATCTCGATGCCTCGGAGCCCCAGCCGATTTCGAACTGCGTCTTCAGGCGGCTCCGTTCCCCTGGGCATGATCCAATGCGCGGCGCGGCCCCCTGTCACCGGTTGATGCTTCACTCCCATTGACTGTACCCAATACCGATGCCCGGGTTTCATCGGTTTCGGCAGGTCGATCGTCACTCGATGCCGCTGATACCTGCGGCCCTTCCAGCCTTCGGGGAAGGGCCCGTCATTCTCCGATTCGATCGACACCTTCACCGACCGTATGCCCCGCTGAAAATCTGTGTCTGTAGCACTGACGACGCGGTAGGTCTGAGCTTTAGACCCAATACTCTTGACAAACGATGCGCCAAAGAGAAGGCGCACGCGCGTCGGTTGAACCTGCTCAGCCCAGCGCAGCCCGAGCCGATGGTCGGGATGCCCGGCGAAGCAGTGTGAAGCAGAAATCAGCACTATCGTTAGAACAGAAGCTGCCTTGTATGTCTTCATCAACAGTCTCCCCAAATGGAATGCGTATGGACCCTTTCGGTCTCAACAGTCCCCCTTTTTACATCAAGATCCTCTTGCTCATTCGACTGAGTATTCGACGACGATCATTTCGTGCACATCGAAATCGCGGATGAGGAAGCGAATATCGCTGGTTCCGCGGACAAATGGAATCCGCTCATTCGTATCGGGATAGAAGACCCGCAATCCTCTCAGCGAGGGTGGCCGTACCGTAATTGCGACGCCGCGAACGCGGTCGAGCTCGGTATCGTAATTCAGCAGATGAACGATCCAGCGATTGTGCTCATCTTGAGTTCTGACGGTCAGTTCGACTTCCGTCGGGCAGTTGGCCGCTTCGACTGGAAGGCGCGCTTCGGAATCGGCCAGGCCCCCTCTGATCATGTTCTCGACAAGCTCGCGTGTGCCCGGCCAGAATCGAAAGTAGTTTGAGTACATCTCCCAGCCGGACGCGGTGTGGCTGAGCCCGGGATACGTTGGTGTCCAGAAAAGACAACTGCCCTTCCCGAATTGATTCGACATCAGAGCCGGTTCGCCGTCCTGCCATGTTGCCAGGACAGTTGCCTTCTTAATGGTGACGCGGTCATGTCCCAGCGCGCCGTCATATTCAAAAACCTGGTCCGGCTCGATCGACCAAAGCTGTGACGCCTCTTTCGTATGAAACGTGCGGATGGACTTCACCGGCTTCACTTCACGATGCACATGGGTGCGAATCTTTTCAGGGTCGTAGCCATCGGCCAGGAGTTTTATTGGCGGTTGGCTTCTCTCCCACGCGAAGGAATCGCTGTCCCTCCCATCAGCTATCCCACCCATGCCTTTATAGGACACGCCGAATACCTCAGCGAGGGCGTAGTCCGGCTGCTGTTCGCCCCATTGATTGAAGAGAGTCGACGTGCCCGTGGCCAGGAGGACGCCTCCCTCGTTAACCCAGTTTTTGATGATGCTGACCTCGTGGGGCGTCAGGCTTTTTGCGTCAGAGAGAACAGCCACGCGGTAGCGTGAAAGCTTTTCCGGTGTGAGCGTCTCTGCCCAGATGGTGTCAGTCGGAATATGGGACTGCTGGAGCGCGACCCAGAGGGAAATCTGGTTCTGGTAATAGCGACGTCCTCGCGGGTCGCGGTCTGTAAGGCTCTTTATATAATGCAGGGCGTTGGAGCGATCGCTGTAAACCAGGGCCACATTTGCTGCAGAACCTGTGCGGCCCAGATAGTCCTTAACCTTCCGTGCTTTGGTGAAGACGCGGCGCGCCTTGTCCCAGCGTCCCTTTTGCCAGACCCAGAGCCAATCCACCGGGGCCTGCTCGAAGATGTGGGGGAGATAAAAGTTGAAAAAACTCTCCCCGTGCATCAGGTGCGCTGCAAAACCACGTTCGGCATGTTCCGGCGACTGGCAGTACCAGTTGTAGAACTCGCACATGACGGGGCGCACCTCGCCGTCGCGAGCCAGGTCCATGCTGAATGTATTGTCGCGGCCGTAAGAGCCGTAGGACTCCGGGCCGTGGGCGTCGATCACCTGGCCGGCCCGCGGGTACACGCCGATAGCGTGGGACTTGCACGCGCGGGCCGAGACGCTGAATGCAAAGGCGCATCCCTTCCGCAGGCCATGCAGCCACTCCTGGCTCTCCCGCCAGTCCTCGATGATCATGTCTCCGGCCAGAGTCAGATACTCGGCCCAGAGTTTCTTCTGTTGCCATTTCTGTTCGTCAGTGGGAACTGCAATCTTTTGCTGCGCATCGAGACTGAGAACCTTCCGAAAGTCCTGCCCGTATTTCTGTTTCAGGTAAGCTTCGAAGGCCGCATCGTCTACTTCAATTCTGGGATAGACCTCCTCACTCCAGAAGCCACTGAAAGATGGAATGTCCTGCGCGAAGAAAACGGTCTCCTCCGCACCCGGTTTATGAAGAACTCTGTTTCCGAGGAAATTCTTGTAGAACGCCTTCCGCCCGAAAATGTTCTTGTCAGTGGGCATAACCTCGACCCAGCGGAATTCACGTTCGTCAAGTTTTTGCAGGAATCCCTTGTAGTCTTTGACAACGCCGTCCATGCCCCAGGCATTGTGAAATCCCGTGCCGCCGGCGCTCCACAAGTGATCGGCCAGTTCCTCCGGTCTTTCCTTGAAGCGGAAGTTCAGAACTCCATTGGGACGGCCTCCAAGAAAGTTAATCTCCTCTCTCAGACCGTAGAAATAGTGTCGACGGCTGAGATAGTCGGGCTGCCGGATGCCGGGCAGACGTTGTGATTCAGATTCAATCTCGCGGATAGCCAATTCAGAAAACCCTTGAAGACCGAGGCTCTGCGCGGTCGAGTGGATGTTCTTGTAGCGGCTGTTTCCGCGGCGTGACAGGGGGAAATCGTTTGCGGTGTCGGCCATTTCTTTGAGCACAGGTGAGGAGCGTTTATCACCGATGTGACCCAACGCCCGGATGGCTGCGCACATGAAGGCGCGCTGCTCGGGGTTCTGTCTGTCCGATGCTTTTATGATCTCAACAAGAGCCGGTACAGCTTCACCAGCGCAGAGCCAGCCAAGCGAGAAGATCGCGTTTTCGCGTGTGTAGACATCAGGATGCTTCAACAGGGCGAGCAGGTCTTTCACCGCACGGTCATCATCGATCAACCCCAGCGCACGGGTACGACCGATCAGCCCCAATGCCTGGACGGCTCGGCGACGCAGCCATGCGTCGCTTCCAGAGGCGGCTTTTCTAAGTGCCGATACTGCCTTCTTTTCCTGCATCCAACCCAAGGCAAGCACTGCGTGCTTGCGCACCTGTTCGTCAGAATCGCCAATCATTCGAATCAGCTTTCTGGACGCTCGTTTGTCGCCGATTCGGCCGAGTTCCTGAGCTGCGCGCCTTCGTTGCCGCAGGTCTTTTGAATCACACCGGCGAATCAGTTCCTTCACGCTTGCCAGATCTCTTACTCGCTCCGCAGCAGCCCGTGCTTTCTTTGCCGCGGCCAGGGCCGGACCGTATTTCGTCAAAACTCGCCTCGCATTGGCCACGATCGGTTCAATGACCGCGCCGGGCAGCAATCTTTCTTCGAGCCCTTCTTTAAACGCTTCAGGATCGTCCGCCCTCAGTGCCTCCAGGTTCATTGCCTTGAGCTCGGAGATGCGGGCATCGAGAATGCTTCTGTAATTCCGTTCAAGCTTATCGAGCAGGTTCTGAACAGATCGCGCAGCCACCGCGACTGCCTCCTTGTCTTCACCTTCAAGATTCTGTTCATAGTAGCCCAGGCGGTAGAACACCGTCTTCAGTGGAATCTCTCGGTCGTATTTTGCGGCAGGAATTATGCCCGGCCCTCCGTCCGGCCCCTTGTCTACGCCCCGGGCGTAGTCCCAGACCTTGTCCTGTCGCCAGAACCACGTCTCGGCTTCCTGTTGCGATCTGGCCAGGGCATCACCTTCGAGCCGCGGGCCCGCCGCGAGCCAGCGAACACTGTTGAGGAACACGCGTTTAGCCCCCTCGGTCGTGGCCTTGCCACTGAGGCCAACAAACCAGCCCAGTGCTATATACCGCCCGTTTAACACGTGGCCATAAACCGCGACAGGCAGGTCATCGCCATCGACCATAAATGTTCTCCCAAGCCAACCGGTGCGCAGTACCAAGTGGTCCCACGAGCTCACGCAGATGGGCTCTTTCACGCCCGCCAGCAGCGAGTGCGTTCCTTTGGGAAAGACGTAATTGCCATTGACCCGATTCCAGGTGAAGGCCACCTCGGGAAACATCGGCCGATTCGCCGTCCGCACTGGCCCCGATCTGAATGCGGTGGCCATGACGCCCTTGCCATGAGCGACAAAGTCTGCCACGAGCTTTCTCCCTTGGACCCCGAGAAATTTGTAGGAGCCCCATCCATCGAGAAAGCAGATGACGTCCAGGTCTGAAAGGTCTTCGGCGGTCAGTTCTTTCTTGGTCAATATACGTGTGCCGATCCCATTCTTTTCCAGCAAAACCTTGAGCGTTTCCTCGCTGTAAGTTCTGCGGTCCTTATAAAGCCCGACCTGGATAGCGGCGGCTTGTGAGCCAAGGACAGACAACAGAAGCGAAATGCAGATCAGCCAGATGAAAGAGTTGGTTTTCAAAAGATGAGATCTCCGGATGCAAAGGACTGCTCAGACCTAAACTCTCACGAACCACGGGCTCGTCCAGGCCCGGTGCCCGTCCGTTTGAGTGATACGCAGGTGGTATGGGATGACGCCTTCCACGGCTAGCCCCATCGAAGTTGACACCTCTCTTTCCCATACGACCTCTCGCGGGAGCGAATCGGGCGGCGCCAACTCGAACACCACTTGCTGCTCGACCCCGCCCGCCTCGAACGTCTGCGGGCCTTCAGCAAGATCTGAAAGATTCACCGAACATGCGATCACGTCTGTCGAGAAGTCAATCCTGCCTTCACCTGCATGGCTCACGGTCAGGAGCAGGCCATCCTCATCCCCGGTCGTGATGCTTTTCCAGCGGACGCCCTCTGCATCCGAGCCCTGAATTCCCTCCGCCGGCGAGTCAAATGCAAAACCTTCAACCGCGGCAATGGAGTTTCCATCCATGCGAAGAGAACCATCCCATTCAGTGGCTCGTTTCCGATTGAGGATTCTTGCCCCCGACCAGCGGATGCGCACTCGGTCTTGAGGACGCGCTTCATAAGGGCTGCCAGTCCACGAATCGACCTGGTTGCCCGCGGCGAGCAGATCGATGCGCTCGATGCCGGCCGTCCCCGCGACCTCGACATTCATGGAAAGTGGACCTTCGCTCTGATTGAGATCTCTGCCTATCGGTTCTCCATTCAAGGCTGCATCGACAGAGATCCGTGGGCCACTTGTGCCATAGCATCGACGCGATTTCAGAGCACGAAACATGGATGCTCGCTCGAACTCCTCCGCCAGAATGCAGGTGAGCCCGCTGAGAACACCGAACTTGCCTGCGCCCGCGTGTTCCGCGCCCGGGCGGCCTTTGTGACCATCACTGTTGGAGACAACACCCACTCGATAGCCGCGTCGCAGCGCATCAAAGAAAAACCATTCGAAAGTTCCCCAGCACGAATGGATTTCGATGACCGGTTCGAGATCGGGATCGAAGTAATCCAGGTTGGCGCGGCGCCCGCCGATGTGCGGGATGACGATGCATTCGTCGCCCGAGTCTTTCAAGCTTTCATAGAGTCTGTCCAGAGGGGCAAAACCTTCCGGCTGCACAGCTTTGCCCTGAACCAGCATCAAGGAGGAACGACGGATTTCCTTTCCCTCTTCAAAAAACAGAACATTCCGGTCGCCTCCTATCGGCGTGAGACCTGACCACTCGTAGCCGGGGAAGACGATGAAGCGGCCCGGTACAGTCAGTTCGCGGCTGAGCTCGCCGAGTTCTGTCCAGAAGTCGTCAGTGATCTGGAAATCGTTGCCCTGATGGCCGGAGAAGTCGTTCAAAGCGAAATCACGGGCATATCGGAAATACTTTGTTGCCGTATTCGAACCGACGGTCTCTTCGCTCTGGCCATGCAGATCTCCCCAGAAGGGATGCAACGTTTCATTGCCAGGAATCCTGAGCGGAGGGCTTTCTGCCGTCCCAAGCTCACCGTGTTCGGCGCGAACGCGCAGGTAACCACTGCCAGTGCATTCCACTCGGTCGAACAGTTGTTTGCCTTCGGCCAGTTCGATCCGCTCGGGCAGATCAGTTGCTACTCCTTCGCTGCTCAGCGCGATGTCACCGGCCATCGGCTCACGGACCGGATTCCCCCATTTATCGATGGCCCTCACGAGGACGCGAACGGGATGCGTTTCGGAGCCGTCGCCCGTGGCCATGACTTCAAGATGGTCTGGGTCTGTCGGAATGATCTCCAGCGCGGGATGCTGCTGCAGCCATTCGTAGACTCCCGCTCCGAGCCGATCGATCGAGATCTGAAAATCATAATGATCCTGTTGATAGGTCTGAGCGCGGCTGCCTTTGCTGCCCCCGCTGGTATCGCCGTAGGTCAATATGACCACGTCACCCACCTGAAGCGGGGCATCGAGCACTTCGATGAATAGATGTTCCTGGTAAGGCCTTACGCTGGCCCGTTCACGCCAACTCAGAATGAGACGCACCTCAGGATTCGTGCACGACACCGTTGCGTAATGGTCGGCCGCAGGTTCATCGACTTGAGGCACGCCCCAGTCACTCACTCCTCGAATGCCTACGCGTATCGAGCCGCCGTCGTCAATACCGAGGTCCGCGACTTCGTATTCGAGAACCCAGGTTCCCCAACTTCCCGCGCGGACGGGTTCAGTGGGCGTGATGGTTGCGCTGCCCAGGGATGGCTTATCTGAATCTGGCATACTGTCTCCTCCATAAATGCGAGAAGGGAAATTAAGGTTCGCTGCTGCCGTCGGCAACCGCCTTCCGCTCGGGTGCGCTCAGACAGAGGCGGGCAAGTTGTCCCTGGGTGACGCCTGATCATCCTCATGCGGTTTCCGCTCGGCCTCATTCCGAAAATTCGGAATACTGTACGGCTGACCGCCATTAACAGCGGAACGGTGTCCGAGGATGCCCGGCAGCGTCATGTCCGCGGCATCGTACACGTCAATCGGCGGCGGCTGACCGGCCTTTACGGCTTCGATGAAATCATGAAGCACATAGAAGTCGATGCCGCCGTGTCCACTGTTTGCGGCTCTTTCTGCGAGCCGGTGATGGGTCGGCTCGGAAGACTGCCACTCGGCATCCTTTTCAGGCAGGCGGACGTGAAGCCTGGCGGGATTCATCCGGTCGGATTCCATGTGCCCCTTCGTACCGAAGACCACGTAATGGTGGGTGCAGCCACCCCGGGTGTTTCCGAACGAAAGCAAAACTTTGACGGTAGCACCGGACGCCATCTGGATGAGAGCGACCCCCACATCAGCCCGCGGCGTTGGCCAGTCAGGCGCGGTGAACGCGCCGCTCTCGATGCCGGTGACGGATGCGGGACGGTCTTTCGCAATCTGGAAAATCGGCCCGAGTGAGTGGGTGCAGTAATAGATGCACGGCTGCCACAGACGCCAGTGGATATTCCCGTCCTCTTCTCTTTTCCACTCGGGGCGCAGGTCATGAACATACTCGCATTCCGCATGAATCAACTGACCGGTCTGCCCGGAGTGATGGACGCGTTTCATCTCCTCGATGACTGGTAAGTAGCAAGTGTTTTCCGCCATCATGTAAGTAAATCCCGTGTCTTCGACCGCGCGGCAGAGCTCGACGCCTTGACCGAGCGTGTGAAAAGCCGTGACTTCCGACAGCACATGTTTGCCTGCGCGCAACGCCTGCACAGCCATGGGCGCGTGGTCAGGACAGTAGCTCGCGATGACGACTGCATCGATATCGGAACCGACCAGTTCATCGTAGGTCTCACACAACTTAATACCGGAGTGCGCTTCGCTGAATTGCTTCCGAACTGCAGAATTGTGATCGCAGGCAGCGACGAATTCTGCATCGTCTCTCTCAAATAGTTGGCGGCCGAAAGTCATGCCACGCTTGAGCCCAATGATTCCAATGCGCAGTCTGTTCATGGAATAGTCGTTCTGGAAAAACAGGAAACTTGGCGAGTTGTATGGTGAGAGCCCCCTTTGCACAACGATGATCCTCGTCGTGCAGTTGGGTCTGCGGCCTCGGAGAGGGGTCGGAGTAACGGCTTCAGCCGGGCGAGTCGGAGCAGGGGTTGGAGTAACGGCTTTAGCCGGGCGAGGCGAGGCAGGGGCTGGTGTAACGGCTTCAACCGGGCGAGTCGGAAGCCGGGGTTGGAGTAACGGCTTCAGCCGGGCGAGGTGAGGCTGGCGGAAACCGACGTCAGCAGGCATCCGGACTTAGCCCGCTGGAAGTTCGGGTGACTTCTTCATTCGAAACCGGTAATGAGTATCACCCATAGCAGTCAGGTTAAGGCTGCAGCTTTGTCTCTATCTTCCTCCTTGATCTTTTTCCCGGAGCATTTGGGATTAAGACGAAGAGAATGACAAAGCCGGTCTCACTCGCCTGCCCAGAATCAGCTTGCCCATATCTCGTCTGTCCCCGATTTTACTGCCTCTTAAGCCATGAATCGTTTTCTTTTCAGAGCCCTCCTCTGCTGCACGATCACCGCGTTCATTGGCGGTATCCTGCTCTATTGGTCTGAAAAGAGGAATACTCTCAAAGTTAATTATTCACTCGTGCCCATCGAAGAGGTCGCCCGGTCCGATCTCGAATCTGCAATTTCCATCCTGGAGAAACGACTCGACACACTGCAGCGAGAGTTCCCCATCGATGCCTGGGAATTCTCAATCACCGACGATCAGAAAATCCAATTCAGCATCACAGGACGCCGACACTTCCGGGACGCGCTCCCCTGGCTGCATCGCCGAGGGCTTCTCGAGCTTCGACTCGTCGAAAAGTTGCTCGGTGAAGACGACGAAATTCCCGAAAACTGCGAGGCCATACCTTCCCGCGAGGAGCATCTGGACCTGGAGAACATTGTCGAAACTCAGATTCGGAAACGGATGTACGCAGTCAGAAAGAAAACAGAACTGGCTTGCCCAAAACTCGCGGCAGTAGATTACTTCACCGAAGGTTTCGACATGCGAACCGTCATCACCATCGATTTCGTCAGAGAGGACGCCAAAAAGTTCGCCGAAATCACCGCGGCCAACGTCGGCAAACAACTCGCCGTCGTCATGAACGGCGAAATCCAGGTCGCACCACGAATTCAGGAAGCCATCACAGGCGGCAGGGTCCAACTCCAGGGCATTAAATTGCGCGCCCAAGCCCACCGCCTCGCAGATTTCCTTAGATACGGCGCGCTTCCATGTCCCTTCCGGCTGGTGCCACTAAACCAGGTCCCCGGGCAGTAATCACTCGAAGGGGTCACATGTGCCGGTAATAAAACCAAGCGGCCAATCCCAAGGTCTGCACGACCACGATGATCCAGAACCATAAACGAAAGCTGGCCTTCATTGTTTTGTGCCGGAACACCCTCTGACATATCAATGCGGCAGGGGAACCACCTGCAATGGCCAGCGCATGCAGTGTTCGTTCAGGGATTCGCGAACGGGATCGTCCGGCAGCCCACTTATCGTACGCATAGGCCAGGAGCGTGGTCCCGCTGATCGCCAGCACATATGCGATTATCCATGACACCCCGGCCTTCCAGCGCAGCAGACCAACCGCAGATGCGAGACAGATGAGCGGTAAAACGTTCGTTCGATTCATGAGTTCTAAGTTCGCCCAACCCTGTACCTGAAGCTGCGACAAGTCGCAGCATTCCAAAGTAGGATCGCCATCTCTCGGAATTCCGATGCAAAAAACCAAAATTGGAGACCCATAGTAGGCCGAGACGAGAGCAATTTTACGGATCTGAATGACAGTTTTCAGGGGCAAAGCCCCGGGCCGTTTGCCTAGCCCAGCCCAACGGGCTGGGTTCTCGGGCAGATCATCCTTAGGGGCAACGCCCCGGTCATTTGCCCCAATGAATGGCCTCCTTATAAATGGCCGGGGCGTTGCCCCTTTTTAAATCTTGGTCCCATCCCCCCCGCCCGTGGGGCGGGGCTCGCCAAACAGCCCGGGGCTTCGCCCCTGAAATCCGTCAAAACGACTCCGTCTTGGAGGACTAGCGAAGCTTCGCCTCAAACCGTCGAGCATCCCATCGTAGCGCTGCCCTCCAGGGCGGCGTCTTATGCGAGCCGAGGGCTCGCCCGCGAAACTCCGGCCTGGAGGCCAGAGCTACAGTGCTTCACCGAAACTTGACTCAATTGTCCAGTTTCGGTGAAGTCAGCGAAGCTCCGGCCGTTTGCCTGCCCAGCGCGTTGGGCTTTATTCAAATCCTTCTTTATGCCGAAGGCATTACGCTTTACAGCCCAGGGCTCGCGAGGCTTTGCGAACCCTAGGCTGTAAAGCGTAACACCTTCGGTGTAAAGAAATGTGAATGGCTTTTCTGTGACATTTGCTTTCATCCCGCGGCTGGGAAGAATCTGCAGGTTCTTCTTCTGAAATGTTTTCTAATCCATGTCTAACACCGTGACCATCTTCCTTCTCATGTTCGGCACGCTTTCAGCCGAACAGACCATGGTCTCCCAACTCATCCAGGAGCCCGAGGAAGTCGTCAATCTGATCAAGAACCCAAGCTTTGAGGATGCATACGATCATTGGGTGCCCTCAAGCCGGCAGCAGGTCCGGCTCTCACCAGGCACGCGCAGGGATGGCCAGATGAGCGTTCAGTTGGTCAAGACGCCCGAGGACAAGGCGGCCAATTTGAAAACGGAGATAAAGGTAACGCCGGGGAAACTATACGATTTCGGGCTCTACTACCGAACTGAGCAATTCGTCCTTGATACCGACTTACCCCTCAACGGCATCGTGGTTGAACTTACCTACAAGGACATCAGTTTTCGCCGCAAAGGCGCGCGCTCCCTGCGGCTGGCCTCCATTGAGCGCGGTTCGAACTGGATCCACCTCGGCACGGAGATTTTTGTTCCGAAACGCTATCGTTCACTGCAGGTGAACATCACAGCTCACTGCAAAAGCGGCAGCCTCTGGATCGACGACGCCTATCTCGTCGAGAAATCCGCGCCGAAATCCGAGAAGCGGTTGAAGGTCTCACACGGCGTTTACGAACTCGCCGAAATCAAGCTACACCGGCCCGATGCGGAAATGCCCGAGCTCAGCGAAGACCATCAGAAGGCAGGCTTCGTCCATTTCATCGCCGATAATCCAGATGGCTACCGCCGTCACCTGATCCCTGAAAAAGAGCAGTTAGGCCGACCGATAAAGGTGACCGCTTGCCCCGGCGAATACGAGCCCGCAGTGTTCGCCGTCCGCACTCTCAAACGTCTCAACAACCTTCGTTGCACACTTACGGATCTTAAGACGGAAGCCGGTGATATTCTGCCGGCCGGAGCGCTTGACCTGCGAGTCGTTCACTTTCGTTTAAGGCTCTCTGATTTCCAGCTTCGCGGCCGAACGTTCTGGAACATCCCCGAACTCCTTGAGCGCTTCTTCGCACTCGATCTGCCGGCGAACAGCACCCAGCCCTTCTGGCTGACCGTGCACATTCCGCCCAGAGCCAGGCCCGGCACATACAAGGGGGAATTGCGATTCAAGGTGAATGACGTTGAAGTACCCGTGCCCCTCGAAGTCACCGTCCGGCCTTTCAAACTGGAAGAGCCCAGGGACATCATCTGGTCGCTTTACGTAGACGCTCACCGGTGGCGTACCCGCTACCCTGAGGATCCTGGCCTGCTCGCCGAACTGCTCGATATTCGCGCCCACGGCATCCGCAGCCTGTGTCTCGCCGCAGAGCGTCAGTTCAAGATCGAGGGAAAGATGGTCACCGATTGGTCGTCGCCGCTTCTCAAACGGGCAGTTCCTCTCATGCGCGATGCCCGGATCGATGGGCCGGTCGTTCTCGGCCTCGGCTTCCTCGAAGAATACCTCGCAGCGGGCCGAATCCGCGGCCCGCTGGGAACACGTCCGGACTGGGCCAAGTATCAATGGACTCCTGGATTCCAGGGCATGTTCATGGATGCGCTCCGTCGCGTCCGCTACCAATCCGAACGCGCACGTTGGCCTGAGCTCATCTATATGGGTACCGAAGCCAGGCCCGGCGACAAGGGTGCAGCCGAGCGTGCAAAGTTCGCTTATCGGCTCGCGAAAAGCTCGGGCTTCAACTGTCTCTTCACGGGAGACCCCGTCCTTGCCCGCGATGAGCTCAGAAGGTCCCTCGCCGTTCGATGCTTCAATCCATCGATCTCCGTCTTTGCCGGCGAACTAGCTGTGGCCCGTTTCAGAGAATGCCGCGCAGACGGGCAGCTCTTCTGGTGGAGAGGCACAGGCACCTTCAACGGGTACGAGGGCAACATGCTCCGCAACCGGTTCATGGCCGGCTTCCTGCACTACAAATCCGCAGCAGATGGTTGCCTCATCTGGACCTTCCAACGACCCCGCGGCAGCGCCTACAACGATTTCGACGGCATCTCGCTCTCACCCTCATTCCCCAAAGATTCGTGCCTCACGTACCCAGACAAAGCCAGCCTCGAAAACATCCCCACCCCGCAATGGGAAGGCATCCGTGAAGGCATAGACGATTACAGATACGCACACACCCTCCAGCAGCTAATCGACCTCGCCCTCAAAAGCAAGAACACGGAAACCGTGAATAAAGCAAAGAAGATTGCCGACTCTTTCCGAGAGCTATTGCTCGCGCTCCCATGGGCCGGCGAGCAACCGTTCGAGGGGAAGGTGACTCTGAAAAGACTGGATGCGATGCGGGAACAGATTGCAGCCTGGATTGTCGAACTTGGCAACAAGTAGTCAGGCGACCGTCACGTTGACACTTCCTCAAGCATTTCTAGAGTTGGAGCCAAACAGGAAAGAGATATTTACCCATGTCAGACCAAAACAGCTTCCGCGGCGTCCTGGAGGGCGTTCGGTGGACTCGGGACCCACTGCAACTCACCCCGGCCATCCAGCTTCGGTCCCCTACCTCAAAGGAGAGGTTCTTTGTTGAAGACCTGGTCAAGAGCAATCAGAAATCAGGGCGGGTCCTTCACATTCAGCCCCTCGACAGAGACGTCTGCATTTTTGAATGTGCTCTCCCCAAAGGATCGGAACACTGGGCCACTCAATCCCCCGAAAATTTCGAATCCGCGCTCAAAGACAGCCTGCTGCGGCCACTCACACTTCTCCGTCTGTTCAAATCGGGACTGTTCGGCATCCGGTGCGTGATGTTCCCGACATCGCCAGGCCAGGATAAATTTATCTTTCGTGAAACGCCCGCACTCCGGCCGGCAAAGCGCGAATATGGAAAAGGCAACTTCGACCTCGAGCTGGGCGAAGCCGAACAGCTCCAGGAATGGATGAAGCTCAACTGGACCGAAGACCTAATGGAACGCCCCGAGGTCCGCTGGTTTAACCGTACCTACCACGAAGAAAACTCCTTCGATCAGGTTCACTGCTTCGTCACCGCGTTCGAACATATCCTGCTCGAGGGCGACACCGACCGCACCAATCACCGCTACATCTACGCCATGCGCGGCTCGTGGCTTCTCGGCGACGATTACGAATCCCGCGCCGGAGCGTTCCGTGATTTCCGCCGCATTTACGACCTTCGAAGCTCCATCCTTCACGGACAAAAAAAGGGGAATCTGGATCGGGGCGAACAGAGGCTTCTGGAACGATCCGAAGAGTATCTTCGCCGCATCATCTCCGTGACCCTTTCAAAGGGCAGCACCAGAAATCTGCCCAGCATTGACGAACGAATCCTAGCCTCACTCGGCCCGATGGAAAAGCCTCCCATGCTCCCGCCCCTCGAAATCGGCGATCGGCAGGAGCGGGAAACTGCCCGCCGCGAACTAAACGACCGGCAACAAGGCCATCAGAATCGTCCACACCCCAAGGACAGACGGGATCGAGATCGCGATCATCGAGATAAGGACACGCGCCCCAACCGCCCAGTTGCCACGCACGGCCGCGGCCCAAAGCCGGAAGACTCAGAGGAACAGCAATCCAAAGGCCCCCGACACCGCGGCCGTCGGCGACCCTGACCACCCAGTCCTCCTCCTCCCCCTCGCGCTCCCCCCCCTGGTCCTTACAGTCTTTGCCTACCCG
>JASLXP010000838.1 GCA_030740295.1 Planctomycetota bacterium
GAAAGATATCGCCGTCATCGAAACGCATGTCAATCAGATAAACCGTCTTGCCATCCAGGCTGTCGAGACGGGGTGCCATTTGTAATGATTCAATCGCAGGCGGATTGCCCATTGGATTCAACACGACCATGATTCAGACTCCAGAAACAGGAATTCGATGAGAAGGCGATTTTATCAATGAAAGTCCAGAGCTTGAAGTGTTGATCCCAAATACGATCATGTCGATCAGTCTGAAAACACTTTGGAAGAACGGAGGCTAGCAAGCACCGAGTATCAGGTCACCGCGCCGGGATTAGGTTGTTTTCGATTCACTGCGGAGTTCGGTGTGCCACGAGAGAATTCGCCAGGATCAGTAAGTCGTTCCAGCAGGCAGTGTTTTCACGTGTTGTAGTGGCCGGAGATAGCCGTTCCTCCGCTGAAATCCTGGCCAATTCAGCTGCTCAATTCCTGAATATCAAAAGTTTGACGACCGGATGAGTTTTCTGACCATACGGGAATCATGAAGTCTTGCGCGATGAAGATAGCCGTATACCCCAACGGTCCATGCTCGACTACAACCGCACAGCCAGCATGTACACCACTCAATACGGTTTCCTCGCCGAAGCGGAACAGTTTCAGAAGTGGCATCGCCGAACGTCCCAATACAAAGTCACAAAGATCGACGTCACGCCAGGCACCGATCTGACCAGCGAGCCGTGGAAGACAGCGGCCGTCACACGACTGGTCTTCGGCAGTGAGCGGCCAAAATTCTCCTTCTACAACATGGGCTGGGACGCCGACCTGGCCACCGAGATTCGTGTACTTCAGGATGACGAGAATCTGTATGTTGCCTTCGATGCTGAGGAGCCCGTTCTGGACGCGGCTTTAAAGAAAGGAGACCGCGTCGGCGTGAAGCTCTACTTGGGAGTCAAGTGCGTCACCAGTGTGTTCTGTAATCCAGAGGGCAAAGTCTTTTCCGATGCGCCGAACGCCAAAGTCAAAATCGTCGAGAGCAAACGACGCTGGCAAGCCTTCCTGACTATCCCCAAAGCATCCTGCAAGATCCCCCTGAAGGGAAATGTCCGCGCGCTCTTCTTCCGAACCCGCCAAGCCCGAGGAGACTCACCCGAAAACAAATACATCTGGTCACCCCGCCTCGGCCACTGGAGCGATCATCCTGCCCATCGACTGGGTGTCCTGATCTTTTGACGGCCTCGCCGAAGGTGGCTCGAGCAAGAAATCAATCCCTACCCAAGCTCTCTTTCCGAGCTTCGGTGTCGGTCTTCACGAGGTAGGTTTCCGGGCTGTCGGGGTCGCTGCCGAAGATTAGCAGGTCGCGGCCATGGGTGTCTTCCTGTTTCAGCTCAGTCAGACTTTCCGGGGACAAAGGCGACAAGGCGAAACCAATCAGAGCTTGGTCTTCTGCCGCGACAGCGAGAAAATCCGGGTGGCGCAACACATCCGGAGGCTGGTGGTCACCATTCGGGTACATGACCGCAAGCACATGCATCCGATCGGAATACCACTCCGGCCGCACGAGCCGGTGCGCTGCGAGCATGTCTGTGCCTCCTGTTGATTTCAGCGTTGCGTGCTCCCAGGCGAATTCGAGCGGTTCAACGATGTGCAGGTCAAGCCGGGGCTCTTCGCCTTCGACGGGCCGCCATAACAGATGAGGGCCGTGTGCTTCCACCCGGTGCACCTGCGGGTCGCTGTGCACGGTCCATTCAAAACGATTCCAGCACTGAAACCCTTTCGATGCCAGGCGCAGCTCATCGAACAGCACGCAGACACCGCTGTCGAGCAGGATCAAATGTCTTCGGTAGAAATCGATTTCCAGGTGGGACGCGAAGGCGTCCGTCGCATCACCGACCGCGTATGAGAAGCCGTTCGCATCGTCCCTCCCGAAGGCGACTATGCGGGCTTCCGCGGCCGCGTCTGGTGGGAAGTCAGCGCCGTTGACCGTGACGACGTTTTGAAAGCGGCTCGAACGTCGGGCATATCCGGCCGGGGTAATGAAATACTGTCCTCGAGCGAACAGAGTGAAGGCATTGAAATCGGCGTGGGCATGGTCGTAACTGGCAATCGAGCACGTCTCGCCCGCGCGTATTCGTGCGGCACAACGCTCTCCTCCGGGAGGCCCGCACGCAAGGGAGACCACCGTGGCCTGCGAATCCCAACCACTCCGCATGATGGCCAAACCCGCATTGCTGAAATGCCGACCCACAGACAGATCGTCTGGGCTTTCCGGCTTTACTTCTGGGTCGAACCACAGCACGTTCCAGGCGACGCACTGCGAATCCGGATGCGGGTAATTAGTGCGCTCGGTCATGAATGAATAGCTCTCGTAGGGCGCCTGATAAACGCCCTTGGGAGCCGGCTTCCGGTCGATGGATTCATCACGCCCGGCGAGCCACTGGGCATGGCCATCCTGGAACAATGAGGAGAGACGCCGCAGGAGGTGGCACGAGGCCATGCCGCTGGTGTTGTAGCGGCCACTGCGAAACGAATCGTTCAGATAGACGTAGGTGTCGTCTGGCAGCCAGTGGTAGAGACGATACGCCGCGGTGTTCCGAAGCCAGGTGAAGTCGTGGAGGTCATCGCCGACAACCGATTGCCAAGCGCCGTAGAACCAGAGCAACGGGGCGAGCGTGTAGCACCAATCGGCCGCGCCCTCGTGCCATGCGCCGTCTTCGCCCAGCCATGACAGGCACACATCAAAGTCTTCTTTGGCAGCAGCGGCCCAAGTGCTCGCTTCGTCCACTTCGCCGAGCAGGGCCAGAGCCGCTTCGCCGTAGCCGCCGACGGGTATCCAGTGGTCGTGATGCATGGTGGCATCGGCCCACCATTGCTGCCTTTCATGGCCGGGGATCGAACCGTGATAAACTTCGAGCACGAGGCGCGCCAGGTGTTCCCGAATCTTCTGCCTCTCTTCATCAGTGAACTCGTCGTACAGCCAGTCGTAGGCCCGGGCCAGTCCGGCAGCATAGATGCCGAGGCCATATCTGCGCAGTTCTGTCTACGGAGCTTCAGTCATCGACAATGCCCATCGCCGG
>JASLXP010000839.1 GCA_030740295.1 Planctomycetota bacterium
TTCCTGCTGACCAATCCGATGACCGCAGAAGTACATCCCCTGCAGAAAGAAATTCCGGCTGTCGTTGGTGAACAGGTACAGCCTCTGCCACTCGGTGCCGCGGCGCTAAAGGGATGGATAACGAACAACGCCGAGGTCTCCCTTTCGCCTTCCGCACACCAGGGGCAAGCGGCGGTGCGGCTATCGATCGCGCCCCGGCGGGAGCGCGCGCTGATCGAGATACGCTTCACTCAGAAACAGATCGTTGCCGAACGATTTCGTTTCTGGCTCAAGGGAGATCGGTCGAACCGAGATCTGGTCCTTCATTACACGCAGCCTGAATCAGATGCGGAGCATCAGCTTGCGCAGATAAAGCTGGACTTTGGCGAGTGGCGGCATCTTGAGATCCCGGCCTCCAATCCCATTCACCGATTTCATGGGAAGAGTGGAAGCTTTCGCATCCTGGTCATTGGAGCGCATCCCACGGCCACACATATCCAACTCAGCAGGCTGGAACTGGTCACATACGATCCGATGGGACGGCCAATTGTGAAGAAGGACATTCCTGCACCTGTTTTTGATAGCTGGGGTGGGCCCGCACGGCAACAGATTGAGGCCGGCAAAAGGAGCGGGGTGAACATGCACATCTCGCCGATCCATTTCCTCGGTCATCCCGCCGTCAATGAAAGGGTGGTATACGCGGACAAGGCCGTGCGCTGGTGCCGAGAGCTTGGCATTCTTTCCGGGATCTCATTCTACAATCATCCTTCAGAGGACTGGATGAAGGCGCATCCGGAACTGTTGGTGAAGCGGCGCGACGGTGAAGTGTATGCGGGGAGCGGTGCGTTCACTTCGCCGTGGAATCCGGAGGCGTTGAAGTTGTGGCGCGCACACATCATCGACTGCCTCCAGGCAATGAAAAAAAGCGGCGGCCTGAAAAACGTCGACGTGGTTGAGCTGTGTCCCGGCGAGGAGGGAGAGGTCTCCTACCAATGGGACCATGTCTGGGCCTTCGACAAACATGCGGCGGCCGCCTGGAGTGAATATCTCCGCACGCTTTACAGGAACGACATCAGCAGGCTCAACGACGATTGGGCGAGCGCGCACAAAGCGTTTGATGAGGTCGCGCCGCCACACGATTACTACCCGGATCGGGCGCATTGGGTGTTCGCGGATTTCTATCGCCTGAGCATGTTGAAGTACTGCGCTATCCAGGCCGACGCGGTACGCGAGGTCTTTACGCCACGCTATTGGCTTTGGCTGCCGCATTCGCTGCCGAGTTATCCGAAGCGATTTTTCGCCGGGCGCTATCCACTATTTTACACGGAGAATCTGAGACGACTGGGATGTATGGACTACGCCCATCTTTCCGCCCTGGACTGGCATGCCAGGGAAGACGTGGCCCACATTCAGCGGAATAACGTCCGAGTGCTCGGCGAGATAGACGTCCGACCGACCAGACAACGTCTCGAGTGGACTTTCGAGCAGAGCAGAAAATACAAAATGGATGGAGTTTTCATCGGCGTCCTCGAGATCCTATCGAAGGACGGCGTCTTTACGCCGCTTGGCAAGACCAACCAGAAACTGATCAGAAGCTGGCCGCAAATCTGCGAAGAATGATGCTGCCGTGCATTCATTTCAGTTTGCCCTTGCCCTGAATGGTCTGGAGCCTTGCGAGAATGGACAAGATAAAAAACAGCTTCTTAGCCGCTTTCTCTGCCCGGAGGTTCACTCCTCCCGGGGAAGTGATGGCCGGAGCTCATCTGCGTAGAGGCCGATCTTCTCGAATGGGATCGGCTTGAAGCCCGGCAGCTTCTTGAAGACTTCGGAGTCAGGACGGAGGCGAAAGTCGCCCGCGGCAGCATCGACGAAGCCGGGATCGCCGTCGGTGATGAGATTCTCCTTTCCGCTGACCTGCCAGTTGCCGCTGCTCACTTGGGCGCATTTCACGAGGACGTTGCGCACCGCGCGGTTGACCCGCGTCTGGCCCGGCTTCGGATTCATGAACCCCAACAGATCCGGATACCGGGTGGTGTAAGGCGGCTTTGTGATGTCCACCTCTTCCAGCAGGCGCTTAGTCCAGAAGCAGCCCTGCCCTCCGTCGATGACATCCTTCCAGCGCTTGTCGTTCCACGGAGCAGAACCGAGAGCTCGTTTGCACTCGATGAAGATGTTGTTCTCTGCCAGGTTGTCGTGCCCACCGTGAGAGAACACGGTGCCGAACGAGCCCCGGCCCGGCTCGCCGCAGCGGTAGAACACGTTGCCGAACACGGTGTCTCCCCCGTCCCCGTCATCGAAATAGACCGCGGCGTTCCCGTGGCCCATGGGACTGCCGATGTCGTACCAGAAGTTGTAGCGGACAATGTTGCCCCGGCAGGAAGGATTACGGCCTTTGTAGAATGCGCCGCAGTCGTCCGTCTCCGTACAGATATGATGCACGCGGTTGAACTCGAACACGTGGTCATTACCGCCAACGCCAATAGCCTGGTGCGGCGCGTCGTGGATCAGGTTATGTGCCGCGCGGTTGCCGACGCCCTGCAGCATGATGGCGTTCGCGTAAGTCAGTTTGTGCCGGGAGAATTGCCAGATGTGGTTGTTGATCGCTTCGTGACCGGCAGGCGTCAGAGCCCTGCGGTCCCCACCGGAAAGGACGAGCCCACCGGTGCCCGTATCGTGGATGTCACAGGCTTCGACCTTGTGGCCGGCACCGCCGCTGACCTGGATGCCGAGCTGAAGAAGGTTGCGAACCGTGCATGCCTGGACTCGGACGACCGAGCCGCCGTTGACCTTGATGCCGTTGCCCTGCCCGGCTTCAACGACGAACCCGCGAAGCGCAACGTGGGATGCGTCTTTCACAGAAATTATCGGCGCATTCAGCGTAGAGAGGACAATGCGGGCGCCGGCAATTTCGTCGGGCGGCCAGAAGTATAGCCGGCCGGAATCGCGGTCGATGTAAAACTCGCCAGGCCGGTCAAGCTCTTCGAGGAGATTGAGAGCGCGGTATCGCCGGGGAGAGGGGTTGCCCTGCCTGAGGCTGTAGAGATGGGGCTCGGCCAGCGTGATCTGCCGCTTCTGCCGATCTAACGATTTCACCCGGATGGTTTCCGCGAACCAGTCGAAGCACCAGTATCCCTGCAGCCACACACCGGCCTCGATGTTCCAGCGGCTTGGCCGGTCCCCTGAGTATTCGAAAATCCCGGGCCTGCCGGACTTGTCCCCGACGCGAGGGTGCGATCCTGAATCGATGATCTTCTCAATCGTTGTCCATCCTTTGTTTGGCCAATGGGCGAGCGTCATCCGTTGGTCGTTGAAAAACAGCTCGGGCACGGCGGGCGCCCCGTTAAAGCGATCGGGAAACTGGCCGAGTTCGCCGATGCCCAGCGCGACGAGGTCAACAGCCAGGATTTTGCCGCGGGTCGCGGGGTCAAGGCGTTCGAGGAGCTTTGTGTCAGTGACAGGTTTGAACGAATCCGGCGGGATGCTCCGTCCGCCCGTCAGCCGCACCTCTTCCCCCGGCGCGGCTCGGAAGATGGCAGGCGCGTCCGCCGTTCCTGAATCCTCGGATGTCAGCTTCAGAGGCCGGGCAAACTCGTACACGCCGCGATGCACCACGACGGTCGTTCCAACCCTCGGGATTTTTTTCGAAGCCTTCCTTCGCCGCATCTCGTCCCTGGCCCGCTCGAGCGTGGCAAAAGGCTCCTTCGCCGAACCGCGGCCGGTCTTGTCGTTTCCCTGGGGCGAGACGTGAATGGCATCCCGATTCTGTTTCTCCGTCACGGGTTCTCCTTTTGTCAGGGTCGGGATAGCGAGCCCGATTACAAATCCCACTCCCAGTGTAAGAGGCACAGGCGTGAAGGGCTTTGTGTTCATATTCGTACGGCGGCACAAGGCCGATAGCAACCCACCCAGAACATCAGCCTCGCTTCAGGCCTTCGGGGTCTGTGCAGAGGCCCGTCTCCAGGTCTATGAGGTCGATGTAGTAATCCGTATCCTCGAAGCGGTCGTCTGTCGTCTCCAACCATCTTTCCAGTTCGTGCTCCAATTCCGGCGGTATGCTCTTCGAGCCCTGAGAATCTATGAGATTCTCCAACTGCCAGGGATCGCGTTCGTTGTCGTAGAGCAGCCATGGACCAGTTCTGTCTCTGACATAGGTATGGGTTCGCGTGCGGATGCCGCGGTAGGGGCGAATGAAGCCCTTGGGCGCGCCCAGCCCCCTGTAATCATCAACGTAGGTCCACTTCTTTCCCCAGGTGAGAGCCGAACAGACCCAGAGCAGCAAAGCCGAACGATCGGTCGGGGCCGCCTCTCCCATGAGTATCGATGACAGGTCGTCGCCTTCGATGTCTTCAGGGATGGGCAGGTCCATCAGGCCCAGAAGCGTTGGAAGGATGTCCGGCAGGCTGAAGAGAGTGTCGACCTGCATTCCGTTCGGGATGCTGTTTGGGTGACGCACGATGAACGGAATTCGGATCGATTCGTCCCACGGTTGCACTTTGTAGAGCTGGCCATGCGAGCCGAGCATCTCTCCGTGGTCGGAGGTAAACACAACGATCGTTTCGTCTGCGATGCCCTGCTCATCGAGGGCACCCATAAGTCGTCCGAGATTGTGGTCGAGGTTGGTGATCGCTCCGTAGTAGCTGGCGGTCCATTCGCGAAGTGTTTCTTCGGCGTCGGCCTCGCTGAGTTCTCCCGTGACGGGAACTCCCGGAGGCGGGCACAGGACGTTCTTTCTCAGTTCCAGGCTGTCTGGATCGTAGAGTTCTCGAAATTCCGGAGGAGCCACGAAGGGTGTGTGGGGCGGCCCCCAGGAAAGGACGAGTGCGAAGGGCTGGCGCTGTTCCTCATCCTTCACGGCATGGGAGTGGATGAAATCAATGGCCAGTCGCGTCTGCTCGTCCGGCTCCCAGCCATCGATCTCGACCGGCTCTGGCGTATCCCTGTAGTAGCGGGCCTTCCAGTAGGCGTGAGAACAGTGATGCACGGCCCAGTAATCGAATCCGTGACGCAATTCGCCGGGCGGGATGTAACCATTCTCGAATTCGTTGAACCGCGTTTCTCCGATGTAGGCTTCGCCCGACAGATGCCATTTGCCGATGTACCCCGTCGAATAGCCTGCCTCTTTGAGAGTCTTGCCCATGGATGGCATTTCGTTGGGCAACATCGAATTGTTCGTCAGCACCGTGTTTCCGAGTGGGTAACGCCCGGTGAAGATGCACGCGCGGGCAGGCGTGCAGACCGGAATGTTCGAGACCGCATGATTGAAGAGTGCGCCTTCTGCGGCAAGCCGATCGAGGTTCGGCGTCTTCACCTGGCCGTTGCCTGCACAGCCCATCGCCATGTGGCGCATCTGGTCGACCAGTACGAAGAGAAGATTGGGGTGGCTGCACTTTTTCCGGGGTGTGTCACTCACGGCACTGGTTCCTGTTTTCTGAGGGCCGCCAATAGTAGATTCTCACGAGCCGTTTCGCTTCGCACGAAGCGACTATGCGTCGCAGGTCCTGCACTCTGGAGAGGGCGGCATTACAGGCGCGAGGCGACAGCATGGTCTCATCGCTTTGGACTTTCATTCCTTTGCCCTGATCAGAACTGCGCGGTTGTTCCCTTCATAAATCTCTTTAATCCGGTTTTCCGGATCGATGACCAGTTCCCAGTCCCTGGTTGCTGGCCCGGGCAGTTTCAGACTGAAAGGAGATGTCCTGGCAATCAGGTCGTCGGGAGCCGGCAGAGAACCGATTTCGGTCTGTGCCAGCTTCTTGCCGGCGCCATCTCTAACAGCGACCTCTACCCCATCGACATCCGCAGATCCGACGTTGTGGACGAGTCCGGACAGAGTCTGCCCTTTCAGTTTCAGATCTTCGGCTGAAACGGCTAGGTCGGCGCGGCCGAAGATGGGCGCGAGCTTTTTCACCTGCTCGATCTCTATCAGAGTCACCGATCCGGGTGCGATTTCCAACTCGATACGGTCGGCCTTCATGAGTTCCCGCCGAACGATCGAAGCTTCCCCGTCGATCTGGAAATCGCCGGTGGTGTCCGTCCCCCTCCTGATCCGGTAAATGCCGTGCTCGAGGGCCCAGACCCGGAAAGCCCCTTTCAGTTTATCTGCCCGGTGACTGTAAAGGGCAACTTTCAGACGATGTCGGTGGTTTTTCAGAACAAGAGCGGAAAAGTCTGTCCCGAAGCCTTCCCAACTGACCGCGTGGGTCGGGTTGTACTTGTTCCGGCCACAGAAACCGCCCAGGTAGGCATCGGATGCCTTTTCGATGAGCCTGCCAATGCCGCAACGATCCGTGTACTG
>JASLXP010000840.1 GCA_030740295.1 Planctomycetota bacterium
TACCGCAGATACCGCAAGGACTGTTACTCGACCTTCATTGAGAAAGTCTACGCGGCCCTCAAGCGCGGCTCGGACTTCCCGGTGGCTACCAGCATCGCTCGCGATTACATGAACGGCAATTCGCTCGATCCCTGGGACAGCGGTTTCCGGCGCTCGCGCGGGTAGGCGACGGTTACACGACTCTCAGTCTGTCGCTGGCCCCCGGTGAAGGGACCATTCTGTATCTTGGCAATTACGACGGGAAACGGGTTGACCGGGCCATGGCCGAACTGGCGGCCGTAAGCGGCAGGAAGGAGCGGGAAAAGGTCTGGCGCGTCCTCGACGGCCTCGAGCCCAGGGACGACATCTCTTATGCGCGGGCGATGGTTTGCCGCAATGTGGCGCTGGAGATGCTCACGGCAGGCTCGTCCGGACCAGCCCTGGTCTGGGGTCAGAAGGCCGCGGAGTACGCCCGCCGGGCAGACTCGCCGGCTTCCGATCAAGCGTACAGGTGTACCTACAGCCGAGCTTCGACGGCAATTGACGGGGAAGAAAAAGACTGGGGTGATGCGGATTGGACCGAACTGGGCGCGTCCCGGTTCAAGACCAAATGGGACGAGCGGAACCTATATGTCCTGGCGGAACTGAAGGATGACGAGGTCATCAACACCGCTTCAGTCCCGCGCCTCTGGTCAGGAGACGGTCTGGAGATATATCTCAACCTTCTGAATCTGGAAGGCCATCGCGCAATGGATCAGTTGGACTACCAATACTGTTTTTCCTCGTCCGGGAAGGCGCAGGTCATGAGACTGTCCCGGACGAAGACCTCATCGTCGCGGGTCGCGGTCAAGCCGATTGAGAAAGGGTATCGCCTGGAGATTGCCATTCCGCACGACGAAGCCCTGCTGGCGCCAATCGACGGGTATGAGCTGGCATTCAACCTTCGCCAGTTGGATTGGGGAATGAAGACCAACCCCGCGGGACAGAAGCGGCTTGGCGTCATTAAGGACACGCATCTCAAGAACACCGGGACAGCTCTCCATACCGATACTTTCGGTTGGCCGAAGTTGCGATTGATCGGTGGCAGAAAGAGCCTGCGACCTCGCGTCCTTTACAGCAAGGCCAAAAGGACGACCACGGTCAACGGCCTCGGCTGTACCCTGGAAATGATGGCGCGGGAAGTAAATGACACGGCGGTGATGAGCCTCGACCAGGAAGGCGTGCTGATCGACGCTGACATCGCTGTCGCGGATTTCGCCGACCTGGCCCTGACCATGAACATCCGGTCTCGGGACAAGGGAACCGGCACGTGGATCCGGGCGGGGGCCGGTTCGCGAATTGAGCTGAGGGGAGACTGTGATCTGCTGAACATGGATCTGGCCGCCGAGGCGGAAAAGAGCCTGTGGAGTCTGGGTAGAACCAAAGTGCGATTGATGCGGAAGATAGGGCTGACGGTGATGGACAAGAACGGCCGCCCGATGCCGAAGATCAACATCAGCCTGACAGGCAGAAACGTGAAGGACAAGAGCGTCGCCTTTAACTACGACAGTCTTTATGCGGACGAGAAAGGCCGCGCAACCTTTGCAGCGCCCGCGTCGGTGATCACCGCTAACGACTCCGCGCGAACGCGAGAAAACGGCCGTTACGAAGTGGTCGTGGAGGCGAAGGAAATCCCCGGCCAGTATCCGATCACCGGATTGGTCGAGCCCTCCCGGAAAACGGAGTACACCGTGACATTCGGGCATGGCTATCACGAGTAGTGAAGGCGAACACATGACTTATTCAAGGAGAGATAGAACGGAACGATGCCTGCTGTTTCTGCTTGCCCTATCTTGCGCAGCGGCACGGGGCGAATCGTTCATCGTCAAGGACGGCATGGCTCTGGGCGAAATCATCATCGCTGAGAACCCTGCGCCCATCGTCAAAATCGCCGCGAGCGATCTTCAGAAATATGTAGAGAAGATAACGGGGGCGAAGCTGCCAATCAGCACCACGCCACGCAAGGACGTTCCCGTGCAGGTGTACGTAGGCAAAAGCCCACACACTGAGCAGCTCAAGATCTCCAGTGAGGACCTTCCCCATGGCGCGTACCGCATCGTGTCCGGAGAGAACTGGCTCGTCCTGATTGGCCGCGATAGAGAATGGGAGCCAAAGGGCCTAATGAAGCTGGCGACTCAGAAGGCAGCGTGGGTGGCTCGCGGAAAAGAAAGCAAGTACGAGCATCCTCTCTGGAAGGAGTGGGACAAGGCCACGGGAGAGCACTGGGGACTGCCGTTCAGCCAGTTCTGGAAGCAGCATAACCGGGAGCTGGACCTCTGGGAGATGGACGAGCGTGGCTCCTACAACGCGGTCGCCGCTTTCCTGCGCATGCAGGGGGTGCGGTGGTACATGCCGGGCGAGTTGGGCGAGATCGTGCCCAGGAAAATCGACATCGCGCTGCCAGAAGTGAAGAAGACCGTGCGTCCGGATTTTGAGCTGCGCTACCCCTACTTGTACGGCCAGCGGTTCATCAGCGACGTGAAGGACGTGATGTGGCAACTGCGCATGGGCTTTAACCAGGCGCCGGACGTAGTCGGCGAAGGCTACCGCGGCCACGGTGTTAACTACGTCATCGGCCGCGAAGAGACGAAGAGGGCCCACCCCGAATACTATGCTTTGATGGCCGGACGCCGGATCACGGAGGACCGCTTTGCCAAACATGGCCGGCCGTGCCTCTCCTCGACCGCGCTGATCGCAGCGAACGTCCAATTCATCCGCGCCATGTTCGACACATTTGACTTGCCAATGGAGTCGGTCATGCCGGTGGACGGGTTCACCAGCATCTGCCAGTGTGAGCTTTGCGAGGGCAAAGGCCAGCCCGAACGCGGGTGGCGCGGCCAGTTCTCGAATTACGTGTGGGACTACTGCAATAAGGTTGCCCGAGAGGTCTATAAGACACACCCCAACCGCAAAGTCGTGGGCATGGCGTACACCACTTACATGCTGCCGCCGACAAACATCGATAAGCTCAGCCCCAACCTCATGGTCACCATCGCTCAGCACCGGAGCGGGTTCGATCAGAACGTTGAGGAGCGCAAGTTCTTCCAGGACCTCCGCAAGGGCTGGCTGGAGAAACTGCCCGAGAGCGGCAAGCACTTCTATCAGTACGAATATTATCGCTATGCCGTGCCTGGCAAGGCCGGCCAATTCACTCCAGCTTTCTTCCCCCGCGCCATCGCCTGGGATCTGCGCCAATTGAAGGGCATTTCAATCGGGGACTACATCGAGATTTACCACGGCCTTCGGAACGCAAAGGACGCCAACGTCGTCACAGATCTCAATGTGTACGTAACCGGTCGCTTCTGGTGGGACGCGGCTCAAGGCCTCGACGCCCTTCTGGATGAATACTACACCCTCTTCTACGGCCCGGCGCGCGATGAGATGAAGGCATTCATCGAGTACTCCGAGCAGAATTGGATGGACCTGAAGAAGGTCGAGAAGATCGACAAGGTCTTCGAGTTGTTGACTGCGGCTGAGGCCAAGGTGCCCGAGGGATCGGCCTATGCCCAGCGCGTCGCGCTCATCGCCGAGTACATCGATCCACTCAAGGACCGGCGCAAGCAGTTGGCCATGCCCCGCGATAACGTCCCCCGCGCTGTGCTCGTCACTTTGGAGGATGCTGAAGTCACGCTCGACGGCAAGCTCGACGAAGCGGCGTGGCACAAGCTTAGGACTTATCCTCTGCGCAACCTGGTCACCGGCAAGCTCACGAAGATACGGACCCGCTTCCATATCTTCTGGGCCAAGGGCTCGCTATACATGGGCGTCGTGTGCGAGGAGCCTGACATGAAGAACCTCAACATCACAGCAAAGACGAACGACGACACCGGCATCTGGAACGGCGATGAGGTCGAGATCCTGATCGAGACTCAGGTCCACGCCCATTACCAGTTGTGCATCAGTCCTTCCGGCGCGCTGGCGGATATCGATCACCGGAACGGGCTGAAGACCATCTGGTCTTCAAACGCTGAGGTCGGTGTGCATCAGGGCGAAAAGGCATGGTCGATCGAAATCCGCATCCCCATAGCGAGCGAGGATCAGGCCAACATCGACCCAGACAACGGCCTGGCGGGCCGGATGCCGTCCAACGCGTATCCCTGGTATTTCAACGTCTGCCGCCAGCGCGCCCGCGGTGTGCAGCTCGAGCACTGGGCATTCTCGCCGACTGGCGGGGGATTCCAGAAGCCGCGCAAGTTCGCGGAAATGGGCGGCATCATCCGAGATCCCAAGGAAAGGGCCCGTAGGGAGAAACTTCGGCAGGAGTGGTTGAAGCAGTGGCAATAAACACTCAGTGAATAGGTCATGACGACCACCGACGACAGCAGGTGAAGGAAGCCAATCCTGATCACTACGCACTCGTCGGCGGCAAGCGAAGATACCGAGCGCCGCGGCCCATCAGCCGGATGTCATCTGCAATGGCCGTCTCGACTTGTCGTCATTACTCGGCACCAATGACACAAGAGTCAGAAGATTCAAGGAACCGAACAGGGCCAAGTTTGCCGCAGACTACGCTTCTGCCTATCTTGAGATGATTGAGACGTTCAGAACCGAAGGAAAACACTATCGTGAGAATGACTATTATGACGAAGAACAGAATGTTCCTGACCGCAATAATTGTGCTGTTTACTGGGATAGGCGTGAGGGCTGAAGAGGCGCCGCCGGGTGAAGCGCTCGCCTGGATACGTTTCGAGAAGGCGGCGGAGAGTTATGCCGGCACTCCCTATATTTTTCTGGGTAAACAGCAGATTGACCTGAAGATTGATGTTAGCCCTGCACCTGGCCAGGTCATTGATCTCCTGTGGGGTTCCAAGGGCGATGCGCGTACGGCCCTTATCGTGATTAACGGTAAATCGGAGAAAGTTGAAGCTGGCGGATACAACGGGTTTCGCTGGAAGAGAATTGCGATGCCTGGTGACATCAAGGGTGAAAAATTCGAGGTCACGATAAGGCATTCTGGCGGCAAAGCTGCCTTCATCGCCGAGGTGCGTTTAACCGATCCCGCGGGAAAGGACACTGGCAATGTGGCCAAGGGAGCTGTCAGCAAGGTGAGGCTCAAGACCAGAGCTGTCGGTGGTTACTCTCCACGCGGCTCCAGCGGTATTGTTGCTTCTGGTGAGGACATTCGAAGAGAACTGCCCGCTGACCCGCTTGAGCGGTCGGCTGAGATTGCGAGCTACACAATTAGTAAAGTGCAGCGTTGGCTGCATGAAGTGGCGCTCAAGAAAATAGAGCCGGACACAGGCTTGTATCATCCGGATGGTCATTTCAATTACCGTGACGCCTGGGCCGACTGCTATCCGTTCCTGGTATGGGCGGCGTGGCTGACAGACCTTGATGCTCTCGAAGGGCCCGTACGCGGGGCGTTGCATGCAGAGATCAAGCACTGCAAGAAAGGTTACTTTACTAATCCCAGGAACACCTTTGATGGAAGCGAATATGTTAAGGACGGACTGATAGCCATCGTTGAAGTTACCGGCAAGGATGAATGGTTCGACAGAATGAGGGCTGTGCAGGATGAGATATGGTCGGCCCCCACAATTGATACAGACTATGGAAAGATTCCTTCCAAGAATCTTGAAGTCAATGGCGAGCAGATTCAGGCGCTTGCCCGCATGTACACGATGACCGGTGAGAAGAGATATCTGGAATATGCAGAACGGATCGCGGATTACTACCTTTTGCCGGGTGGCTTTGTGCCCAGGGGGCTTCGTGACCATGCCTGCGAGATTATCGGCGGTCTGGGTCTTCTGCTGGGAGTGGAGTCCGAACATAATCCTCAGAAGGCAATGGTATATCTTCCGCTAATGAAAAAGATGATGGATGAGATCCTCAAAAAGGGGATCAACGAAGACGGCATCATGTTCAATCGCCTCGGCAATCCCAGAAGCGGTCTGAGTGATGGTTGGGGCTACAACTATGTGGCCTATCTCTGCTATGACATGGTGGCGGGCAAGCCGGTCTATCAAGCGCACATGGAACAGACGCTTCGTAATCTCAAGAAGCCGAAATACAAGAATTACAGGTGGGAAGGATCAATCGATGGATATGCCGATTCTATTGAGGGCGGGCTATATATTATGAACCGGCTGCCGATCTCCGAAGGGCTTACCTGGGCTGACCGCGAAGTAGCCGCGAATATCGTTCGTTTTAATGATCCGTTGGATACGGGCAGGTTGTGGGGAACGATGAAGCTGCAGTCTAACGGGGTAAGGACGTGCATTATGCACGCGCTGATGCATACGCGCGGGACAATTGCCCGACCGTGGCGAAACGATCTCAAGCTGGGCGCCGTCGATATTGATGGGGGGATATCGATTTTTCTGAAGTCGGGTGAGCCATACGAAGGAAAGCTCGTGTTCGACATTCCCCGTCATCGCGAATACATGGGATTCAAGAAGGACTGGCCGCGCATGAACACCCTCCCCGAGTGGTTTACGGTGGAAGCCGGCAGCAAATATGCGATCAGTGGGCTGGGTGATGATCAAAAAGAGTACTCCGGCAAGCAGCTAGCAAAAGGTCTGCAAGTAAAGATCAAGGCAGGCGAGGAATTAAGGATCACCGTTGCGTCGGTCAAATAGGCTGGAGGCATCAATAAGGACGGCTATTGGCCTGATCAGTTTGGCGACATCAGCTTCCGCGGAAGTCAGACTGGCCAACATCATCAGCGACAACATGGTTCTGCAAAAGGGCGCGAAGGTAGCCATCTGGGGGTATGCGACGCCTGGCGAAAAGATCACCGTTGAGTTTGCCGGTCAAAAGAAATCGACCGTGGCCGACGCCACGAACATCCCCCCGGAGCCCAGCGATGGGTCATTTCTGATCGACGGCCGACGCAAACGCCATCTCCTCAGAGACACGTACCCGAGATCCAGGGATGGCCAGCCCATGGCCCACTGGCTCATTTATCTGTATCCCATGAAAGCCTCTGCTGAAAGCCGCGTCCTGAAGGTCTTCGGCAGTGAGACGATTGAAGTGAAGAACGTGCTCGTGGGTGAGGTCTGGTTCGCGGCCGGTCAGTCCAACATGGCCTGGGGCATCAAGCAGCGCATCAAGAACAGGGAGAGAGCCATCGAGCTCTCAAAGAACTCCTTGATCCGCATGACCAAACCCGGTTACGGCGGGTGCCAGGAAAAGCGATTTGGCACACCGTTTACCTGGGATGTCATTTCACCGAAGACCATCAACAATCATTCGGCCAATCCGTTCTACTTTGCTCAGAAGCTCAAGGGCGAACTCAACGTCCCGGTCGGCATCATCATGGCAGCCACTGGCGGTGCCCTCATCGAATCCTTCACTGACCTGCCGACACTCCGGAAGGACCCCGACTACCCCATCAAATACGATGCACACCGTAAGAGCTGGAACGAGAAGCCTTCCATTCGCCGCTTCCCCACCTCCATGTTTTACGCCATGGTCGAGCCGTGCATGCCCTTCACAATCAAGGGCGCGATCTGGTACCAGGGCGAGAACAGCATTGGTGATGACTACTACTACCGCGACAAGCTGGCTGCAATGATCTCCTCCTGGCGCAAGAGCTGGGATTGCGGGGAATTCTCGTTTTATGTTGCCCAGCTCGCGGGCGGCCCTCCTGCCAAGAGCCCCGAAGAGGATAAACATGGGTATCAGCCTGGCTTCGGCTGGCCGGACTTCCGCGAATCACAGTCGGCCATTGTCGATTTGGTGCCGAACACGGACGTTGCGAATCTCATCGACATCGGCGAAAGCAACAATGTGCACGGCTATAATAAAGAAGCACAGGGCGGGCGGCTTGCTCTGCTGGCATTGGCCCATGATTACGACAAAGACACTGCCTGCTCCGGGCCGCGTTACAAGTCACACAAGCTGGTCGGAACAAAATTCATCGTCACCTTTGACCACGTCGGCAAGGGTCTGACCGCTGCGAAGATGGAAGCGGTCCTCTGTGATCCGCCTTACAAAGGAAGGAAAGGCGTTGCCAGCAAAGAATGGGCAGTGAGCATCGACAAAAACAGCAACGAAGAGCTCTCCGGCTTCGCGATTCTGGCCTTTGATAAATCAATAGAGAAGCCTGACATCCACTGGGCCTGGCCCAAGGTCGGCGTCAATAAGATCGTCACCCCAAGGGTCAAGATCATCAGCAGGGACACCATCGAAGCCTGGAGCGACAAGATCACGGATCCGAAGCAGATCATCGGCCTGCGCTATAATTGGGCGAGGCACCTGACCGGGAACCTCTACAACCTCGATGGACACCCAGCGTTCCCGTTCCGGACCGACAAGCTGAAAACGGCGAAGCACCGCCAAATCGACATCCAGAGAGCAAAGACTAAGAAATAGGGGATAACGCAAAGAAGGGCTCGTCTATGACGCTTTACCCGGGATATGAAGGAAGCAGGTAACACCTGCAAACTCGTGCCACTTGAGAAAGCAGGACATGGCATTTTCAATGGCTCGTATCTCAATCGCAGTGCCGGCGACAATAACCCTGATGCCACGATGCATTCAGGAGTCGTAAAGACCGCGGGTTATTACGGTGCCGGACCCGAAGAAATGACGGATAACTCTTCCTTTCCTTTTGAGTTCGAGGAGACAGCACATGAAAGGCATTTGCATTGGGATGGGAAACCGGGGAAAGGCATGGTACAAGTGGGCGCAGCAGGCGGGCATGGAGGTCGTTGGCGTAGTCGATATCAACCGTGAAATCCTTGATGCCGCGTGTGATGAACTGGAGGTGCCGGCGCCGATGCGGTTCGAGAGTATCGGCGCTGCTGCAAAAGCGACGGGAGCCACCGTCGGCACAATTTGCTCGGCCAATCCTGCTCACTTCAAGTGCCTGGATGAATCGCTGGATGCCGGCCTCAATGTGATTATTGAGAAACCGATGGTGGAAAGGCATGAAGACGCGGTGGCATTGATTCAGAAAGCCGAACAGAAAGGTCTGCGAATCGCCGTCTCACAGAACTATCGGTACCACTCGGGGGTGTTAACGACACGGGATGCTGTAGAAAAAGGAGATATCGGCGAGGTCGTGACTGTCAATGTCACTTTCATCCGATGGCGGCCGACCGAAGGCCTCTTTCTGCCTCTGATGCTGAATCAATCCATTCATCACTTCGATGGCCTCCGCTGGGTACTTGGCGCCGATCCGGAATGGATGTTCGCCAAAAGCTGGAATCCTGGCTGGAACGACTGCGATGGCCCTACGGTATTAGAGGCCATTTACGGATTCTCGAATGGAGCCGTCGTTACTTACAGCGGCAGCTACGTGGCGCAGGGAAAGGTGACGCCCTATTCCGGCAACTGGCGAATCGAAGGCTCGAAGGGTCGTATCCAATTCGAAGGAGACGGCAACGACACGCCAGTGACTCTCTACCGGCGCGAACCAGAGGAGGAAAGAGAGTTGCCTCTTCTCAAAGCAGACTTGGATGGACCATCCATGATGTGCCGGGAATTTCTTGAAGCGGTCAAAGAGAATCGGATCCCACCAACGGATGCCACGGACAACATTCTGTCCCTCGCCATGGCCTGGGGCACTGAACTGTCGTCCCGGGAAAACAGAGTGGTTCAGATAAGCGAGGTGACGTGACAAGAGCTGCGGATTCAGAGACCGTCGAACGATCGCGCCAAGACCGTCTTCGTTGAAGCAGGGAGCAACGTCTTCTGCTCCACCGTCCTGGCACCATAGCCGGGAACAAGAAACGAGGTATGGGGGAGGATACGAGGCGGGGATTACAATGGTTACGATGGTTGCTTTATAGCATCCATTATGTATGCTATAAAATCCTATGTCATTTGGTAACCCTAACGACATCCACGGTGCGCTTCAGCGGCTCGGAACGCGCATGCTTTACGAACATACTGAGCCCATCTCGCTCGTGGTATGCGGTGGCGGCGCTCTCAATGTCATGGATATCGCTCAGCGAACGACAAGGGATGTTGATGTCCTGACGATCGTCAATGAAAGACAAGATGGCTTCGAGCTCCAGATTGGGAGTT
>JASLXP010000841.1 GCA_030740295.1 Planctomycetota bacterium
CCCCTCTTTCCCCATCTTTTCCCCATCTTTTCCCTATCTTTTTCCCAACTTTTTCCAATCTTTCTGAGTGACTTCAACAGGCAGATAGTTGTACCACGACGATGTGTTGAGCTCGAAAGCATCCTTCGCTTTTTTGAATTCGAGATCGACTTTTCGAGTCAGTTCCTTGCCGCTCCGGTCGAAATTCCAGTAGGCTGCGAGGTGTTCCTTTTCCTTTGGCCGGCGCCACGACTGCTCCCTGACATCCGTCGCGGTTCTGGCGATGTTCCATATCTTCACCTCGTCCATTTCACCAATGAAAACCCACGGCAGGTCTTCGCCCGAAATATTACTCTGGCTGCCAGATGCGATGGATAGACGTTCGGCAGGTTCTTCGGCCATGAGGGAGAAGCGCTTCTCCTGAACGAATTCGCCGTCCACGTAGAGTGCGGCCTGCTGCGTCTCGGCATTCATCACACCACACACGTGATGAAAGCGGCCATCGTCGGCCGGCATCGGCCCACGGATAATCACCATCGCCGATGAAGACGATCGAACGGCCAAACACGGGAAGCCCTGGTGGTCGATCAGGAGTGCACAGCCTTGTGCGTCGCCCCCGATCTCGATCATGGTGCCGCTCCTTTTTTCAGTCTTGAACCATAGCTCCATCGTCAGGGAAGAGGATTTCACCTTTAATGCAATCGGGGAAATAAAACTGCGATTGCCGAGCCTGAAGCTCGCCACCCGGTTCGTCAGCAGAGCTTCGCCTGCTGCATCAACGAACAGGGCATGAATATCTTGACGCTTTTCAAAGTGTGACGTGCCGTCAAACTTCTTCTTGAAGCCGGCAAGACCGGACGACAATGCTTTCCACTCGCTTTCCTTCGCTTGCTTGAGGATGTTCTCCCAGGCGAGATCGGCCTCCTCACCTTTTCCCTCGCGTATAGCGACATCGATGGTGTGCAGCAGTTCCTGGTATTCCGGTGATTGATCCCGCGTCTTGAAGTCCGAAAGATTCGCCTCGAACAGCCCTTCATAGAACGCCATCCAAACCAGCCCAAAATGTACGTTCAGCGTATTCTCATCCGGCTCGGATCTTCCAGCCAGATTGATCACCTGGCTGAATTTCAGCTCCCGCTTGAGCGGCACGGGGATTTCACCGGCGTCCACCTTCAGGAGCAGACGTTCGTCTTTGACAGACAGAATAGTCCCGTTCTTGTTCATGATGTTGAATGGCTTCCCTCTCATGAGTTCGAGCTGTTTCAGGGCCGTTGTCCAGGCAATCTCAATCTGCTCGATCCGGTTTTCCATGTCAGCAAGTTCATTCTGAAAAGCACCGGTTTTCATTTCTCCGCCGAGGACCTGTACCAGCTTCCTGGCCGCCTGGTAATCTCGGGTCTTCAGGGCTTCGCTCAGTTTCGGTTTGAGGACATCTAACGCGGCCTTGTCCACACTCATTTCCTTCTGGCCTGATTCCAGTTTCGCGATGGCAAGCGCCCTCTTCTGCGCGACATCAGCAGGAAGCTTGTCTCCCAGGTCTGTCAGGATCTTTCTCGCCGTGCCAAAATCTCCGCTCTGGACGGCCTTCTGGGCGGAGAGTTGGGCAGACTTGAATTCTTTATCCGCCAGAGCATGAATGCCGCCGGTCACATTCTTGAAGCGGCCATCCCAATCCGGGCCATCAAATTCTTCTCTTGCAGATTCGAGCAGTGCGAGCGCGCCTTCATAGTCGCGGCCTTCAGATTTCTGCTGAGCTTCAGAACGAAGTTCCTGAAACTTTACCAGGAGTTTCTTCCTCTCTGTCTGGTCGTTGTCAATTTGCCTCTCGGGAGGTTCTACCGTCGGTTTGATTTCGACCGGGTTGGTTTCAACGAATTCAACTTCCTGGAGGTCCTCGTCTGGTTCAACAACCTTCTCCTTCACATTCGTGTTCTGCTTTGAAGTTATTTTCTCGTTCACCTCACTCTTGTTAAACGAAGAGAACAGGGCCGCGATGATGATAAGAAGAACAGAGCCGACCACGGTAAGCGGCACGAGCGGCAACGTTTCCTTTCGCTTCTTCGCATCAAGTGTGTGGCGATGTCGATGGCCAAGGTCGACCTTCTTCTTCCCGCCAATGGTCTCGCCCTGCTGAACTCGATGAATGTCCATTAACAGGTCACCAGCCGTCTGGTATCGGTCTGCCGGATCTTTCCGGGTCATCTTCTGAATGAGCTGGTCAGATCCTTCGCTCAGCTCAGGCCGTTCTTCACAGACGGAAGGCACCGGGTTATTCATGTGCTGGATGGTGATGTGCGCAACGGTCTCACCATCGAACGCGGGGCGCCCGACCAGCAGGTGATAGAGGGTCATCCCGAGCGAATAGATATCGGCTCTGCCGTCGATGTTGGGGTCGCCCCGCAATTGTTCCGGCGACATGTAGAGGGGCGTACCGATCATGGTGCCCGCCTGGGTGAGCGTGGCGCTCGCATCCTCCACATTCTTTGCCAGCCCCATGTCCGTGAGCTTCACCACGTCATCTTTCGTCAACATGATGTTGTCGGGCTTTATATCGCGATGAACGATGCTGTGCTGCTCCGCTAAGGACAGAGCCAGGGCGACTTTTTCGCAGATGTTGAGGGCTTCCCCTTCATCGAGAGAGCGCTTGCGTTTGAGCCGCTGCCTGGCGGTTTCCCCCTCGATGTACTCCATGACGAAGTAGTGCCGCTTCTCATATTCACCGACCTCGATCGCTCCGACAATATTGGGATGCTGAAGAACGCCCGCGGCCTCCGCTTCACGATAGAAACGATCCACGTAGGTCTGATTGCGCACACGTTTCGATGAGAGAACTTTAACCGCCACCTGCTCGCCAGTTTCGTCATTCACGCCGAGGTAAACACGGCCCATACCGCCCTGCCCAATCTGCCGCACGAGCCGGTATTTGCCCAGCCTGGAAATACTCTTGGGCGAAGTGGGCATATGTTGAGATTCTAGCGCGAATGCTTGGGGGGCACTGAATGATTCTACTCCATTAACACTGAAGACCAGTAAGAAAGTGTAAACTTCTGCCGGATACTGTTCCCGGTCTCCTGGTCGCCGCGGTCGCTTCTACAAGCTGTAGGGTGGTTGTGAGCCAGGTTCAGACCTCCTGAAATATGAGCTCACAGGCTGGCAGCCCGTGGCTACGCTATTCCTTCGGCACGCCGAGCCACACATAATCAAGACCCACCATGTATGCCGGCACCGCCTTGGGGTTTCTGCCGGTTAGCTCCAGCCCGAACTGATTGTTGCCTTTCTTCAGAGTGAGAGAACCGAGGGAGATGATCCCGGTTGTGACAACCTTCGGACTGTAAAGGTCGAAGGGCTTGCCAATGTTTTCTCCATTAACGGAAAGCTGAACGATCCCGTAGTCACGCGCTTTTGTGAGCACGATGAAGACTTCCTGCTTCGCTTCGAGTTTCGAAGAGAACTCGAGGACCAGCTTGTCTTTCGGCTTTCCACCGGTCCACCACAGGTGGTCGACGCCGCTCCATTTATCATCGCGAAAGTGTTGCATCTTCTGTGGCCGTGCACTGCCTCTCGTCTTTCTCACAATGCGGAGCGCCTCGCCTTCAAGCGCGCCGGGCACTCGCCTGGTTTTGGGATCGTATACCGGGCCTTGACCCGGGAGCGGCACCTGCATCGGGCTTCCAAGATACGCGATGAGATCTGACACCTCGGGTTCCTTCAGAGTGGCGAGCAGTTCCTCAGGCATCATGGAGTTTTCCGTCGTCTTCATCACTTCGATATCCGCACGGGCAAGAGTGATTCTGTCTTCGGTAGTCTGAAGCGTTACGGCTTGTTCGTTCTGCTCGGCGATAAGACCGGTGAGGGTACGTTCGTCTTTAGTCTTGATGGATGTCATCTGGTAATCGCGCCCGACCATCGCGTTGGGATCGATGATGTTTTCGAGGATGTAATCGAGATCGGCTCGATTAGAGCCCGTGATGTCAGGACCGATCTTTCCTCCGGCGCCAAACAGCATGTGACACTGGCCGCAAATCTTCTCAAACACGGCTCGGCCGCGGGATGGGTGCGCGTTTTTCAGAACTGCGGGAGACAGCATCTTTTTGAAGCGGGCAATCTCTGCGGCCTTGTCCTTGTCAGCGCCGCGAATGGCGCCCCACACGCGATTCAGGAGTGTGTTAATTTCCTCATTGTTGAAATTCAGTATCTGGCGAACGGTAAACGCGGACAGTGCATCGCGCCCCAGTTGCCTGGACTCGATGGCTTTGAGGAAGGCAATGCTGAATGCCGGCCGTGAGGCCAGCGTCGCCTCAGCCTCCTGTTTCTGCTTGTCGCTGAAGGTATTGAATCGCCTGATGATCTGCCCGGCCGTTTCCGGATGCTCAAAAATCGCCAGGCCCTTGATGGCACGGCTGCGGAGATTCTTATCATCGAGCAATCTGTGGAGGACTGGTGGAAGCTCCTCATCTTTGCCGGTAATCAGGGCATCCAGTGCGAGCGTGCGCTGCGAAAGGACGGCCTTCGGGTCAGCCGCAATCCCACGCAAGACAGGGAAGATGCGTTTATCGCCGAATTTGGCGGAGATAAACTGCGCATGATCTCGGACGGTCTTGTTTCTGCTCCTGGCGAGTCTCTCATAGGCAGACGGCCATTGAGGTGGCATGGTAAGCCTTCCAAGACTCTTTGCGGCCGAGGCGAGTTCTTCAAGGTAGATAACCTGAATGTTCGTATCTTTTTCATCGGCCAATGCGGAGAGTAAGACTGTTCGTGCCTCCTCATTACGTGCGAGCCGTCGTGCGACGAATCGGTTTGTCTCTGGCGACTTTGCAGCCCTGCCAAAGGCAAGCGCCTTCTTTGCATCGGCTGCCAGCGCGGGCTCGATGCCGTACCAGAGCATCAACGGCAGATTCAGATCGCCTGCATCTTCGGCGCGAGCGGCAAGGCCCTCGGCAATCGGCCAGCGGGCTTCAAGTGGCAAACGCTGCAACGCCGAAGCGAGATAGAGCCGAACGACCGGCGATTTCTCTTCGCGAGCGAGACGAACAAATGCCTTCGCTGCCGGCCGCTCCGAAGACCAGAAATCCGGAGTGCGTCTGCTTTCGCACAGTAACTGAATCGACCAGGCGCGAATGTATTCCTCACTGTCGGAAAGCAGAGCAACGGTTCTGTTGTCGTCCAGTTCCCCAATTGTGTGAAGCGTCCAGAGGGCGCGCAGTCGGCGGGTGACATCAGGATTGGTGTCCAAAATGTTCTTCAGCTCTTTTCGTGCCGAGAGCGACACCGTTGTCTTTGAGCCCTCGGCTTGCCGGCCCGTGTGGAGCATCGCGCGCTCCTGCAGCAGGCGCCGGGCCATCCGGACGTACCAATCGTTTTTATGGAGGTGGAGCTTTACGAGTTCGTCGCTGCTGAGTGCTGCGAGATTCTGCTGTCGCGGAGCGCCAGCACTACTGTGAGAAATTCTGTAGACGCGGCCGTTGCTGCGGTCCCAGATGACCGGGTTGGTACGGTGGCAGGCATTCTTGTCGTACCAGTCGATCAGATAGACGGCGCCTTCCGGGCCCGTGCGAAGCGCGATGCCGCGAAACCAATGGTCGTTTGCCAGCATGAGGTCTTTGCCGTGGGTGGCGACGAATCCTGAGCCTTTCCGTTCGAGCACATCCATGTTGATCCGGTTGCCGTGGATGTTGTGCATGAACAACGCGTTTCGGTACTCGGGCGGAAAAGCATCGCCAAGATATATCAGGGCCCCGCAATGCGCGTGGCCCCCGCCGGCCGCGCTCGTGGTCGCATGGTTTACAGGCGCGTTGCGGCCCCACCACGCATGCTCGCCAATCGAGCCGGCGTAGTGACGATGGTCAGCAATCGTTTTAATGACATCGTACGCGTGCGGATTGAAATGCCTGCCGCCCTGCCGTTGGTAATAGGCGCCCTGAATGATGTGCCACGCATGAGGGATGACGCAGGCCGTGATGAATGCCTGGCCGTGATCATCAAAATCCAGTCCCCACGGATTGCTCGTTCCCCAGGCAAACACTTCAAACTCGTGCCGAACCGGATGGTAACGCCAGACGCCGCAATTCAGAGGAGTGCGCTGTCTATCCGGAGTGCCGGGCTTGCCAACCTTCGAATGAGTGAACACGCCATGGCATCCGTAAAGCCAGCCGTCAGGCCCCCAGATGAACGAATTCAACGTTTCGTGGGTGTCATGATATCCGAAGCCGTCGAGCAGAATCTTCGGTACGGCATCCGGTTTCAGATCGTCATCCCTGTCTGGAATGAACATCAGATTCGGCGCCGCGCCAACCCAAACACCGCCGAGTCCGACCTCCATGCCGCTGACCAGATTCAGATTCTCGATAAAGACCGTGCGTTTCTCGAAGCTGCCGTCCCCGTCCCCGTCTTCGAGCACGATGATCCGATCCTTGCCTTCGCCTTCCGGCTGGCGCCTCGGATACGAATGCGCCTCCGCGATCCAGAGCCTGCCTTTGTGGTCGATGCTGAACGCGATTGGCTGGTGCACCTGTGGCTCGCCCGCAACCAAATCGACTTTGAAGCCCTCCTGGACGGTCATGTTCTCGACCGCATCTTTGGGCGACAGGCCGGCCGATTTTTTCTTGAAGCGTTGCGGCTGCGTTTTCAGCCATTCCTGCTTGGTTGCCTTCCGCTTTGACTGGAGATGAATGAACGTGCCCTTCTTGTTGCCAACCACGACATCCGGCAGGCCGTCGCCGTTGAGGTCGCCGGCCTGCACCTGCACGCCGATGCCGGAATCATCATCGATCGTGTGCGGCACAAACTCGACGCCCTTGTCCGTCCGTGTAAGCCTGAACCAGATCAGCACTGCCGGCATCGCGTTTCCTGGGTCGTGGCCGTTGTGCGCCCAGTAACGCTTGCCGGTGACCACGTCCTTCAATCCGTCGCCGTCCATATCGAGCACATCCACCGCGTGCATCTGGCTGAAGAAGAATCCAAATGGATTGTCCTCCTGTTTATGCGTCATGATCGGATGCATCGTGAACTTGATCTTGCCGTCCTCCTTGATGTGCTCGTACCACGCCAGCCCCCACGAATGCGCGGCCAGGCTGGTCACGACGTCGTTGTCGCCATCGCCATCGATGTCGTATGCGAACATCTGCGCGCCACCGGCTCCGAAAGGAGTCTTGTGCCGTTTCCAGACCGGGTTGCCCTCGAGGGATTTGGGCTGTTCCCACCAGCCGCTGAGCTCCAGGATGTCCATGCGTCCGTCGCCGTTGACATCGCCGACCCCGAGCCCATGCCTGAATTTTCCGCCGGCAGTCTTCTCCGAAACCTTCTGAAACACCCACGGCTCTTGCGGCTTTTCCCAGTTGGGCGAGGCGTAACCGAAATAGCCGCCCTGGCTGCAGACAATCTCAGGTTTGCCGTCTCCCGTCAGATCCCACCAGGTGGGCGATTCGTTATCGACCTGGTTGAGCACCTTGTGCCTCTTCCAATGGCCCTCCTTTCCCTGAGGATTCTCATACCACGATGCGTCCCGGCCGGGGAAACCGTAGATGATGATGTCGTCCCAGCCATCGCCATTCAGGTCGTGAGTAAACGCAAAGAAGTTGTTCGAGTAACCCTTCGGGTTGAACGGCTTCGGAGCGTAATACTCGTGGCTCTTCTTGAACTCCGGCCCCTCATACCAGAACGGCCCCGAGACAATGTCGGTCTTGCCGTCCTTGTTGAAATCACCAAAGTGCGCACCCTCAGAATAGAACTTGTCCGTGAGGTGAAGTCTCTTGAAGGTGTGGAGGGAGAAGTCTTCGGCCTTCAGTTGCCAGGCCGGCGCAAGGAGCAGGAGAAAGGAGAAAGTCGTGACAGGTCTCATGGATGAAGGTCCGGGGATGGAGGAACGAAGAACCAGGCCGCGTGAATCTATAGGCAGGGCGTGGAAACTCAAGAGGATGGGATGCTGGCGGACAGGTGTGTGTCCGGGATGCAGGTCTTCATGGGCGCCAGCACGCCCTGAATCCCAAACTCGCGTATCGCGACTCTTCGCCCAATCCGAAACGCAAGGCGGACCGGCCGCGGCAACGGATGTCACCGGCAAAGCCGCCGCCTCTGATGTTCCTGGTTCCGATCATGTTAGATCGCACTGCGCCTTCCACGTGCGCGTCGTACTGGTTCTCGCACCACTCGAAAGCATTGCCGATCATGTCGTAGAGGCCGTACGCGTTGGGCTTGAAAGTGCCTGCACGCGCGGTGAACGGATGCCCGTCATTCACAGGATAGACCCAGTCTTCCGGATAATTGGGATACTCGGCCCGAATGCTCTGGTCCGCGCTGTTGCTGAATTCATCGGCATCAGCTTCATCGTCGCCCCAGTAAAAGCGAGTCTTCGTTCCGGCCCGGCAGGCGAACTCCCATTCCATATCTGTTGGCAGACCGAAATTCGTCGTTCCAGAATTCTCATTCAGCCACACGATAAAAGCCTGCGCGTCGCTCCAGCTAATCGAGAGTGCCGGATGGTTGTCAGTCTGCTCGAACCCGGGGTTTTCCCAGCTTGACTGACCTCGCCAGTCCACTGCTTCAAAATCAAAGCTGGGCCCACTGCGAGTCGTGAAATCAGTGGCCTCCGCAAACCGCCGAAATTGTCCGACAGTGACCTCATACTTGCCGAGGTAAAAGGGCTCGACATCCACCTCGTGCTGAGCCTCATCGCCCTGCCTGCCTGGCTCGTCTGGCGGGCTGCCCATGGTGAATCGTCCACCGGGAACGTAAACGAACAGCATGCCCGACTTGTGACGCAATTCTCTGGGCCGGTCAGTGCCTGGATAACTGCCCTTGAGTATTGGATTCTCGAATTCGTCCTGCTGTTGCGCCGGCAATTCAAAATCATCAGAAAGCTGGAAAGATCTCGCGGGCCTCGCAACGTTCTGATTCTCCGGAACGCTTGTCGAAGCAGCAGGCTCAACACCAATATTCGCGGCAACGCTGGTGGTCGGCCCGGCTGGTTCGTCCGTTGGGCCCTTTCCCCAGAACAGAAAGACCAGGAGGAGAACCAAGACAGGAATCCCGGCAGCAAAGGGCAACCATCTGGGCTTCGGCGGCCCTTTCTCAGAGACCAGTGGCGGGCCTGCGGACGCGGCCGTTTCGGCCGCAGGATGAGTGGGGCCTGGCGGACGATCGTTGGTGCGAAGCCCACTTCCTGCGAGCTCTGGAGTTCCCTCATATCCGCCAAGAGTGATTCATAATCCTGATACCGCTCACCGGGTTCTTTGGCGCTCATCTTCTGCATCAGTGCATCAAAACCCGGGCTCAAGGGCACGCCGAGCTCCGCACCGGTGGGCAGAGGTTTGTTGATGTGGGCAAGCATCACCGAGATGGCCGTGTCGCCATCGTAAGGCGGTGTGCCAGTGGCCCCGTGGAGCATGGTGATGCCGAGGGAATAAATGTCAGAGCGATGCCCCGCCTGTTTCGCGTCTTCGGCTTGTTCGGGTGACATGTAATATGGCGTGCCCATCGCTGCACCGGTCTGCGTGATACTGCTGTCTTCCATGGTGCATTTGGCCAGGCCGAGATCGGCAAGCTTGGCCTGGCCTTTGGCCGCCAGCATGATGTTGTGAGGCTTGATGTCCCTGTGGATGATTGAGTGCTCTTCGTGCGCGTAGAGTAATGCCTCGGCGATCTGGATACCGATCTCGAGAATCTCCGGCTCTGGTAAGTGACCTTCCATCTCCATCCTCTGCATCAGGTCGCACCCTCGACGTATTCCATGGCAAAGAAGCGATGGCCTCGCTCTTCGCAAATGTCGTACACCTGAATGATATTGGGGTGGTTGAGCGCGGCAGCCGATTGTGCCTCACGCTCGAAACGGGCAAGAAAAGTATCGTCTTTGGAAGACCTCGAAGAGAGCACCTTCAGGGCGACGCGGCGTTTCAGCTTGGTCTGCAACGCTTCGTAAACCGTGCCCATGCCTCCTTTGCCAAGTTTTCGAACGAGTTCGTAATCGCCCAATCGCTGAGC
>JASLXP010000842.1 GCA_030740295.1 Planctomycetota bacterium
GGAGTAACGGCTTTATTTAGCCGGGTTCTTCCCGCTGCCCGGACCCGGCTAAAGCCGTTACTCCAACGAGCTCTGCAACCTGTATCTCTGACGATTTGCTCGACCGAGATCGCGAGGCCGGTGGGAGGGCTGAATCCTGAATCCTGAATCCTGAATCCCATTCCTGATTCCCTACTTCGTTTCACTTTGGCGGCTTCCTGTCGGCTGGATTCCGATTGCCGAATTCCTGATTTCGGATTCCCGGATTCCTGATTCCTCTTTCGAGATTATAGGGTAACGCTGTTACGCCGCCGTCCGGCCAATCCTTTGACTTTGCACCTGCCGAAAATAGAATACCCGCCCTCCTGGTCGCCCGGATAGCTCAATCGGAAGAGCGCAGCTTTCGTAAAGCTGAGGTTGGGGGTTCGATTCCCCCTCTGGGCTCGTTAAAAAAGGCGCTGAACAGACGTTCAGCGCCTTTTTTCTTTCCTGAAACTTAGGGCAGCCATTGGCCGCAACTGAAATCGTGGTACGGCCGTCCCGGCCGTGATTCACGGGCGAGACGTTCTCCGCGTCACGCGGAGAAGTGACATCCAAAAGACTCTAAGCCTCTTTCTTCTTCTTTTCCTTCTTTGGCTTTCTCTTGCGTGGCGCCGGCACGGGTTCTTCCTCCGGCAATTGATACTGCTTGCGCAGGCGGTCCAACTCCACCTCCAGGGTCTTTTTTACCTGGGCGTATTCGGGGTTTTCATAAACGCTGCTCAGCTCGTTTGGGTCTTTAGCTAGGTCAAAGAGTTCCCATTCTCTTTTGTGATAAAACTTGATGAGTTTGTATTTGCCGGTGGTAACGCCGTAATGGCGGTTGACGCTGTGAGCGCCGGGGAACTCGTAGTAGTGGTAGTAGAAACTCTTTCTCCAGTCGGCAGGCGTCTGGCTTTTCAGCAGGGGCAATATGCTGCGGCCCTGCATGTCCGGTGGGATTTCAACGCCGGCGAGGTCGAGGAAGGTCTCTGCGAAATCCAGGTTGGAGACGATGTCTTCGTTCACCGAGCCCGGTTTGATCGTATCAGGCCAGCGGACCATTAACGGCATGATGAGCGATTCCTGATACATCCAACGTTTGTCGTACCAGCCGTGGTCGCCGAGATACCAGCCCTGGTCGGATGAGTAGATGACGATGGTGTTCTTCGCGAGGCCGGACTCATCAAGGTAGTCGAGGACGCGGCCGAGGTTGTCATCGACGGACTGCACGCAGCGCAGGTAATCTTTGACGTAGCGTTGATACTTCCATCGGACGAGGGCGTCGCCTTCCAGATTCGCTTCCTTGAACGCCTTGTTTTTGGGGCCGTACGCGGCGTCCCAGAGCTTCTTCTGCTCGGGAGTGAGATTGCGCGGGCCGGCGTTGAGCTTGAGGTCATTGGCGCTTAGATGATTGCGGATGGTCATGGCCTGCTGGGAGGCGGAAGACGTTCGGCCCTTGTAATCATCCCACAAAGTTTCCGGTTCAGGGATGGTCACGTCGTCGAACGTCGTGAGGTGTTTGGGGCCGGGCTGCCAGTTTCGGTGTGGCGCTTTGTGCTGGTACATGAGCATGAATGGCTTGTCAGGGTCGCGCTGTTCTTTGAGCCAGGCCAGCGTCTTGTCGGTGATGACGTCGGTCGTGTAACCGGTATTCCTCTGGACGACGACCTTGCCGTCCGCCATGGTCTTCATGGACGGGTTGTAATAGGGGCCCTGACCGAGGAGGACCTCGAAATCATCGAAACCGGTCGGTGTGCTCCGGAGATGCCACTTGCCGACGATGGCTGTCTGGTACCCTGCCTTTTGAAGGAGCTTCGGAAAGGTCTGCTGTTGGCCATTGAATGTGTTGCCGTTGCGGATGAATCCGTTCAGGTGGCTGTGTTTGCCGGTAAGGATGACCGCGCGGCTCGGGCCGCAGATGGAGTTGGTGACGTAGCAATTGCGGAAGAGCATGCCCTCTTTCGCCAGCCGGTCGAGATTAGGCGTCTTATTCACTCTCGAGCCGTACGCGCTGATCGCGTGGGCTGCGTGGTCGTCAGTAAAAACAAAGAGGATGTTCGGGCGAGCCCCGGAGAAGACGGATTCTCCGCCGAAGTAAACAAAGGCGAGGATACCTGCGAGGAGATGGTGTTTGAATGTCATGTGGGTCTCCGTTCAACGAAAGCGGGAATTGGTCTGCAGCCAATATATCAATCGTGTTGGAGAACTTGAAATCTCGTCGCTGATCGCCAGGACCGCACAGGCAGATTCTGTCGCAGAACTCCATGACGTGCCCTTCCGCCGATCTTCTACGGTTTGCTGGCTCAGCGATACACTGATTCGATCTCTTCACCATCCTGTCCGAGCTCGTCCAATGCTGGTTTGACTTCGGCTTCGTAGCAGTTTCCGCAGACGGTGGATGAGAAGTTGGCATCAGTTCTCTCCGCCACGTAATCCTCCAACTGTCGCCATTCGGTATCCGAATGGTCGCTCTTTACCCGGCGGCAATACATGCAGATGGGCAGCAGCCCTTCAAGTGTCTTGATATGCCTTTGTATACCCAGGATGCGTTCGGCCACCTTGAGCCGGGCAAGAAGCTCTTCGGTTTCGAACGGTTTCTTGATGAAGTCGTCCACGCCACCGTCAATCGCCTTCAAAAAATCTGTACTGCTGTTGAGGCCGGTGACCATGATGAAGTACGTGTACGGGAGCTGCCTGTAAAGGCGAACTTTACGGCAGAGCTGCAGCCCATCGAGCCGCGGCATCATCCAATCCGCGACAATGACGGGGAACGGCGTATCGCGATAGAGTTCCCAGGCTTCCTGTCCGTCGCTGCAGACCGCGACCTCATGCCCGGCAGATTGAATAATCTGCTTGAATAGCTCGCACGCGAGTGGTTCATCGTCGACAACAAGAATTCTCATGGTGTCCTCTGCGGGAGGTTTGGAAGGCAGGACAGGAATAGAAGCATCTTCAGAGCCTCAGGTTTCAGGATGGGACAGGACGTTAAGAAGGTCAAGAAAAAACCAGACCGGACAATGACCTCCCATTCGAGCGGTCAGTAAGGCGTTGGACAGTTACTGGTCCATCATCTGGTGTGACAGTTCGGCGCGGACTGCCCGGTATTCTTGCTGCAGGAGAGATACTTTATCGTGCGCCATTTTCAGTTGTCCTGACTTTGCCATCTCTTCCAGCTCGAGGCACAGGCACTCCATGTTCCCGATTCCGAGTGATCTGCAACTGCTCTTGAGTGTGTGCGCGGGGCTTCTCAGAGCCCCAGGCTGGTCCAATTGAACTGCATCGTGGATCCCGTCGATCCACCCGGATGCATCAATCAGAAACGTCTGGACCACTTCCTTTACGAATTCGTCATCAACGCCGTAGACGGCCTTCAGGTGTTCCAAGTCCCCGCGGGGTGGTGGGCTTTCCGGCGTGGCCTCTGCAGCCTGGGGCAGCCACACCTCCAGAATCTTCATCAGTGCTTCATGCCTCAGCGGTTTTTCAAGGACATCGTTCATGCCGGCGTCGAGGCAGTTCTTGCGGACCTCTGCGGTGTATTGACCGGTGAAACCAATGATTGGCGTGTTCTGAGACCGGGTGCCGTTGCGGATTTTTCTCGTGACGTCACAGCCATTCCAGGGCGGGATGAAATAGTCCATGAGAATGAGGTCGAACCTCTTCTCGCTGGCTAGCCGGATGCCTTCCTCAGCAGTTGAGACGGCTCTGGCCCTCATTCCTTCCACATCCAGGTATTGGACAGCCAGGATCGCGTTTAAGCGATCATCCTCAATAACCAGGATTTCAGGTTTGTCATGCCCATTTTTCATCACTTGAATCTACGCAGTTCCGAGAGAAGAAGATTTCGGAAGGAAGCGCTTCAGACCAGGACCTCGATACCTGGATTGACATTCTGGCGACTGGTTTCCTGCAAATCCCAGGTGCCCGGCCCAACCCGGAAGAGCGTATCCTCCGGTTCCCTCCGTAATGCTCAAATGGGCCGGACAACTGAGATTTGTATCAGGTAATTATTAATATGCGCCATGTGGGTGCTTCTTACGGCTGTGATGAAGAATACACTCCATCATGGCGCATGGGTCGCTAAAGTGAGAATCCCGGCCTCATGTTACGGTAGGAATGATTGCGGCTGGCCGGGAGGTTCTCTTCCATCAATTGTCATACCGTTTGCCTATGCGGCGGTTCTTGATCGCAAGCCTATTTTGCCGTGCACTTTAGCGAAAACGCGTAAACGCCAGCCGCAGATGTTGCTGTACTCAACGTGAACAACTGTAGCCACTGTGCGCATCGATTCAGGCGCATCTCACGCCTGCCGATATCCTCCTTGAGCTCGGGCAAAAATGGGCATGTCCGCAGGCCGCACGCGAATCAGGTGGGAAGAACCGGCCTTCAAATCGAGCAAAACTTTCGTCATTTCGGCAGGGAGCGAATCATCTATCGGATGGAGCTTGAAGCTCACCCGCGTTTGCTGAGCCAGCGTGTTCAGAAGCGCGTGATTGAGCAGGCGCTGGTATGGGGATTCGACCATGTTCGATTGGGTGATGTCAGTTGGCACTGCTCTCTGTCTCGCTGCACGCCAGGTCAGCGATGTCGAGCAGATAAATCTGATTGGTGTTGTCGTCCGGGCCTGGGCCGGTAAAGAGGATCGCGCGCCGGTCTGGCATGAGGGTTGGGTGCAGGTGACTATGCTGGCCGGTGCCAAAGTTGACGAAGCCGGCGGTCAGGAGTTCATGTGGGTTGAGGTCGTTCACCTCGAGGCGTGGGAACCAACATAGAAAGCTCTCGATCTTTGGCTGGGTCCAGTAGCTGTCGCCGAAACAGAGCCGGCCCTCCGGGTCGCGTCCCCGGTGCGAAATGGGGACATCCGTGCGGAAGTGCTGGTATTTTCGCGAGATGGGATCCACCTCGCCCATCACGCCAACGTCCAGGCTGGGACTGACCGTCTCGTAGTGGATGCCGCGAGCTGTAACGTGCGCATGGTTCACCTGCAGGCGGCGCTCGTCCTGGACGCAAAGCTGCGTGTACCACCCGCCGTCTACCGAAGTGAGCAGCAAGCCGCACTCGGTCGGTGGATTGCTGAAGATGATGTGCCGTTCGTCATAAAAGTTCGTGTGAGTCACCCAGTTGTTGATGAACAGCACGTTGTGCGTCGAACCGTCCTGCAGATCGACTATGTCAATGCAGCATCCCTCGGCCTCACGACGTTTCGGGGCGCCGGAC
>JASLXP010000843.1 GCA_030740295.1 Planctomycetota bacterium
GGTCCACCACCGGGAACTGGGCCCCACACGCCCCGGGGGGGGCGTTTGGCGCACTTTTCCGGTTGCTGGACATGATGCGCTGTTGGCATTTTGGGAGTGGGTTGGACGATTCTAGCTTCCAATCATCGCGCCACGGGGGCAGGCCCCGTGGAGGCGAAGAACTGACGCTTGAGCGCCATACGCCGTGGCATATGCGAAATCTCTTGTGACGTCGTGTTTAGCCACGATCCAATGATTGCGGTCGTTTCTCACAGGGTCTGCCTCTGTCTTCAAACACTGCATTTCATTACCCAGAATCGAGACTTTTCTATTCCAAAGTCGACCGCTAACATAGCTGTAACATGAGTTATGCGAAATCATCTGGATGCCCCTCACACGTCTTTAGAGCGGCTTTTGGTAACTCAGAAGTAGAGTCATGAACAAGTACATTCTCTCCATTGATGCAGGCACGACCGGCGTGACGGTCGTCCTTTATGATCGGCAGGCGCAGGTGGTTCGACATGAGTATGGCGAATTCAGGCAGCATTATCCGCGGCCGGGATGGGTCGAGCATGACGCGAGTGAGATCTGGCAGGTGACGCTCCGATTGATCCGCCAGGCATCCGAGAACATCGCGCACGATCAGATTGCCGGGATCGGAATCACGAACCAGCGCGAGACCACAGTGCTGTGGGATCGTAAGACCGGCGAGCCCGCGGCAAACGCGATCGTCTGGCAGTGCCGGCGCAGCCAGGACCAGTGCGAGCGGCTTCGCAATGGTGGGCACACAGAACTGCTGGCGCGTAAGACCGGGCTCGTGCCGGATGCTTACTTCTCGGGGACAAAGATCCAGTGGCTCATCGAAAACAACGAGAACATCGCGTCCAGAGCGAGGGCCGGCGAATTGGCCTTTGGTACGATTGACTCGTGGCTGGTCTGGAATCTCAGCGGCGGCGCCTTGCACGTTACGGATTTCACTAACGCTTCGCGCACCCTTCTGTTCAATATCGAAGAGAAGACATGGGATGACGAGCTGCTCGCCATGATGTCCGTGCCGGATTCCCTTCTGCCCGAAGTCAGGAAGTCATCGGAAGTGTACGGCGAAACCGAAGCCGGAATCTTTGGCGGCCCTGTTCCCATTTGCGGCATTGCCGGGGACCAGCAGGCCGCGCTGTTTGGTCAGGGAGGCGGCACTCTGAATGCGGCGAAGAATACTTACGGCACCGGCTGCTTTTTCCTGGTCAACACCGGCGAGCAGCGTGTGCATTCGAAAAACGGCCTTCTGACGACCCTTGCCACAGATACAGAAGGCAATCCGGTTTACGCGCTCGAGGGCAGCGTGTTTATCGCGGGCGCGGTAGTGCAATGGCTCCGTGACGAACTCAAGATAATTAAGAGCGCGCCGGAAAGTGAAGACCTCGCTGCCAGTGTACCGGACACCGGAGGAGTCTATCTCGTGCCCGCGTTTGCCGGGCTCGGCGCGCCCTACTGGGATATGGCCGCTCGCGGTGGAATGGTTGGCATCACCCGGGGCACGGGCAGAGCGCACATCACCCGGGCCGCGCTGGAGAGCATTGCCTATCAGACGCGGGATCTAATCGATGCCGTACAGCAGGACCTGGGCATTCAGTTGGAGGAGCTGCGGGTGGACGGCGGTGCAACCGCGAACAATTTCCTCATGCAATTCCAGGCCGATATTCTCGGTATCCCGGTGGACCGTCCTGCCAATATCGAAACGACCGCCCTCGGCGCAGGATTCCTCGCCGGACTTGGCTGCGGTTTCTGGTCAGCCTGGGATGAGATTGCAGATAACCGGAAAACAGAAAGACGATTCGAGCCGTCCATGCACGATGACCGGAGAGATGAGCTCTTTAAGGGATGGAAGGATGCGGTCGGACGGATGGGTCGAGCGTCCTGAACAGTTGCAGCGATTGCAGGAGATGATGACCAGAGTCCACGCGGATATAGTCAAGGACGGGCCGACCTGGAATTCTAATTGAGGAGGCAGATTTCTGACGTATTACAGAAGACCCTTTGTCATGACACCGCTCCTGTTGCTCGCGACTTTCAGCGCTGAAGTGGTCCTTTCCGAGCCCGTCCCCAACCCTCGGCTGAGGAATAAGCCGATGAATGAATTACAGAAAGCTCAACGCGAGGTGCTTCTGAATTACCTGAACACGGCGATGAGAGAACAATCTGGATGGATTGGTATCCACGCGGCTGAGGCGCTAATCCAGCATGGTCAGAAAGCTGTGGTGCACGAGTTCTTTAAGTCAAAGGCAAACGAGAAGACTCCCAAGTATCGCATCGGAGTTTGGCGCGTTCTGGCAAGGTCGGCGCCCGACGACATTCGAGCCAAATGGGTGCAGAGAATTCGAGAGGCACTGAAGGATCCAAACGGTCCAGATCGCCTTCATGCTACGGAGACGTTGGCCAAACTGGCGGATACACAACGAAGTGCTCCGCTTGCCGAAGCCGCCCAGAGCCAGAATTCCATGGGCGCGTATGCTCGGTGGGCACTGCTTCGCAGCGGAGGAAACCAGGACGAACGGAAGCTGGCTGAACTTCTTTCGGCAGACGACCCCGGCGCTCGTGCCTCAACGGCCTATTCCTTAAGGAATCAGGAAAAAGTGCTGCCAGAAACTTTGAAACATCTGAAGCGGGTCGCATCCAGCGAGGCCAACGACTCCCCGGCGAAGGTCTACCTGTTGAGCGCGGTATTCACTCACTCAACCGGCAAAGACAGATCGAACGCGAGGCAGAAACTCATCGACTTTGCTCAGAATGGTTCACGGGGCCAGAAGTATGAGCTCTGCACCGCACTCGGAATCTCCGGTGAAATTGGCGAGGTGAGAATTCTCCGCCAGTTCTTCAGTGAGGATGATCCGGATGTGAAGGTTGCAGCGGCAGACGCACTGCTAGGCTTGAAATAGGCAATCACGTTAAAGATCCGGAATATCAGAACCCAATCCAGAGGACCAGAAATGCCAGCACACTCAACTGACGAACGTCCCAACATTCTTCTCATCATGACCGACCAGCAGCGTGGGGACTGCCTGAGCATCGAAGATCATCCCTGCCTGTTGACCCCCAATATGGATCACATTGCAGGGGCAGGAACGCGGTTCTCTCGCTGCTATTCCACCTGCCCTTCCTGCATTCCTGCGCGCCGGGCTCTGCTGACGGGACAGTTTCCCGCGACGAACGGAATGGTGGGTTTTCAGGACGGGCATGAATTCGACAGCACCTATACGCTGCCGCAGGTCCTCTCCGACTCAGGTTACCAGACTTACCTGGTCGGCCGGCCCATGCATCAGTTTCCATCCAAGAAGAGATACGGGTACGATCAGATGGTGCGCGGCCCTGTCGGCTTTGATGAAAAATATGAGGGGTCCGGCGGAGCGTTCGGGCACGGCATTTCGGGGAACGGCTGGACGGCCCGCCCCTGGCATCTAGACGAAGGTCTCCACCCCACCAACCAGTCCGTCAGCGAGGCTCTGCGATTCCTGGAATGTTATCATGACCCGACCGCGCCGTTCTTCCTTACTGTTTCTTTCATCGCGCCCCATCCGCCGCTTGTCCCGCCGGCGTTCTATCTCGACCGCTACCTGAGGGCAGATATGCCAGAGCCGGTGATCGGTGACTGGGCGGAGCCACCTCCCAACGACGGAATTGGACTCCAGGTTCAATCGGATCAGGTCCACTTGAAGGGCGAGGCGCTGAGGTCATGTCAGGCCGGGTATTACGGCCTGATCAATCATCTGGACGACCAGCTTTACCGCCTGCTCGGTTCTCATTCCGGAATGAGTGGTAACATTAATCGGAACACGGTCATCATCTTCACGACCGACCACGGCGAAATGCTTGGGGACCATTGTCTCTTCAGGAAATGTTACCCCTACGAAGGCTCGGCCCGCATCCCGCTCCTGATTCGAGGAACGGCCGAGATGGGTTTCCCCGGCAATAATGTCATCGACAGTCCCGTCGGCCTGGAAGACATCATGCCTACCATCCTTGACCTGGCCGGCGCCGAGATTCCCGACTGCGTGGACGGCGAGAGCCTCGTGCCATTCTTGCGAGGCGAAGACCAGGAGTGGCGTCCGTTCATCCACGGAGAACACTCGCCCTGTTACCGACAGGAACAGGCCAACCATTACCTCACGGACGGAAAAGAGAAATTTGTCTGGCTGACCCATGAGGGGCATGAGCAGTTGTTCGACTTGGTCAACGATCCGGACGAGTGCCGAAACCTCGCGGCAGAGCCCGATTCTGAAGGCCGGGTCAGCATCTGGCGAAACCGTCTGATGGAGCGCCTGAAGAACCGCCCAGAAGGATTCACCGACGGCAAGCAGTTGGTCGCCGGACGGCCCTACTCGGCTGCGCTTCCTCACGCTCTGTGAATGAGACCAGGCTTCTTCCCAGACCGCGCTGAAAAAATGGCCCCTTCGGGCAGTTCAATCGCAGGCCGGGTTGATGACCGTTCGGGTCTCAATAGCCCATTGCATATATGATCACGTTCGCCGCTATCATGAACGCGCCGACGACGCTGACTTTTGCTTTGGCCTCCTCTTCTGTCCTCGCCTCCACGCCTTTGCATTGTGGCGAATTATGGCCATCCAAAGCGCAGCCAAGCGAGAAAGGGCTGTAGACGACCACTGTGCGTCCGTCCACTTCGATGCCTTCGAGATGGACGCCTTCGATGCCGGGATGATCCTTCTTCACGATCCGGCGGTACTTTACTTTGCCGCTCGTGAGGTCGTACCCGCACTTGTAAATGGGGTGCTTTGGCGCAAGGGGGTTCAGGTCGTTTTCAGGGTATAAGATCTTCATCTCCTTCCTGAATGCCTCATCGAATGTTTTGCATCCGCAGCCGTTGTCAGCGAGGAGGAAGCCGCCGCGTTTGAGATGCTGCCGCAGGGCCTCGCGCTGTTCTTCGTTGAAACGGATCGAATGATGGCCGGTGACAAACAGGATGGGGTAATTGGGAAGGTCGGGTGAAGTGAGGTCGATGGGATGGCGTTCGCTCGTGACCGTCATATCCACTTTGGCCTGGAGAAATTCCTGCAGGTGCCGGATGGAAAGCTGGTTCGCATTCCAATCGCTCAGATGCTTGATCTGGGCGATGGTCAGTGCGCCGCGTTTTACCTGGTCGTCCGAAGGTTCGCCCTCGGCTTCCTTCTTGCGCGGTTTCAAAGCGATGCGGTCGAGCTTGTCTTTGAGTGGCAACTCGCCCATTGCGTAGAGCGCGATGTTGGTGCCGATCTTGAACGCCTGGTCGAGACGAAAGTTGCGCTCCAGATCCCAGGCCAGAGATTTACGACTGTAAATGATGCCCGTTCGGCAGCCGAGATTGAGACCTTCGAGCTGGGCCTTTCCGGCATTGATTGGAAAGTAGTTCCGGTAAACTTCGTGACCGGGCTCAAGATTCTCGAGTTGGCGATCGGGATACATCTCGGCAACGAGCTTCCGGAATCCGACATCAAATTTCTTGTCCCCGCAGCATGCCTCCACGAACAGCACGTTCCCCCGCTCGAGGAATTCACGCAACTGCTCCCGTTCACGAATATCAAGTTTTGGCGCAGTCGTGCCGTTCATAAACATGAGCGGCGCGGACGCCCAGTCCTTCAGGCCGGCCTTGGATGACATGGCCTGCCAGGCGACCTTTCGGCCGAGTTCAGTTGATATGAAAGTGGTAAGGTTGCGCATGTCATTGCGCGCGTTGTTCCAATCGCCATCCCATTGAAGTTTGTTCACCAGGATTGGCACTTTGCCCTTGGCCAGGGCAAGGAGCGCGAAACAGGTGTCTCTAATACCGTTCTGACTCGCTCCACCCCAGCCGCCCATGACGTTCTGAGATCGGACGAGCGTATTGGCCAACTCGACATACCAGTCATGCTTGCCGAGAAATTTTCGGCCGCTGAGGATGCCAACCCTCTCGAGGGCGTAGATGGTGTAATAGGCATGGTGACCGCCACGGGCCGGATTCCATGTCCTAGCGATGTAGTTAATACCGCCGGCGATGTTCTTGCTCTGCTTGTAACGGCCGCAGTTCACACCGGGATGAAAAACACGATCACCTGCAATCAGCAGGCTGGCCGTGCCGGCGCCCGTCATCTGTGGTGTTGAGCTGTTGTTCTTGTTGTAGCCCCAGCCGCCGTCACGATTCTGAATAGCCGTGAAATGTCTGATGATCCGTTTCATATTGAGCGTCGGAATTCTCATCCCGGCTTTCCGGGCCGCGTAGAGCCCGAGCACTCCAAACTGAGTATTGGAATGGTCGCCTGCACCGCTGCCGTCGTAGTTCCATGTTCCATTGCCGGCCTGCTTCTGGACAAGCCATTTCCCGTAAGTCTCTATCCGCTTTCGATACTGAACCGGGTCGACTTCGGCCAGCGCCATCAATACCAACCCGACCGCGTAGGTCCTCCTGGCTCTCGTGTTTAGTATGTACTGCAACCCGCGCTGCATGGTCGGGTGCTCTTTTTTCATCCCCGCGTTCTTTAACGCGAGAACTGCAAGCGCGGTTAAGCCCGGCTCATAAGACGCTGAGTAATGCCACGCGCCGTTCCCGCCCTGGGTCCGAATCAAATACTGAATGCCGCGCTGGACAGACCGGTTTACATCGTCCCCTGTCAGTTGCGCGTGAATGTCCGGTGCCGCGAGGAGAGAGGCAATGCTGCCAATGAGAAGAACCGTGCGTGTTCTCGTCATCCTTTGCTCCGGGGTTTCATACGTCAATGTCTCAGGTCTCTTCTGGCCGTTTCCGCTGGCCGAACATGCAGCGATACCACTCTCTAATACTCCATCATTCCACTAATTCATTCATCCAGGAATCGGGAGTCAGGGGGATTCTGGATTCTGGATTCACGATTCACGATTCACGATTCAACAGGATTCAACAGGATTCTGGATTCTGGATTCACGCTCCAGATGGAGGCGTTTGCGAAGCAGGTCTTTGGTGCTGATGTCTGCCTGCAGCTTTGAGGCGCGGAACAGATCCGTATCCAATTGATTGGGGTTGGCCACTGCAAGGCCGCTGATGGTCATCCGGCCTTCATCCAGATCGACCTCGGCCCCCTCGATGTCCACGGTCGCGCCGTTGACTCTCTCGAGAGAATGGTCGAGAGCCATCACCACGATGGCCTCACGTGAGAACATGTAGACGATCGAAAACAGCACGATCAGCCCCGCCGCGAAAACTATCCCCAGCGGCCGAATCGGATTACCGACCTTCTTAGACAGGATATCCTGGTAGGTTTTCTTTCCATGACCGCTGCCGACGAATAGCCACAGAAACATCTTTACCGATTTCTTGGCGATGAGATCCTTATATTTGTCAGAGGATTCTTCGAGGTCGGCCATCTTTTTTCGGAAGCCATGGATACTGCGAGCAAGCAGCCAGGCGGCCAGCCCGCCAAAGATCAGGCCGCAGACCAGCCCCCCCGTGGCAACATAATACTCGAATCCAAAAAGTGCGAGAACGGGCGCATTGATCATTGCTTTGAACAGGCCCTGCAGAGGGCCATCAAGCAGGCTGCGTCCGATCGCAAAAGAGAGCGGCATCAGCGTCAGCGATGCCAGCCTTGCCACCAGGCCCACCAACACGGACAGCGGCAGATTCGCATTCAGCAAAATCAACAGCAGGAAAAGGGACAGGGCGATCCCGGGTGCCTGAAGGATGCCCGGTACGAAACCAAGCATGGCGCCAATCACGCAGGCACTGGCAATTTGAAACGGGGTGGAATCACCACGAATGATGGAGCCGATTTTTCGTAGAAACATTGAAGTGGGCTGTGGGATGAAGTGGATGGGTGGGAATGAGAATAATCTTGCAGAGAAATTTGCGATCGTCAAGAACGCGTGGCACCAAGGTCAGCACCACGGTGGGCCACCGATCTCAGTTTCGGGCATCCATATTTCTGGTCTTCGCCTCGATCTTCATCCTGTCTGGGTCTTTTCTTACCTAAGTTGCTCTTCCACGTACTGTGGATCTCGAACGGGCGAAGACGAAGGCCGAATACGACGGTACGTGATCTGTTTGCAAGGCGATAGCTACTTCGCAGGATACCCACACTGCCTTACTCTTTTGAGACCCAACCCAGCCACCACGATGTTGCAGCTTCTCACGTTACCACTCCTGCTTGCCGCCGGACATGGCGAATCTTCTTTCCTCCGCAAAGGAGACGTCATCCTGACGATCGGGGATTCGATCACCGCGCAGGGCGTTTATCAGGAGTTCATGCAGACGGTTCTGGATACCCTCTATCCTGGGCAGAACATCCGCGTCGTAAATGCCGGCTCTGGAGGCATGAAGGCCGACGGCGGTCTGAACGTGCTCAGATCGCACCTCAAGAAATCCGGCGCAACGATCGTCACAGTAATGTTCGGCGTCAACGACACGATGTGGAGCGCCTCGCAGGCCGAGGCGAAAGCCAAGACCTTTTCGGGCCATATCGGCGCCATCTTTGACGAAGCGGAAAAACAGGAAGTGCCGGTTCTACTGCTGCGCGAATCCCACTTCTCACACAGCAAGAAGAGCGACCCATGGGTCGACCAGATCAACAAAACGCTCGAGACCATCCTTGCGGCCGGCGATAGGTTGGCCGCCGAACGAAAGATCCCAGTCATCGATGTGCTTGGGGCCTACAAGGCCGCGTTGGAGCTTGCGTGGGTTGAAGATCCGAGATACGAATTCACGCCCGACGTCATCCATCCCACACAGCCAGGTCATTCGGCCATCGCAGCAGAAATACTGCGAGCACTGGGCGCGGGCCTTCCACTGTCATCAAAGGAAAGAGGCCCCGTGCGGCCCAAATCAGAACCACAAGTGAAGCTGACTGCAGCGACTGGTTTCGGCAATGTTCTGCACGGACAGAAATTGCCACTGGTGGCACATGTCACTTCGAGAACGAAACAGAAGCTTGAAGGCGAGGGATTGCTCGTGGCCGGCGCCGCGATCCAAACGTCAAAACTGCAAATGGACAAAGGGGAGACACAGAACGTCACGCTTCAGTTCAAGCCCAGAGCAGCGGCGCGGTGGGGTTGTTTCCCTTTGTACATGGCTTTCAAAACGAAAACAGCTTTTCATGCAGGGCACGCGCTCTTCTACTTTTCAAAAGTCCACGACGTGTCCAAAGGGCCGCTGCAGATTTCGGCCAGAGATTTCAGGCCAGTGAGCGGCAAGAGTGAGTGTCCTGTCACCGACGTGTCCCTTTCCATGGATGACTCGGTCCAGGTCACGTTTCGCTGGAAGGATGAAACGGTCGTGCCTGCACAGCCGGGATTCAAGACCCGATTCGGCAAACAGGTAAACGCTGCTCTTGATTTAGAAAGCCGCAGTGGTCAGCCCTGCGATGCCGTTGAAGTATTCATCGACACACGACCGGGAGAATCGACCGGGCGCCCAACCGCCGGCGCCGATGCAAACCCGGAGGGCGTGATCCGTCTGGGAGTGCACCGCACGAAGGAGAAGAATGCAAAGCTGACACTTCCACAAGGTACCGAGGGGGCCACCGCGCAAGTCGCCCAGATTCAGCCGAACCTGTATCGACTGACCTTTCGTCCCAAATCCAATGGATCGGCGATCGGCATCAGCATGCGGGTCACAGATACGGACGCATTCGGCATTGGAAAAGGGCGTGTTTACGACCTCACAGGCCGGGCCCATGTATCCCTCGAACCGATGAGTTTCATCCGCATGAGCAAGACCGGCGGCGGAGTCTTCTTCCGTGTTGGGTACTAGCGGGTCAAGACGGAAGATCTTCTATGGATTTAAGAAGCGGGAGTCCTCCTTTTCAGGGGCGGAGCCCCGATCATTTGCCTAGCCCAGCCCAACGGGCTGGGTTCAGAGAAGGATTGCCATTCAGGGGCAACGCCCCGTCCATTTGCAGCATGTCAGTCGGGCAAATGGTCGGGGAGTTGCCCCTTTGCTTGTCGCTCATTACTTCCCAGCCCGCTGGGCTGGGCTAGGCAAACCGGCGGGGCTTTGCCCCTGAAATCCGTAAAGACACCCCGTCTTGACCTACTAGCCTTCTGAGCACCAGGAACTTGCACGTACCTTTGACGGGCCGCAGAGAATAAGAGTAAGCGGAGATCAGAAAGAAGGGCTCGACAGCTTGGGCGATACCTACAAAAGGCCCACAAGCAGCCAGGCTTCTCGGCCATCATCGTGAACCCCATACGGCCGTTTTTCGACGACGAAGCCTGTTTCAGCCATCAGGTCCGTCCATGTCTGCAACGGGAACAGACCGGTGACGTGCCGGTCTTGCTCGATACGCAGCGCGCCTCTCTCACGGATCAGGTAGAACATGATCGATTCAATGGTCGTGTCATCCGGATCGGGGTCATGGTCGTATTCGATATGAGTCAGTTCCATCCCGCCGTCCGAGCGGGTGCTGTGCGATACGCGTGGCCCGTTGAATGTTTCACGGAAGTTATCCGGCGCGGTGACAAACACGCCGCCCGGTTCAAGATGCGCTTTCGCAGTGGCAAAAGTCAGGCGGAGGTCTTCTTCGGTCAACATATAACAGATGGCATCATGAATCAGGACGGCTTTGAATTTTTTGCCCAGCCGTACGCTCCTCATATCACCGACATGATGCTCGACGGACGGATTCAGCCGGATTGAATTCGAAAGCATCTTCTCCGACAGGTCGACAGCAGTAGCTTTGAAATCACAGGTCAGATGGGACAGGTTGTTGCCGCCGCCGACTCCAAGCTCGAGAATCTCATGTTGACCTGGCCCAAGTTTCTCCCGCAGGGCCTCTCTCCAATAGCGTGCTTCTTCCTCATAGTCCTCAGGAGCACTGATGAGTGGCCACAAGTGTGCGAACTCGTCATACATGCGGTTAAGTTTCATTCCATCTTCCTCGTTAAACATCCAGCGCAGGCCGTCCAACCAGTGATGACGGTCCTCTGTTCACATTCTCCCGGGCTGCAGACTCTAACACTGTATTCCAGTCAGCCGGGAGAAGATCGATTAAAAGCATGGCCATTTGGCCTTGTGTCATTGAAGCATATGCCATACAGGCAAAAATGGCTGATAGCGAGGGCGGGATTCGAACCCGCACTGGCGTGGCTCTCGACCACGTGCCTCTGCCGTTGGGCTACCTCACCAAAAATAGAAAAGCTGTCGCGGAGCGCCGGGGGTCTTGACGCTCCACGGCAAGCCAGAAAAGCTGTAGCGGAGCGCCAGCACTACGATAACAGGGGAGGGATTCGAACCCTCACTGGGCCGAGTCTGAGTCGGCTGCCTCTGCCGTTGGGCTACCCCGTCACGAAGGTGCCTGACCGGATTCGAACCGGCAACGACCCGGGCCACGGCCGGGCGCTCTACCGTTGAGCTACAGACACATACCCCGTAGGAGAATCGAACTCCTGCTGACCGGTCGAAAGCCGGCCGTCCTGCCATTAGACCAACGGGGCGGAAGAAAAATGGTTGATGGTTGATGGTTAATTGAAGAATGGAATGATGGAATGATGGAAGAATGGAATGATCGGTTGCCCAAGAGGCTCTTCTCATTTCACTCGACCCCCTGAAACCGGCCGGACGGGCACAAGTCCAATTCCAACATTCCACTCTTCCTTAGCAGACTGGCGGAAGGCGGAGGTCATGCTCCCCATGCCCTTGCAGGCACTAACTGTTTTCAAGACAGCCCCGGCGCGCTTGTCCGGTTCACCTTCCAGATTGGCCAATACTCCGAGCGGGACTCGAACCCGCACTTGCCGGCTTTTAAGGCCGGTGCCTCTGCCGTTGGGCTACCGGAGTAATGCAGACGAATCCTAGGATGGGCGTCCCGCCCGTCCCGCGCGTCTCCAAAGACTCAGAAAACCAAATGGTCAGGACGGCTGGATTTGAAACAGCGTTCTCAGGTGACCAAGACCGGCGAGGATTCCAGACTCCTCAACGTCCTGGTGGAAGAATGGAATGATGAAAGATCGCCGAGATCGGCCAGTTCATGGACGACTTCCATTTTTCCATTCCACCATTACTCCATTTCATTCTTCCATTACGGAAGGCACTTGACTCGAACCAGATGCCTTTCAGCACCGACGCGTTAGCAGTGCGTGCCCGGAACCCGTCCGGGTTTACCTTCCTTCTGGTGGGTCGGGAGGGAATCGAACCCCCAAGGCCAAGAGGCACCGGGTTTACAATCCGGCCCGCTTCCATTTACGGGACTA
>JASLXP010000844.1 GCA_030740295.1 Planctomycetota bacterium
GCCTGCAAAGTGGCCTGGGACGACCGCGCCATTTACTTCGCGGTGCGTGCCGACGAGCCAGACATGCAGGGAGTCAGGGATTCGCTTTCCAAAGTCAAGAACGGGCCGTGGGGCACGGACACCATCGAGTTCTTTCTCGACCTCAATCGTGACAAGAGCACTTACTATCAATTCTGCACAAACTCCCGCGGGGAAAAGTGGGAGGCTCGCATCACGACGAAGGACCTCTTCGACGGTAGTTCCGCGTCGTGGCGCTGCGAATGGACTTCCACCGGCAAGATTCTCAACGACGGCTGGACGGTCGAGGCGGCCATCCCCTATACGTGCTTCGACCTGCGACCGTCGCTGAATATCGGAGAAGTCATCGGCGTAAATATCTGCCGGAGTGACGTGCGGAAGAAGGAGTACACTTCCTGGAGTTGCACGTTCGGCGATTTCCGGACGCCTGCTGCTTTCGGCCTGTTGAGCGGCATCGACGTCGAACTGAAGCCTTTCCGATACGAAGTTGCCGGCATCGACTGGCAGCGAGACAGGGTGAGAGCGTCTGTTCGAAATCACACCGGGAGTAGGCAGCAGGTTAAGGCCACCTTTGTTGCTGAGAGCCCCGAAGGCAGGCTGCATACTGCACCAGCGCAAGGCCGAATGTCTTCAGGTGCGAGCACAGATATTTCAGCCGCTCTTACACTCGAGGGATCCGGGCTGCACAAGGTTTTCGTTCGTCTGTCGGATGAGACCGGAAAACAACGTGTGGTCTCGCAGCCGATAGACGTGGTTGTCAAAGAAAACTCGGTTCTCCAACTGGAAGGAACGGAGTTCGATTTCTACACGCTGGAGGAACGGGCGCGGGCCCGGTGCTTCATCGATGCAAGCGAGGACCGATGCAAGGCCATGACTCTGAGCTGGTGGCTCGAAAGCGAAAATGGCACTTCGACGAAGCCAACAGACCTCCGACCAGCCCCGGGTTTCAATGAGTGGTCACTTCCGTTGAAGCAATTGAAGGATGGCGGATACGCGCTCATTGCCGCACTGAATGAAGGTGGCCGGCCAATCGCCCGTGCAAAGCATCGCTTTCGAAAGTTGGCGCCGGCGAAGCATGAAGTTCGCATCAACCAGTGGGGCCGCTTCCTGGTGGTCGATGGAAAGCCTTTCCTCTGGTACGGCTTCTATGACAACATGTATAAGAAGGCCGCGCCCCGTGAACGTTGGCCCCATGCCCTCAAAGATATGAAAAGCGTTGGCTCGACCGCGGTGATGGCCTACACCTACTGGGAAATCTCTGAGACCGAGAAGATCCGGTGGGCCCTGGATCAGGCCGAGGCGGCGGGGATGAAAGTCTGGGTTCATTTGCAGTGGATTTTCTCGTTCTGCAATCCCAAGTATGCGAACCGTTCTCAGAGGTATCGCAGTGAAGCGGAAGCCGTCGCAGTGCTCCGAAAAGTCATCAACGACCACAAGGATCATCCCGCCCTTCTGGGCTGGAGCCCCCTGGACGAGCCGGGCAATCGACCTGCGACATTCACAAAAGAACTGACCGAAAAATTCTATCGAATGATCAAGGCACTCGATCCATACCACCCGTGCATTTTCAGCCACCTGACGCAAACCGAGCACGGCAAAATCTACGGAGAAGCAACCGACATGGCCCTCATCCCATTCGGCGCGGGCCGGAATCAAAGGTACGATCGCCTGTTCCAGACCTTCTGGGAAACAGGTCTGCCCCTGGCGACTAACGCCCCCTGCTATGGCGCGATCAACAGCCCACGTGAGCCGACTGCGGCTGAGATTAGAGTTCGCATTTACAAACCTCTGATCCTCGGTTCACGCGGTTTCACCAGCTACACCTACCGGGGCGCGTCCATGACGACCTGGCGAGAGTTCGCACAGATCGGCAAGGAACTGCACGCCCTGTCACCGGTTCTCCTTTCACCGGACAACCGGCTGAGAGTAGAGGTCAACCCCCGCGGCCGCGACGTCTATGCCCTCCTGAAAGAGCGCGAAGGCAAGTTCACTCTTATCGCCGTAAACGTTACGGGCAATGCCGTCCCCGCTACTCTTCGCCTGCCTGATGTTGCCGGCTTCAGCAAAGTCACCCCCAGGTTCGGCAGCCCCGCAGCAAAGTCCGATTCCGCCGGTCGCAAAATCACGGCGACAATGAAAGCCAAGAGCACTGCGATCTATGAGATCATTCCAGTGCCAACGGGAGAGAATTAGCCGTATCTGTAAAGCGGCCCTCCCATATCGAACAGAACTCGCGTCCCCTAATTCTCCCCCACCAGATCGAGCAGTGCTTCGGCGAATGCTCTGCCGATAAGGGCCATGGTCTTGGCGCAGCCCAGGTAATGGTATCCGGCGTTGGATGCGCCGCGCTTCCATCGTTTCTCATCCTCGGCGCTGATCACTTCAGCTCTGTATTTCTTGAGATATGCCTGTTGCTCTTTCCTGGTCATGTTGCCGTCTTTGTTTGCGTGATCTTTGTGCTTGATTCTGAGGAAGTGGCCCATCTGCCGAATCTTGCCGAACTTGGATTCGATGGCGGCGAGGGGCTGGTCCCAGCAAGGGGCGGTCTGAACGGCAACCACGTTACCTTTGAATTCCGGCAGTTCTGCCGGAGCGGCCATGGCTGCGCGGTAGTTGCCGTGAATGGCCTGGTAGTATTTGTTCTCATACTTTTCGAGCGGCCCTCCAACGCCCATTACGCCGATGACAAACTTCATATCGGGGGCGGAAAGATCTTTGCGCACATCCCGGATGAACTGGGCCATCCACTTGCTGTAGTTATCGTAACCGCCCGGCTTCGCGCGGTCCGGGTACACGCCGCTGTCCACCATGTCGTTCCAGCCCTGGAACCAGACGAAGCCTGCGATCTCGTAGCCCTGTTCCTTTTCGTACTTTGGATAGACGCGCCTGATATCGCCGAGCACGTGCTTGACGTGTTGGATCATCAAGCGGTAGTAGTGGCCGGTGGCCGCGGCTTTATCAGTCTTGACCTTCTCGATGTCCTTGTTTCTTTTCTTCAGGTTACTGAGTTGCTGCTCGCTGAACTGATACGGCCCTGCACTTGGCGGACGAAAATCTGTGTGCAGGGATTTACCACCCCAGGCAGTCTTGATAATTAAGACCGGCGCTTTTGCCGCCTTCTCCATGGTGAGTCCAAATGTGAATTCCGGACCAATCTTCCCGCCGTCTTCCTTCGGATTGCGGCGGGCGCCGTACCCGGCTGTCAGTTTGCCGATGCCTTCACCGTTGTCGCGACCGGTGAGGTAAGAAATCCATACGTTTTTGCAGACCCGAGGGCTGCCATCTGCGGAACGCATCTCCTCGAGCATCGGCGCGGTGGCCGGGTCGTCACCGATGTAGTCGAAGGTCTCTATCTTCGCTTGCCCTTCCATATTTGATTGACCGGCGAGAATGTAGACCTTGACGGGCTGTTCAGCGGCCGCATCGGGCAGCATTGTGGACATGCCAGTCATGGCAAGGACAGCAAATAGAAACTCCTTCATCGGCTTTTCCTTTCACGTATATTGAAATTGTTCTTCCATCAGTCATTCACACCTGAAAACGCTTCCCGTCGATTTTCAGACTTGTGCCGTGGGCCATTTCCCACGCCAGGACCCGGCCCGTCTTCAGGGAACGACGGACGACGCACCATTGGCCCCGGGCCTCGATCCCTTCCGCTTCCAGGAGCTGGTGCTCGTAGGCAAAGATGATGGTGTCCTCCACGCTGGCGTGGGTCACTTTCATTGCGAAGGAGCTATCGAGGGATTTTGCCTGCCTCACCTTGAGTTTCGGAGAGCCCTTTTGGCGGGGGATTAACACTGACATGAATCGACCATTGTAGCCAGAGACCTTGCCCAGAAGGCGAGGGCGTCTGTAAACGGGGCCGTGGACCATATCGCTGGGCCTTTGGTAACGCTCCACGTGCGCATCAATGTCTTTAATGTATTTGTAGGAACTGGTGGTTGATAGATCCTGCTCGACCTTCAGCGAGTGCGGCCTGGGATATCCGTGCGGGCCCGGTATGGCGAAATGCACATCCAGAAAGTGGCCATGCCGGCAGCCCTTGATGGTCGCCGATTTCTTCATCGTGCGAATGGTGTTTTCCGGGCTGGTCTGAAGTTGCCACCAGTAATCCGACCAGTCGTCTGATTTGTTGATGTCCTCGACGACCCACAGGTAGCCAGGCGTGCCGCCGCCCTTGACAAGCCCAATGTATCGGCGGGCCCAGATGCAATCGTGCTGGTGCGAGCTGTCCACGGCTGCGAAGTCACAGCATTCGCCGGGAATGTAATCGATGAGGTTTCCGTGACGTTTGACCGCGCACCATTCGCCTTCTGTTGATTCTCCGCTCTTGCCATCGATGAGGACAAGGCTGTGACAGCTCTGCTCGTTGTTGTAACGGCCGGTATCGATGGAAAAGTATTCGCCGAGAGCGGACATTGAAAAGTGGCCGCAACTGGCATGGTGGTGGCCTGCCACGGACGGGCTGCGTTGTGAGCCATCGAAGACCACAAAAGTTGCGTCTTTATCCCAACTGCTGCGGAAGCTCACTATCCCTCGTCCACGATCGCGGTAGCTTGTTTCTGTGTCCGTCTTCGAAGGATGCCTTTCTCCCTTCAGCTCATCCAGGACAAGCAGTGAAAGATGCGATGCGGGAGTTCTGAAGCCGCTGCGAAGGGGCACTTCGATGTAGTAATCGGGAAGAGTGTTTTCCGGATGAACTTTTCCATGGTGATAGTGAAGAGTTCCGTGCAGCCACAAGAGGGTTGGGTCGTCTGTTTCCGTTGCGAGCCTGGGCAGGACGAACTGTCGATGCCCGAAATCGTCGCCGTGGTCCCCGGTGTTTGAGACGTCTTCGCCCCAGGGCTGAACGAAGTGCAGCATGGCCTGGCCGAATCGTTTCAGTCGTGGGTATTCTGCCAGAGCATCGAACAGGCCGGCCCTGCGCAGCCACTCACACTGCATGAAAACCCAGGCGGTCACGTCCGTCCCGTACCCGATATCCTCCATCGGATATCCGTCAACGGTAACAGCGGTATGCAGCGTGGCTTCGAGGCTCTGCACGAGCTGCGTCAGCACGGCGGAAAGGTCGGACGCGCCTGCGTCCCCCTGAATCGCGAGAGCTGCTTCGATGTTGGAGAGGACGTTGCCGAGAGGGACATTGGCCCCACTGCAGCGAAGATAGGTTGAAGACCACTGCCGCAGAGCCTGATGAATACTCTTCTGCAACTGCCGAACGTAGGCCAGCCTCGTCCTCTCATCGAACGAGTGATGAAGAATATCGTATGCCATCATCATCGAGTGGAGTGAAACTGCCGGCCCGTTGCTGCGGTAGCCTGGATCGAGAACCGTATTCATCACGCGCGTGACGGCTTCGGCCACCTCTGCGTCTTCATCAAGTGCGGCCACCATCGCGATATCCGTCATTGCGCGGCCAACCCGCGTGCCCAGTGAGTTCCAGGATCCGTCACCGACCAGACTCACCCGCAAGTCCTCGCTCTGCAGAATCGCAGACACCAGCAGACTGACTTTGCGCCGAAGACCTTCCATGATCTTTTTGCCATCGCCACGCTTAATCCTCCTGCGGAGCTCGATCAGATCCGCCGGCCCAAGCATCACTCGTGGGTGAACGTTCTTCTCATACAGATCTCTGGCTGCGCCGAATGAATAGCGATGCTTCATGGTTAAAAATGCTGGGAATAAATCTTGTACTACTTCTTCACGCCGCTCAGCTTATCCCGTGTCGTCTTGAGTTGTTTCAGCTCTGCCTGGTCGGCCTTTGTCTTTCTGCTGTCGGGCTCCGCGTCCTTTAACGTTTCCTCCATCTCTGCGATCAGCTTGTCGACGTATGGCAGCGCGATGCCGGCATCCGTCCCGGCGGCATCGAGCACGTCACGGCCGCGGAGGCGGTGGTAGTAGTCGTGCATCTGCCCCAGGCCCTCGCCGATCTGCTCTGCGAGCTGCTGCCTGTTTGAGCTTGTCCTGATCAGGTCCTTTAGAGCGGCGCTCATTATGTTAAGGCACTGGATGCGGCGTTCGGTGAGCATGGTCTTTGCCAGGGACGGCAGATACTTGTCAGCCTCGGGGCTGCCGACGCCCTGCAATACGTAGGCTGCACCACCGCGCAGCCACCACTCGTCATCCGTGATAAAGGTAGCGACCTTTGGCAGATGCGGCGCGGCAGCCTTGCCGCACCGGCTCAGGGCCTGCAGGGCGCCTACACGGATGTACATGTTTTCGTGATCGAGCAGCGGTGACATGTAAGGCACGGCCTCGGCATTGATCTCCAGCGTCATGGACTGAGGGGTTCGCCTGTTCGTCTTGACGCTTACTCCGAAGAACTGTCGCACCTGGCTGATGGCATCGCACGCGGCGCGGATCTGGTACTTGTCGCCGGACTGCAGCGCTTTAATCAGAAAGGGCATGCTTGCCTTACCGCGCTTTGACATGGCCTGCGATGCCTTGAACCGCATCACCGGTGAGTAGTGAGTAAAGTAGCTGTAGATCGTTTCGAGTGAGGTGGCCTCATCTTCGAGCCTGGCAAAGATGGCCTCACCTGCCTCGTTAGGCGCCGTACCTTTGTCGTATCCCTGCTCCTTGATGCTCTTCAGATTCAGGGTGTCGATCTTCATATTCAGCGTGCCGTCTTCAGATTCGATACCACGTGTCGAATGATGGCAGCCTGAAAGAGTGAGCAAAGCGATGGTGGCGATCGGGCTGATTATCAGGAGGCGCATCTTTGTTTTCTTCATCACTTCACCCCCTTCCCGTAGATGCCGACATCGAACGCCTTGTGCGCCCTGCGTGCCCGCACGGCGAGAACATTCTCCCCCTTCTTCAAAAATCTGAGCGCGCTGGTCTGTAAGGGAACTGGGGCATACTCACCTCGGTGCTCGCTTATCCAGGCAATGCAGTGTCCATTGAGGTAAACCGCTGCGGAAGCTCTGTGTCCGATGCAGCGCATGTAGAGCTTCCATTCCGAGTAACCTTTCGAGGGGGCGTTGAAGGTGATCCTGTAATAGACGGAGTCTGTGCCGCGGGGCATTTTAAAGGCCGTGCCCCTCGCGTTCGTCATGGGCCCTTTGGCCTTTGCCCACTTGCTGTCATCAAATGAGGAGTCCTTCCAACTCGAGGCCGGTGGCTTACCATCCTTCTGCATCGGCAGATATGCAAAGGTCGCTGCATCCTTACCTTCATTGAGGCCCGATGCCGGAAGGAGCGCCCTCCAATCCTTCACGAAGGTATCCTCGATATAACCGTGCTTTCGCAAATAACTGTTTGGAAACCAGCTTGTCCAGTGGCCGCCTGTTTTCAGAAAGGCGTTGCGCTTGATCATGCGCATGGCGACCGGGTCTGTTTCTTTCGTGTACCAGTATCTCTCGTGCATCATGCTGGCGGAATCGACCCAGCGGGAGTCGTCGGACGGGATGGTCAGAAGTGCGGTCGCAAATTTCTGATAGATGCCGCTCTTTTCATCCTCTGCAATTTCCCGGATCGCACGCCGTGATTCGGGCTCGGTGTAGATAAGGAAATAGTTGTCTTCGAATACTCTGGCCGCAGCTATTACCGGCGCATACTTGCGGCCCGTGCTTTCGGATAGCAGGCTCTTTGCCTCTGCCAATTTCCCGTCACACATGGCATTGAGTGTTACCGCAGTTGTTCTGGCTTTGACGGGATTGCCATTCGTGAGTGCCTGTTTAATCGAAAGGATCGAACTGGCGATGTCTTTTTCCTTTGCATCGGCTGCCTTCAGAAGCTGCCGGCCGAATTCCGTCCTGCTGCTGACCGTTTTGCGGAGCTTGTCAAAACTCAACTTTCGATAGAGCTGCATCCCTTTCCGGATGTCGGCGGAAAGCCGCACATTTCCAAAGACGCTCTCACCCTTGCCGAAAATCCGAAGACTTCTGTTCGGGACACCATACACCAATGCCAGGGTGCCGGTATTCGCAAGCGGCCCCATAAAATAGCCGGTGAGATAGGAGAACCCGAGCCCTTTGCCGGGCAACTGAAAGCCGCCGTCCCAACGCCGGCACGCGTGGTAGAGCCAGTTCCAGTGATCGAGACTCCGCCGATAGTCCGGCCGATGGGGATTCAAATTGCCGGCGATGTGCCCCCAACAGAATCCAAGCAACCCACCGGTGTGGCCTTTATTGCGGGCATCAGGGAAATCCGTGACGATGTGACCGAAGAGCTCGGCCGCGCTTTTCTCGCCCTTGGCATGGAGGGCGAGGCAGACGAGGGCATCCTTGCTGTTGCCTGTGGAGTTGAACTCAGGATGGTGGTCACCGTAGGGCAGGGTGCCGTTATCGACATACCTCATGAAATAGTGGCGTGCCCGAACGAGGGAGTCTCGATGACGAATGCCGCACTCATCGAGCAGTTCCAGGGCCAGCCAGCAGCCTGCCCCGGCTGGATTCATCAACCCGCCCTGGACGTATCCGTAGCCGCCCGGCCCGCCGTGGGTCCAGCCGCCACGCGGGTCTTGCTCGGTGGCAATGCGGTTGCCGACCCTCTCAAGTGCTTTCACTGCGCTCTGATCGCCGGTCTTCAGATAGTACTCTGCCATAAAGATACCGGTGTAGCCGAGACCCCAGGCGAACGTGCCGGTTTCCGTCACCTTGTTGCTTCTGTCATACCAGGCGATCAGGCGGCGACAATTCTGAAGGTATCGTGGGTCATCGCTGGCCAGCCACATCAGCCCGATCATGGCCCAGCCGACGGACGCGTCGAAATAGAATCCTCCATCCGGGTTCTGGTTTTCCGCGAGATACCTTGCAGCGTCAGCAAGAATCCGTTCGGACTTCTCACAATAGAACGGCCATGTCGGCGCCAGCGAGGGGAGCTTAGCCAGTTTCAGGATCTTGATAGCGCGTTGCCCGTCACGCTGAATCGTCAGCTTCATCTGGCCCGTCACCTCGGAAGCAACCACCTCTTTGCCAAGCGTCATCATCGGATGCTCGCCAAACGGTTTGCCGTTCACCTCCTTGATCACATCACCGGGTTTGAGCACGCCGTCCGCGGGGGAGCCGGTATCGATTTCGCGTGCGATCAGGTTGTCGGCCAGGACCCATCCTTTAAGGCCGGTCGGTCCGAAAACCGTGGTCACATAGAACTTCGCTCCCTCCAGACTGACGTCCGATGTGAGCTCTTCTATTTCGAAGAACTCATCGCTCTTCCGGGCATCGCCTGCGAACGATATGTCTGCAGACAGGACGACCAGCAGCAGAATTGCTGTTCCTTTCATCATGTTTCCTCTTCGGGTTTGCCAGGCTATTGATCCTTCTCAGCCTCCGGATAGAGCACTTTCTTCAAAGCCTCAAGTTTTTCCCTCACCTCCTTGTCGGAACTGCGGGTCAGTTTATCCAGCTCGTTCAGGCTTGTTCTGATCTTTCTGTCCGTGACGTTTTTCTTGATGGCATTCTGATCAGCGCGGCCATTGTCTGTTTTCGGGTATGGCCAGTCGTCGCTGCGGAAGGCGGGAACGGGTGCGATTCTCGTGCCCAGATTTCCGATCGGGAAGTTTGCCCACGCATAGCGGACCGCGACTGGTATCTCGACCAGGTCGCTCCATACCTCCAGTGCGCGTTCCTTCACGTTGGGCCTGACTTCCGCGGGAAACCATCGCCTGTCTTCGCCTGCAATCTGAAAGTCTCTGTAATCGGGATTCCGGCCTTCTTCAAAGGTCGAAGGCAAGACCTGCCAGGAAGCCGGGTAACGTTTATGCTCACTGTTCTTGATTTCTTCATAGATCGTATCGATCTGCTTTTCGCGCTCCTGCTCGGCCTCAAACCGGACAAGGATCCTGTTTTCTCTGATCTCGAATGATCTGTACCTGAAGCTCATGTGCGCGATCTTTTTTCCGTAGACTTTTGCCAGGGCCCACCGTGACGCGCGTTCACCGACGGGCTGTTTGAAGTTCGGGTGAATGTTGTCCTGCCCGCAGTCATAGGTAACGATCAGCCCGGTGTTGGGAATTTTGGCGTGAGTGCGGCTGTGGGAATCCCGGATGCGGGCCCAGGCCGAGAACGGGCTTCGTTCCAGGTCGTCGTTGTATTTGCCGCAGCCGGGCATGCCGATGATGCCGAACGGGAGTTGTTCGTTGCCGAAGAGTTTTCGATAGGCGGGGATGATGGTCGGGAACACGTATTGATACTGATCGAATCTCCCACCGAAGACATTGTTCTCCCCCTGGTAGTAGAGCGCCCCTGCGATGGCCATCCCCTTCAGCGGGTGCACGCCGGCGTTGAACATGCCCGCGGGTGGGGACCAGCCGGAGCGGAGTTCCTTGTCGTCGGGGCGCTCCTTCCACAGAGTGTTCTTATAGTGCATTGCCGGTGCTTTGATTTCCGTACCTTTGAAAAAAGCCTGCGCCTTTCGCTCCAGGCCCCAGACTTTCCATGGCGCCATATTGTCCGGGCCGCCGTTGTGCTTCAGTTTGATCGCTTCGTGCCAGTCGGCCGCGATCTTTCGCCATTCGGCAAGCCGTTCCTTATCGAGATGTTTGGCCATGAACTTGTCATGTTCCGCCCACCAGGCCGCAACGGCTTTCTTCGCTCTGGGCCGCCACAGGTTGACGATATCCGCCTTTGCTTTGGCCAGCCGCTGCAGGTATTCCTCTGATTCCCACTCCTTTGCCTGGGCCTCATATTCTGCAAGTTGCTTTGCGACGACCGGGGCTTTGATGGCCTGCAGCTCTTCTCTCGATGTCCACGAAATCCCGAGCGTGCCTCCCCGTGCGTTGTTGATGATCCCGATTGGTACACCCAAGTTCAGGTGCAGGTTTCTGGCGAACACATACGCGACGGCTGAGAAGTGCGGCATGCTCTCGTCCGAGGTGATATTCCAATCGACCTTTACCGGCAGATCGTTGAGAGGCCGGTACCAGGAGAAGTCGTATTTTGTATAGCGGATTCCTGAGAGGTGAAGCCCGTTCATCCACAGATCTTTGTTGAGCGCACCGGTCCACACCATGTTGCTCTGTCCGCTGCAGACCCAGACTTCGCCGACCAGGATGTTCTCTATCCGTGCCGCGTTCCCTTTGTCGTCCCCGACAGTGATCCGTTTGCTCCTAAAGCTGGGATTCATGGCCGGGAACTCAACCCGCCAGGAGCCGTCTTTTGCCGCAACCGTCTTGGCGTTTTGAGCCTGAAACTTCGGTGCATTGTGCTCCCTGTACGCAATCGAAGCCGGAGCCTCGCCGGGCTGCGTGACCGGCTGGTCGTTCTCTTCGATGGTTACGGTCAGTTTCGAGCCCGGTGCCGCCCATCCCCAGATCGTGGACGTCTTCTTCTGCTGCAGCACCATGTTACTGTTGAAGATATTGGCGAACCGCAGCGGTGTCTGCTCCGCATGAGAATCGATCACGACTAAGGCAACCAGTGTCGCTGCCAGGAATTCGATTTTGCGTTTCATCTGTCCTCTCCATTCCCGAAATAATCCATCCATGCCCCTCTGTATCTGATCAGTCAGGTTAGCTCAACTTGTGAGCGTTGCGGCTGATCTATGCGGGTGCTAGAATGCCGCGTCCCCTACGTAAATCCTTGGATTTCAGTATTTTCCCCACCATTTGGCATAGTTCGGCAAGCTTGCGCGAGCCTTTTCCGGCCTGTAGTTATCACATTTCATGGCCACCCGGTACGATGTCAGATTTCTTGCTGCAGCGATAAAGGCCAACTACCTGAACGAAACGAGGGCCAAGGAGCTCTTTGATGCATTTGCAGCATCTGGATCGGCGGAAAAGGGGGCGACTCTAGCTTCATTTGCCAGAGAACAGAACTTCCTCTCTGATTCTCAGGTGGACATTCTGGAACGGGTGGTAGGCAACGACCCCGCAACGGAGAAGAAACCGGCAAGCCGGATCGGTCCCTATGAGCCTGTCTCAAAGCTTGGCTCGGGAGGGATGGGCGTGGTTGTCAAGGCAAGGCAGTCAGAGACCGGGGAGGTCGTGGCCCTCAAGATCCTTCCACGCCGGCTCTATGAAGACCCCGAATACATCCAGCGGTTTGTCAGAGAAGCTAACAATGCTTCAAGGCTCAACCACCCCAACATCATGCGGGGCCTCGGCGCGAACAAAACGGAGGACGGTCTTTACTATTACGCAATGGAATTCATCGATGGCGAATCCGTTCAGGCCATCATCGATCGCATGGGCAGCATTCCTGAATCCCAGGCGATAGCGATCTCGATTCGGGTGACGCGGGCCCTCCAACACGCCTCTGAGAGCGCCATCATTCATCGTGATATCAAGCCCGAGAACATCATGATTAATCGCGATGGCAAAGTTAAGCTCACCGATCTGGGCCTTGCCAAAGAGATGCTCGACAGCCGCGTCACCCAGACCGGCATCGCGCTCGGCACGCCCCACTACATGTCTCCTGAGCAGGCCCGGGGCGACAAAGAGATCGACATTCGGAGCGATATCTATTCTCTCGGCGCAACCCTCTATCACATGCTCACGGGCCAGCCGCCTTTCGTAGGAAAATCAGCCGCGGTCGTCATCACTAAGCATCTGATGGAACAGGTCCCTTCGCCGCAGGAAATCAAATCAGAGGTCTCCACCGGCATCTGCAAAGTCATTGCCAGAATGATGGCCAAAGAGCAGGAGGATCGGTATCCAAATCCCAAGGCTCTCAATCAGGATTTAGAGTTGGTGGCGCGGGGCGAAGAACCCAAACTCGGGAACATCGAAAACAAGAAGACAAGCGTGAAGGTGCCCCTCCCTGTCAGCCCACCTGCGGAAGAGTCTTCCAGGCCGCCGCCGAAACCGCGGTCAAGCCTCCGCACCAGAAAATCGCGCCGCGACAAAAAGAAATCGCTCGTTGCACCAATTCTGTCCGCCATCATAGGTTTGCTGCTGTTTGCATTGGCGGCACTCATCGTGATGAACAAATCAGAGCCCCCCAAGCCGCCAAAACAGACGCCCAGGCCTGAGACGCAGCCGAAGACAACCATCCAACAGGGG
>JASLXP010000845.1 GCA_030740295.1 Planctomycetota bacterium
CTTGACAAGTTTCCAGTCTCCCTGGCGGATGGCCCAGCGGTACAGCTCGGGCCTGCCCGGAGGGAAACGGAATCGCCAGAACAGGGTCTCGTGTGGCGCGTCCTGGCTCTCGCCGGTCAGGTAAGGCAGCAGGTCAACGCCGTCCAACCGGGCCCGTTTCCGCTCAAACGTACCGGGCTTGCTCCCGGAGACAGCCAGCGCAGTAGGCAGGATGTCGAGGCTCGTGACCGGGTGCGCCAGCGTGCGGCCCGCGGGTATACGATTCTTCCACTGCACCAGAAAAGGAACACGGATGCCGCCTTCCAAGAGCTCGCCCTTTACGCCCCGGCAAGGGTCATTCTTTGACGTATTCTGGCCGTACTGAAATGGAGCATCGGGTTTCGGACGCGGGCTCCCGGTGGGGCCGCCGTTATCGCTGAGGAAGATAATCAGAGTCTTTTCCACCAGGCCGGTCTGGCGCACCTTGCCCAGGACACGACCGACGTTTTCATCCATCGAAGCCATCATCGCCAGCATGGTCCGGCGGTGCAGATCCTCGACGTGCTCGTATTGCTTCATGTGTTCCGGCTTGGCCTCCATCGGCCAGTGTGGCGGCACGAACGCCAGGTAGAGAAAGAACGGCTTCTTCTGATGCCGGTCGATGAACTCCACCGCCTCGCGTCCGAAGGCATCTGTGGAATACTCCGCCACCTGCACGGGCTCAGGTCCGCGATACATGTTCCTGAGGAAGCCGGTCTTCTTTTCCGGGAAGAGGACTCCCCCGTTCGGATGCCAGAACGTCTCATCGAAGCCCCGGTTATAGGGGCGCGCCGACTCGGACGCCCCGAGATGCCATTTGCCGATCATGCCGGTGACGTAACCCGCGGCCTTCATGTAATCACCGATGGTCCGTTCCGAGAGAGGCAGCGTCGCGGTTCTGTCGTTGGTCTCGAAGCCAAAGCGGTTCTGGTATCGGCCGGTGATCAGGCCGGCCCTGGCAGGGCAGCATTGTGGCGCGGACACATAACCCGCAGTGAAGCGCACGCCATTCGTCGCTATCGAATCAATGTGCGGCGTCTTCACTTCCTTCGACCCCTGGCAACCGAGATCGGCATAGCCGAGGTCGTCGGCAAGGATGACGATGATATTGGGCTTGTCGGCCCTTGAGTCCTCCGCTCCCGCGCTCGGAAGCAGAAATAAGAAGAGGGCGGTTGCGCGTGTAAACATGTTCACTTTGATTCTACTCCTCTACCCTCAGTCCTGGATTCTGTCTCTGTCTTTCAGCCCAGCCTGCTTCGCGTCTTCGAGTCTGATCATTTTGCGGGGCGTTTCTGACGCCTCGATGGCCTTGATGATTTCATCGGCCCGGTTGCCCAGCACCTCTTTAATCCTGGGGATGAGGTACTTCGCCTCGGCGCCGTTGGCATCTTTGTAATCGGCAAGCGCGATTCGTAATTCCTCAGCATCGGCAACAATCTTCTGTGCCCATTCATCATTGATGTCCCAGCGCTGCCACGATTTCGTCAACACGAAGATCGAGGCACCCACAACGAGTGAGACAACCGCGACCAATGCCAGAAATCTTGTCAGGTTACGCTTCAGGAATGTATTCATTCTGTTTGCACTCCAAGCCTGGAGTCGCGAGGTGCTTGTTGAAGATTGTCTGCAGGCACCTCATTGCCCGGGAATCAGAAAACTCTGGTACTGCCTGGCTGCCAGTGCGATGCGACGCCAGTCGTCCATGTTGCTGGATGCGTATACCCAATGATATGGCACATTTTTGCCGCTCCAGCGCGTGCCCTTCTGCATTGGCTGTTCGACCCTGTAATAGGAGTCCGGGTGAAATCCGCCACCGCCGTCCTTCCAGAAATGCACGCGCCATTCGGGTGAGATGGCGGCCGCTCCGAACAGGCCACCAAGTTTTGAGTCAGTCCAGAATTGGGCGGTCAGGTAATAGTTGGGAACGTCCGGCCGGCCGGGGATGTCATTGTCCGGCGAAGCCGCGATGGCAGGACGGTTGAACCAGAAGGCTTCGACAAACTGCCAGGGGCGCGGATCGAGACTCTCCACCCACAAGGGGCGCACCACGGCGATCCCATCACGCTTAAACACCACGGCTCTGACCGCCGCGCGAAAGCGGGCCGGACCGGTCGGGGCCGATTTCATCTTGCCTGCGGCGTCGACCTGTGTGGTCGCTGTGCCGCTTCCGGACCGTTCGACAATGGCGTCAACGATCCATGCATCGGAGTGTTCGAGTATTCTGAGATCGATCACTTTATCTGTGGATACCCACTGGTCGGTTTCACCTGTCCTCTGGTGAATGGCGAACAGGAAGCGGCCAAGCGACAGGTCCCCGGCCTTCACGTGATCGAACAGACTTCCGTCCTTTCGATGACAGGACCAGGTGACCTCGCCGGACTTCAGGTCGAAGCGATCGACTGCCCGCAGCCGGGCATCAGGCATCTTCAGCTTCACAGTCTCTCCAGGCGCAATGGCTTCCAACCAGGTGGCAGCCGTCGACAATTTGCCGGTTTCAGGCGACC
>JASLXP010000846.1 GCA_030740295.1 Planctomycetota bacterium
TGCAGTGGTTGCTGATTCCCAATCCCAGATCCCGGATCCTTGATTCCTCATTCCCCCAATTGCGATTCCGGAATTCATCACCAAACTAGCCGCTCCAATTCAGGCATCACAGATCACCACCAGCGGAGCGCAGCATCATGAGCTATAAGATCGGTATCATGCCCGGCGATGGCACGGGCCCGGAAGTCACGGTAGAGGCTGTAAAAGTCCTCGACGCGATTGCGGAAAAGAACGGCTTCGCGCTCGAAAAAGTAGAATTTGATTTCGGTGGTGACCGTTATCTGAGCACGGGGGAAGTCCTGCCGGATTCGGCCATCGATGATTTCCGCAAGCTCGATGCGATCCTCCTTGGCGCCATCGGCCATCCGGACGTCAAGCCTGGTATTCTCGAGCAGGGCCTCCTGCTGCGTACCCGTTTCGAACTGCGCCAGTACATCAACCTGCGGCCGGTTAAGCTCTACCCGGGCGTTCCAACGCCACTCGACGGCAAAGGGCCGGAAGATATTGACTTTGTCATCGTCCGTGAAAACAACGAGGGCCTCTACTGCGGTGCCGGCGGCTTCATGCACAAACATACTGAAGAGGAAGTCGCGACCCAGCTCCTGATTAACACTCGCGCCGGTGTCGAACGCTGCATCCGTTGGGCCTTTGAGTACACCCGCAAATACGGCAAACAGGATCCCAAGATGTTGACACTGGTTGCCAAGACCAACGTGCTCACCTTCGCGCACGATCTTTGGGAAAGGGCCTTCCACGAAGTGGGTGAGGCAGATTATCCGGAGATCAAACGGGATTACGCACACGTCGATGCCACTTGCATGTGGATGGTCAAGAACCCCGAGTACTTCGACATAATCGTCACCACCAACATGTTCGGCGACATCATCACTGACCTCGGTGCGATGGTGCAGGGAGGGATGGGTATCGCTGCCGGAGGCAATATCAATCCGGAAGGGGTCTCCATGTTTGAGCCGATTGGCGGAAGCGCTCCGAAGTACACCGGGCAGGGAGTCATCAATCCACTCGCCGCCATCTGCTCCATGGGCATGATGCTCCAGACCCTTGGTGAAGATGGGGCCGCGGATCAGGTTGAAGAAGCCGTGAAGGTGGTCACCGGCACCAAACTCAAAGGCATGGGCGCGGGCCGCATGGGTTACTCCACTTCTGAAGTGGGCGACCTTGTTGTCGAGGCCCTCTGAACCTGCGCACCGATTCGGAGCTCTCATGGCCAAGTCATCACCGGCAGTAAAGCAAATCAAAGGCGGCATTCTTGCCGCATCAGGATTTCGTGGAGCGGGTCTTGCCTGCGGAATCAAATCTGAGAAGGGACGAAAAGACCTTGCGCTGCTCGTGCCCGATGCCCCCGCAGTTGCCGCGGCTACTTTCACACAGAACAAGGTTCGTGCTGCTTCCGTTCTGTGGGACGCGGCTGTCCTGAAGAAACGTTCGCATGTCCGCGCAGTCGTGGTGAACAGCGGCAACGCCAACGCATGCACAGGCGAACGAGGGGAGCGTGATACCCGGACCATGGCCTGCACCGTGGCCGATGCAATCGGCTGTGAAACCGATGAGGTTTTGGTCTCGTCGACAGGAATCATCGGCGAGTTCTTACCTATCGAGAAAATCACCAAAGGGATCGGTAAGGCTCACAAGGCGCTTTCAGACAAAACCCCGGCCGACGGCAGGTTCGCCGATGCCATCCAGACGACGGATACGATGCGGAAGGATTTCGCGGTTCGCGTCGAGCAGGATGGAGGCAGCTTCGTGATCGGTGGCTGCGCAAAAGGCGCAGGCATGATCGGGCCGAATATGGCGACCATGCTGTGTTACATCACCACCGACGCCGGCGTCGAAGTAAAGGCCTTGCGCCGCATGCTCAAGCAGTCGGTGAACGTCTCCTTCAATTGCATCTCTGTCGACGGGCACAACAGCACCAACGATACGGTCCTTCTGCTCTCCAGCGGGGCATCCGGTTACCAGGTGAATACGCCTGAGCGAGTGAAAGTTTTCAGAGACGCGCTCGACCGCGTGGCCATCGGGCTCGCCAAGTCCATCGTCCGCGACGGGGAAGGTGCAACCAAGCTGGTGCAGATTGATGTGACCGGAGCGAAGACCAAAACCGATGCGAAACTGGTGGCGCATGCTATATCTCGGTCACCGCTGAACCTGACAGCGGTGCACGGTGGAGACCCCAACTGGGGCAGGTTCGTTTCGAGTGCCGGTTATTCCGGTGCCGCCATGAAAGCTGAGAGGACCACCTTGTTCATCAACGGCAAGCTCACTTTTGACCACGGCATGCCCGCAGGCACCCCGGCAGAAGAGCTGGCAGCAGAGATGCAGAAAGACGAAATCATTCTTCACATCGATATGGGGCTCGGATCGGGAAAGGTGACCTACTGGTGCTGTGACCTGACCCGGGGCTACATCACGATTAACGCAGACTATCACACCTGATGTTCGATCGAATGACTGACCGCGCATGTATCTGCCTGGAGCATGCAAGGCAAGAAGCGGAACGGCGGAATCACCCAGAGGCATGCGTCACGCATCTGTTGCTGGGCATGCTGAAGGAATCCCGCGGCCTTGCCTGCAGCATTCTTCGCGGCGCAAAAGTCGACCTCGAAGTACTGCGTGATCGGATCGAGAACGGTCTGGCCGATTCGCAGGATTCAAACGGCCGCCCAGAGATCTCTTCGGCTTTGAAGGTTGTCCTGGAACTGGCACAGGAAGAGGCCGCGCTGATGGGGCAGACCTACGTGGGCACAGAGCACCTGCTTCTCGGCCTCCTCAGAAATTCAGATTGCCACCTCGCCGTCATACTCAACGAGTTTGGCCTGAGCCTCGAGACCGCCCGCGAGAATCTGTTCGCCTGGGGTGAAGTTGGTGATGCCGCATCCACTGAGTCTCCGGTTCGTGTTAACGAACCATTCCCGGATGAAGACCTCCCTGATTCTGATTCCATGTTAGAGAATTCGATGGAGAGCACGCTGTTGCCTCCTTTTTTCTGGCAGCATGCAACGGAGCGAACCCGTAAATGCCTCCTCAACGCGAATGAATCAGCCGCCAGGATGAATCACCAGATCATTGAACCGGTTCACCTGTTTCTCGGCCTGCTGCAGGATGAAAGCGGGGTGGCCTGTTCAGTGCTCAAAAAGCTCGGCCTGGTTTTCGATGAGGCCCGTGCGGATCTCTCTAACAGCCTGCCGATGGGCGAAGATATCGACGAAGGAACGATCACTTTTTCCGAGGAGTCAATCGAGGTCCTCGAACAGGCCGCGCAGGAAGCTCGTTCCATGGAACATGACTACCTCGGCACTGAGCACCTGGTGCTTGGTATCATGACCTCTGAAGAGAGCGTGACTCAAAACATCCTGCAGGCATACGGCCTCGATTACGAAGTGGTGCGTCATGAAATCCTGAAGGTGCTTGGCCTGGATATTGATTCCATGTTCCCGGAGGGTGAGGACTTTGACCCTGATATCCCCGGTATGGAAGACCTGCCGCCCGCACCGGGCTCATCGTCGCCTTTCGACGAAGATGAAACGACCACTGGCGGAGCAAAGGTGAAAACAGTCTACGAAGAAGAAGCGGCGAACATTCTCAGCCGCATCCAAAACATGGAGGAGCTTAAGCAGGACGCGATCAATGAAGAAAAGTTCGAACTGGCCGGACACCTGCGCGACCAGGTTTTCGATCTCACCCGCCAGGTCGAAGAAGCCATCAAGGGCAGCCACACCGTCACTTACACCTACGACGATGAAACACTGGAAGCAATCTGGGACCTCTTCGACCAATACGCCGCGCTACAGCGCGAGGGCAGCGAACGCAATGAAATCCTGGAATGGCTGAAGACGCAGTTCTTCAAGCTCCCCAATTACGCCATCCCACAGCGGCCGAAGAGGCGGAAAGATGTGGATGGTGAGCGGAAAGATGTGAATGGTGAATAGTGAATGGTAGTGGAAAGATGTGAATGGTGAATAGTGCTTCGTGACAATTCACCATTCACCATTCACTTCCCCACCTCCCAATCTCATGCCCCCTGCCATAGGCATAAATTGCGATTTCATAGACAGGAACGGTACACCACAGGCTGTCCTGCATGAGGTCTACTTCAGGGCTGTCGAGGAAGCTGGCGGGTTGCCGGTGCTCATCCCATCCCTGACGGACCTTGAACTGATCGATGGCTTGCTGAGCAGGCTACAGGGGATCGTTTTTACGGGCGGCGACGACCCGCATCCAAGCCGATTCGGTCAGGAGATGGGGCCTGTATACAACCCGCTCCATCCGGCCAGAGAGGAATTTGATTTTGCCTTCGCGAAGGCTGCTCTCGCCACCAAGATCCCCATACTCGGCATCTGCTACGGCGCGCAGTTGATCAACATCGTATTGGGCGGTGACATCATCCAGGACATCCCAACAGAACTGGCCGATTCAAACTGTCACCAGCGCCTCGATCACGACATCCGGATTACCTCCGACTCACTCTCATTTGATATCTGGCAAAGCGAAACCATCTCCGCTTACAGCTCTCACCACCAGGCAATTGGTAAACTGGGAGAGGGCCTGCGGATTACGGGGCACGCGCTGGACGAGGTCGTCGAGATCGTGGAGGGAAGATCCAGCCGTTTTCTGCTGGCCGTGCAGTTTCACCCGGAACGAAGCGATGAAGACGTCAGAGTTCCCCTGTTCAAGAATTTCGTGGCCGCATCGTGCGAGTATGCAGAAACGCAGGAAATGTCAGGATAATCCAATCCGGAAGAATTCTTGCCAAAAATAAAACTTCAACGGTTAACTGTGTACAACTCACCCATGAGTTTCAGCTTCCTGCTCTTGACCGCTCTTGCGGCCGACCCGATTTTCGACCTGAAGAGGATTCAGTCTGATCCGCTCGATGCAAAGACCATTAAACCGCCGGTTGCGAAAGATGGTCTGGTTGTTGAGCACGTCGAGTACACAAGCCAGTTGCATGAAGGGCGGCCTGTTCGGGTGAAAGGAATCCTGGCGTACCCGAAGGGCGCGAAGAAGAGGCCAGCGGTCTTCTTCAGCATGCCGGGGATGGCGCCGGCCAGCGAATACTGGTCATCAGTGTTCGCAAAAAAAGGCTATGTCGGAATGACCGTAACGCTGCCGAGCGGACGGCTCCCCGAGGTAATGGTCGACGGGCGCAAGCTGCAGGATCAGAACCTGACCAACTTTGCCATCGCCCAGATGAGGGGCATTACGCTGCTCAGCAAGAGACCGGAAGTCGATCCCGATAGGATCGGAATCGGAGGGAGTTCGTATGGTGGCTTCACGGCCACGCTGATCGCCGGAGCAGATCCGCGCATCAAGGCCGGCATGAGTTTTTTTGCCGGCGGGAATCACCATCTCGGCTCGAACCTTCCCCAGTTTCTGAGACAGAAGAATCTCGAAGACGCAGAACTCTGGCAGACAACTATCGACCCGGCCTGGCGATTGAAAAAGCGAAAAGTTCCGTTCCTCTGGGCCGTTGCCGCGAACGATCACTGGTTTCATTTCCCTGCTGTCGTTCAGACTTACAGAGATTCGATCGGAGAGAAGACCCTGGCCATCGCCCCGCACTGGGCTCACGCGTTCGATGAATACATGGACCGGCAGCTTCTGGACTGGTTCGAGATTTACCTTGCGCGGAAAGAAGACAAAGTCGGTCCGAAACCAATCCTGCCTTATCTCAAAGCGGGGCCGATGAAGGTGGAGAAGAAGGAAGGGAAGCTGGTGGCGCTCTGGAGCTGGAGCGGCGGGAGAAAAGCAGGCCGAGCCGCGCTTGTCGTAAGCTACGGACACAACAGGCCATGGCACGGCTGGGTTCATCGTCTGCATTCGGTTTTCCCTGCCAGGATTTCAGGAAGTACTGCAAGCGCAGAGATTCCTGTGCCCGAGACGGGCCTGCCGGCCGTGGTCTATGGCAACGTGTTCGATACCGAAGGCATGACGACATCCACGGATCCCATTGCCATCGAGCCATCGAATCTCGGCGTCCAAACGATAACCGGTAAGCCTGCACTGAACGGATACCCGCTCGGCGCTTTTTCCGAACAAGACTGGACTCATCTCGTCCGTACAGGAATCTCATTCGGAAAACCTGACAAAGATGTGCACCACTCCGCCCCTCAGAGCATTCTCATGAAGCCGGCAGCGAAAGGCCGGCATCGGGCAGCGAAGATGAAATTGCTGAACGTCCCCGATCACGATCACCATCTCACTCTTTGGCTGCGCTCGGATGGGCCTGCGGAAGTACAGATTGAAGTCATCGCCTCGCCTCCCGCTCATTGGGGCAAGCCTGTTGTCGATGCCATTCGGAAGAGCCTGAACAACAACGCGCGGCCGGCACCGGCCAAAGACAGAATCCCCCGCTTCAAAATGACCGCGTCCTGCAACAACAACTGGCAGCAGTTTCAATTGAAATGTCCCGACACGGGAACCCCCATCGAGGGATACACTCTGATGGTGCAGCAGTCACCGGAGACTCGTGCAAATTATTGGATAGATGATGTTGCTTTCCGGCCCATCTGGAAATGAGAACGTGAACCGCATCGAAGACAACCACGGCAAAACGAAGGCAGTCTGGATTCGCTGCGCACCCCTCGCAGCCTGCTGCTCGCTTGCGCTCGCGGCACTTCCGGCCGCGCCCAGGCCCTCCGATCCTTCGAATCCGGTTTGCCTGATCAAGACTTCATCGGGGGACGTGTATGTAGAGCTATTCAAGAGCGCCGCACCCAAAACCGTCGAGAACTTTATCGAGCTCGCCGAAGGCCGCCGTGAGTTCGTGGATCCGAATACAAATGAAAAGGCCATCCGGCCCTTTTACGACGGCCTCGTCATCCATCGTGTGATCAAAGAATTCATGATTCAAGGCGGTTGCCCGGAGGGTACGGGAACCGGCGGGCCGGGTTACTATTTCGAGGACGAAATCAATGCGGTGTCACTCGGGCTTCACAAGCAAAAAGCCGTCAATCGAAAGGGCCCGCACAAGTGGCTCATCATCCGCAGCAAACGTGAGTTCAATGAGAAACTGGTGAAGCCCTTTCTGTCCAAAATGGATATCAACACACAAGAAGAGCTCGAAGCCCGCGAAAAGGAGGTCGTCCGCAAAGTCAAGAAGCTCACATTGAAAGACGTTTATGAGCTCATGGGCTACGAGTACCGGGATAACCTTGAATCGCTTAAACCGAAAAAGGGCGTTCTGGCCATGGCCAACTCCGGGCCCAATTCGAACGGCTCACAGTTCTTCATCAATCTCAAAGACACCCCCTGGCTGACAGGCAGGCACACAGTATTCGGCAAAGTGATCCAGGGGATGGATGTGGTCGAGACTATTGGCGACGTGGAAGTCGACAAGCTCATGAGACCAGTCGCCCCCATTCGAATTATTTCGATCCGGCGGGTGAAGCCATAGGGACGCCCTGGGGTCGCCGCCATCACAGAAACGGATAAGTCTTATCCGGTTCGTAGCCCGGCATCAGGTATTTATGTTCTTTGCCGCTGATGAGCTTTTCGCCGTCCGTAAAGCCCTCGGGGCGATCTTTGAGAGTTGCGATCATCCGGTTCCGCCAGGGATGCAAGAGTGAATCTGCATCTTCCGTCAGCGCGAGGTCCCGGCATTCGTCGGGGTCTTCTTCCAGGTTGAACAGATGCTCGCGGCCAGTCTGGGTGTACCAGATGTACTTGTGCTTTCCGTCGGTGATGTATTGGTTGCCCTGATCGTTGGCGTAGCAGCCGGAGTGTTCACCGTGCAGGACTTCACGAACCGAGCTCGCTTCGCCGCGCATGATCGGCAGCAGGCTTTTACCAGTGCAAGTTTCGGGAATGTCTACACCTGCCGCGTCGAGGAAAGTCGGCATGATATCCTGGATGCCGACGGGCGAATCACACTGAACTTCACTCGGCAGCCCCCAGCTTCTCGGTGCCCGTGCGATAAACGGAACACGTGCCGAGGCTTCGTACGGCCAGGTCTTGCGGAAGAGATTGTGGTCGCCAAGCATCTCGCCGTGATCGGAGGTGAAAAGGATCAGGCAGTCATTCAGAGCGCGTGACGCGTACTGGTAGAGACGTCCGATCTGTTCATCAATGAAATTGATCATGCCGTAGTAGGCCGCGCGCGAGCACTGCATGTCATGCTTGTCGAGGCATATCTCGGACGCGTTCGGATCGAGGCCCTTCTGAGGGCCGTCGAACTCCGGGGCCCAGTCACCGACCACCGGGTCTGGCAACTCTCGATCAATGTAACGATCGTAATAGACACTCGGTGGCGTCAGCGGCGGATGCGGATCGATCATGGATATGTTCAGGAAGAACGGCGCCGAAGGATCGCGCTTCTTCAAGAAACCCATGGCGCGGTCGATACACCAGAACGTATGCATCTGTTCCTCCGGCAAATGATGGGGACGGCCCACCCACCCATTGGAAGCGATCCCGTGCGCCATGCCGGGATCAACGTCCATTCGGCCGTGCTGTTTCTGAAGCCACTCCACGTATTCGTTGTCTTTGCCACGGGTCGCATCCGCGAGCTGCATGTGTTCGAAGCCGAAACGCTTGTGCAACGGCTGCAGATGGAGCTTGCCGATCATCTCAGTCTGATAACCGGCCTTCGTCAGCTCACCGGCAAGGGTATGCGCGGGATACCATTCGGCGCCCCCGTAGCCGACCATACCGTTTGCGGCGGGGGCCGTCCCGGTCATGAGACAGCGCCGGGCTGGAATGCAACTCGGGCATTCAGAGTAGCCGCGACGAAAGTGTGTGCCGGTACGCGCGATCCAATCGAGATTGGGTGTCTGCAGGGCAGTATGGCCTTCGATGCCAAGGCAATCTCCGCGCTGCTGATCGGTCATGATGAGGATGATGTTGGGCCGGTCAGGCATGGGGAGAAGGGTTGATGGTTAATGGTTGATGGGAAGACGAGGGAATGGTGGGGGAACAGGGGCAGAGATTCGGCAGGACAGTGTCTTCGTCTCCTACCTCTTTATCTGTGCCAGGATTGACTCATCCTTGATTCTATCGTCGTTGGCCAGGAGCAGGATCTTGCTGAACCTGGATGCTGACAGCCATGGTCGCCTCCTCGGGTTGGAGGTTCTCTGCTGGATCCGAGGAAAACTAACCCGATTGGGCCTTTGCTCGGCAATACTCACAGACCCGGCCTCAGACGGGCGAAGATGCCCATCCTACATTGCCGTGACATTGTCGAGATAGACTTCGCCATCCGGGTCATTCACTGAGAAGACCAGCACGAGGTGATTGATGGCATTGATGCCTTGTATCTTTCCACTGTATCTCCATCCGGTGGCCGCTGATTTGAAATTACTGGACTGCAGCTTGAACGAACAGCTGCGGGAAGAACGGGGCCGGATGGAATCCATCGGGCACTCATAGTATGAGCGGGCGCCGCCACCTCCGACACTCGTCATGACGGCCAGGCTCACTCGTATCTTTTGTGGCGATGGATTGATGACCTTCACGTAGAACCGTTGCTTCCTGGAAAAATCAAATGCCTTCTGGACACCGACGTACATCTTGGTGCGAAGGTCGCCGTAGTTGATTTTGACCACATTGTTGAGATCTTCGGCTCCCTTGAGGCCGGTCACCCGAATCGTCCCCTGGTGGGGTTGCGATTTGTCATCCCAATGAAAAATCTGCCAGATGCCGGAACCTTCTAGCCCGTCTTTGGAACCGCCACGATCTATCACCTCACGCTTTCTGGGTTTCCTCTTCTTCGCCGCGGCCAACAGCATCTTTGATGATTCAGATTTCATCTTCTCAATCTCCGCGGCCGCCTGTTTGAATCGCTTGGTATCCCCAAAAGTGTCACTGGCCTTGTCGGCTATGCCAAGAACCTCGTCCCACTGCTTCAGGCGAAACCTGCCCCGAATCCTGTTGAGAGCGATAAGCGCGCGCATCTCCTGCTCGCTTTGGCCAAGGTATTCGAGCTTTTCGAGTGCGAGGGCCACATCTTTTCCCTCCGCCTGCGCTTCCTCGTAATACTCCCTGGATTTTCTCAGGTCATCTTCCGCGAAGTAAAAAGCGCCGAGGATCAGATTCTTGTCCTCAGTGCGAGCCAGAGGCGCCCGGGCGAGACCGAGAATGAACTCCGATTTCACCCTGTTGCTGGCGAGATTGAGGGAGAATTGCGCACCACCACCCACGAGCTCGATAACTCTGTTTTCCACCTTCTTGACCGACATCGTTGTGTTGGCGTAGGAAAGAGAACGTTTGTCTCTAGCGCCTTCTTCAGCCAGGTCCATCATCTGGTTCAGGTGATGGACATAATCCAGTTCAGCCTCCAGCGCGGCTTTGAGCAGAGCATATTCCTCATTGGCCAGCGCGAGCGAGACGGACCTGGCGTACTCGGCATACTTTCGCCCCTTCAATTGAATCCTGGCCCCACCAAAAAACTTCTTGTAGAGCCTGGTTTTTTCAGCGAGGAGTTTCTGTTTGATCTCATCTTCCTTGTCGAGGATGCCCGTGAGGAGATTCTGAATCTCCATCTGGTAATCGTCCGGGAAATTATGCAACGCCTCACTGAGGATAGCTTTCGCCTCATCGACTCTTGCAGCCTCCAGGAGCGCTTCGGATTTCTTTTGGATCTCGGCCAGGGATTGAGAGACGCCAGCATCGCAGCGTTCACTCAGTCCCTGAAATTTCTCTTCCCAGATATCAAATTGATACTTTTCAGGGAATGCCGCGATGGCATCCAAGGCGTCCCTGTAAGCTCCGAGTGCCATATACCCCATAATTTCCTTTTCGTGCGCGAGGTATACGTGCCTGGCATCCCCTTGGATGGCGTCAATCGCTTTCTGCGCGGCGGCCGCCTCGCGAGTGCCTTTGAATTGGAGGACCTGCTCAAACAGATTCAGGATGGTGCCGAGTTCTTCCGGATTATCGAGCGCGTAGCCCTGAGCCGCCTCGAGCGCATTCTTGGATGTGACTTTCGGGGCCTGAGTCACAGGGGATGGCGGCTCGACTTTCTTGGGGACGGACGTGGTGGCAACCGTGGTCCGGGCCCGAGTCACCTTGGGGGGCCCGGGATCGCTGCCCACCATGTAGTAGGCAACTACGCCGCCGACGACCATCGCTGACACGACTCCTGCCACCATGTACCCGGCGCTGGAGTTCTGGCTTCGCACGGAAGCTGCACGGGCACGTGGAGAGGCGGTCGGTCTGCTGATATTGATGCTTTTGGGCAGGCCCCGTCCGGCATGTTGCGGATCTTTTCCTGCCTTGACCAACTCGAGATCTTCGACCATCTCTTCGGCCGTTTGATAACGATCGTCCGGCTTCTTCTCACACATTTTCTGGAGTACTCGCCAGACGCCATCCGAGATTCCATCTTTGTCCTCAGGCTCGGGTAGAGGATCATTCAGGTGCATGGAGGTGATGATGGCCACCGTCTCGCCATCGAAGGCCGGTTTGCCCACCAGCATGTGGTAGAACGTCATCCCGAGCGAATAAATGTCGGTGCGGGGATCAATGCTGAGGTCACCCTTGATCTGTTCGGGAGAGGCATACTGGGGTGTTCCGAGCATCTTGCCGGCTTGAGTGATCAAAGCGCTCTCATCATCAGTCGCCTTTGCAAGGCCGAGGTCGGTCAGCTTCACGGTGCCGTCAGTGGCAATCATGATGTTGTCGGGCTTGATGTCGCGATGGATGATGTGCTTGGTTGCCGCGTGGGCCAGGCCACTGCCGCACTGCATGGCAATGTCGATGGCCTGTGATTCCTCCATCGGGCCCTGTTTCAAGTATTTCGTGACTGTGTCTCCATCCACAAACTCCATGGTGAAATAGTAGTATTTGCCTTCCTGCCCCACATCGAGCGCGCCGACAATATTGGGATGTGTCAGCGCAGCCGCGGACCGGGCCTCACGCATAAAACGGTCGACGTAGTTCTTATTATCTACGAATTGCTGTGACAGGACTTTCAATGCCACCGTGCGCCCAAGGTTTGCATCTTCGGCCTTGTAAACGGATCCCATGCCCCCCTGGCCGAGCTTGGACATGAGTTTGTACTTGCCGAGTTTCTTGACTTTCTGAGCTTTTGTTTGCTCGCCAGGTGCACCCGCTCCCATAATTCACATTCCTTTGATTACAGACTGTTTCTGTGACTCGTACCGCAAACAAACCTTTTAGTTTATGCGGGAGTCCAGTTTCCTTCAATGAATGGGTGCTGCCAACAAAGGGCGCGCGGGTCATCCGCCATTGTCGTCGATCGCCCGCCATGCCCTGCCATCCCTGGCTAAAAGGTCTTCCGCACTTTTCGGCCCCCAGGTTCCGGCCGTGTAGTTGGGGAAATCACGGGCCGGCAGCGCACGCCAGACATCCAG
>JASLXP010000847.1 GCA_030740295.1 Planctomycetota bacterium
GATACGCGGAGCGGCAGCCCCAGGCAGAGCCGCCCCAGCTACCGCCCCGGTTGACGCGGTACTCACCCGTCTGTGGGCCAACAGGGTCGCTAACATTCTCGGCTGAATAGCTTCCATACCAGTCTTGGCACCACTCCCAAAGGTTTCCGTGCATATCATAGATGCCCCACGGATTTGGCTTCTTCGAACCAACCGGGTGAGTCTTCACGTCAGCATTGCTCGAATACCAGGCATGATCATTCAAATCGTTGTCTTGATTTCCAGAGGAGAATTTTGTGGTTGTCCCAGCTCGACAGGCGTACTCCCATTGAGCTTCCGTAGGCAGAGAGAACTTCGTTCCCGTGACACTCAGCTTCTTCAGAAACTCCTGACTATCCTCCCACGATACTTGCTCAACCGGGTTGTTCGGTCCGTCAAAGCGGCTGGGACTCTTGCCAAGGATTTTCTTCCACTCGGCCTGTGTCACTTCGTACTTGCCGATGTAAAAGGGCTTCGTCAACGTGACCTTGCGCACCGGTTTCTCATCGCCGTCGCCATTAATTGAGCCCATGCTGAAGGCGCCGGCCGGACACAGTACAAAATGCATGCCGGTAGCCTTGTGCCGAATCTCCAGTGACAGGCCAGACTTTGGATCATTTCCCTTGCGGATGGGGTTGCCGTACCCATCTTTTGAGGTGATTGGGATCTCGAAGCCGGGAAACGCCTGCTGCAAGACCAATTCATATTCCCGCTCCTCGTTGATGGTGATACGCTTCTCGACAGGCTGCCCCTTCCATCGGGCCTGCAGGATGTACGTTCTATCCAGATCGACTGACAGCAGGGGCGGGGCCGCCTGATCCTTCAGGGCATAGACCCTTTCCATGAAGGTCCGCTGCTCTGGCACATCGACAACTTTCTCATCGAAGACGGTCTCCTCCACCATGACTTTCTTTTCGTCGTACACGGTCTTTTCTTCGGTCACCACCTTGTCCTCGTAGATGGTCTTCTTTCTCTTGAAGAGCCCCTTTTTCACGTAAATCACCCGGGGTACCTTCACCGTTGTTTGCACCACGACCTTCCGTGGTTGTCTCACGACTTTCTCGATTTCGACCTTGCGAGGGGTCCGAATCGTCTTCCTGATCTTTTCCGTCACCGTTCTTTCGCGCTCGTAGTAGATAGTTACTTTGGCGCCCGGCGGCTCAGTACGTAATCTGAGGACCGGCAACTTGAGGAGGTCCGCCTTCACGGGCACCAGGCCCTGCCTGGATATGGTGACTTGCTTTTGCTGGGCCAGGTATCCCGTTTTCTGGATTCGCAGTGAGACCTGCCCTTGGCTTTTGAGCACAATCCGGCACGGGGTCGTGAAGGATGTTTTGCCCGGCTCTTCCAGGAGAGCGGCTGACTCTACCGTAACCAGGGCCTCATCTGGCTCACTGCGCACGTCGAGCACGTACCCTGCATAGAGCAGGTATGGACTATCGGTGTTGGGCAAACGGAGCTCGGCCCGGGCTATGGGTGATACGACCTTTCCGTTTGCCAGGTCGGCGGGCAGCTCGAGCCGGTCGTAGACCCGATAGATTAGCACCTTGCTTTTCCAGGCCGTGTACAGCTTGCGGGCACCATCTGGTGGGATCGGCAATGCCAGCTTCTGCGGTTCCCGCTGGTCGGCCGTGCCAAGTTCCACGTGATAGACCTCGTTGTCAGCATCGTAAAGCCGGCTGTCCAGATTGAGCTTCACCTCCGACCGTTCGACGAGGAACTCGTTGCCGTTAAGGACGTCGATGGCTTTTTTGAATCCCTCGATTCGTTTTCGCTTGGCCTGGGGGATCTCTTCGTTAACGAGCTGGTCTCTGCGGCCGATGCGCTTGCGGTAGGTGGCCGTCTTTTCAAAGGGATCTTTGGACGCGCCGAGTTTGCCCAGCAGAGATTCATAATCTTCGTCAATATCGGCCTCGGTCTCACGGATGCGAGCGAGGATGTTATCGACTTCGGATATCGCGGCGCCGATGGTCATGTACTTGGCCCGGGCAACGGCCTCCTTTGCGCGGGCTTCAGATAGCTTGCGCTGCATCTCGGCTACCTCACGGCGCCGCTCGGCCTCTTCTGCGGCGTGGAGTTCGGCGTCCTGCGCGGCTTTTCGGCGGAGCTCATCACGATGTTGTACGGCCGCAAGCCTTGTCCGGATTTCGGCCTGTTCCCTCTTCAGCTCGGCCTCCTTCACTCGGCCCTGCTTTTCCTCGATGCTTTTCTGCACTGCGGCCAGTTTGGCTTTGAGCGATTCGAGGGATTCTTCTTCCGGCACGAAGACGAAATCCCCCAGGCCGACCAGCCTGGCGTAATCCGGGGTCTGCTGGTGGCCTCGGCCGGACGCGTCGGCCATCACTTTCCGCTTGATCTGCGCGGCGATTTCGAGCCCTGTGACGAAATCCTTCTGTGATCGTAGCGCCTCAATAAAACGGTGTGTAAAAACCGAGTGCCCGCCCTTGCCGCCATCGAGCACCTGCTGTCCGGCCGTGCCCGCGGTGAGGACGATGCGCACGGGTTCGCGAGTCATTTCCTTGAGGTATGTGTATTCCCGCTTCATCGGCTTCACCCCGATACCCCGGGTCGAGGCCATCAGGCCGGAATAGCAGGAATCCATCACGTAAAAGATGTGCTTGGCCTTGATGAGGTTGCTCCAGTCACTGACGATGGTGTTCATGGAGACGTTGCGGGCGAACGAATCCTTCTGCTCCTCGAACCCGCCATCGTGGGGGATGAGGTAGCCCAATGATTTCCGCTCCCGGCCTTCCACCTGTGTGCCGTGCCCTGCGAAAAAGATGACCACTGCATCGTTGTCGTAGGTCATCCGGGAAAGCTCATGAATCTTCTGCACGATCCCGGCCTGGGTAGCCTGCTCGTTGTAGAGGGTGAGGACCTTTTCGAACCGGAACTCTTCTTCCAGGACCTCCGCCACGGCCCGCGCATCGTTGACCGCATACTTGAGGTTGATGTCCGCGTTGCCGTAATGGTCGATCCCGATGACCAGGGCGAACATCCGGTCGTACAGATGGAGCTCCTGAAGCCCGCCGGATTTGACGTCCTTTGCTACGACCTTGATGCCGCGGACTTCAGGCTGTTCGGAGTGGAGAAACGAATTGGAGAGAATCAGAATCAGAAAAGAAATGCTGCCCATCACAGATCTCCTTGGGTTTGATGACGACCTTGCCCTGGGTACGCCGGCGTACGCCAAGGTCGTTGCACAAGGCCGTTATTGTAGGGAATCTCCTCGTGAGTCCAAGACAGGATATGCTTTGGAGAACTGAGTTCCTCCCTGCTGCCAGACGATTAGGAGAACGATTTAAGATAAAGATTAAGAGGCGTTCACGCGCAGAAGTTCCGAAGCAGAAGTTTAATCGAAAGCCCCCGCAGGTGGTGCATCTCCTGAATTCGTCCGATCCCGTTTTCCGTATCGGCCTTCACCACACGATTGCCTCGACCAGGTTGGCGCTGGTCTCACCGTCCTTGAGCGGAAGCAAAAGCTCTTTGCCATCCTTCACATTGCGGATTACGGGCTCGCCAAAGCCTTCGAGCTGCAAATCGAAACGGACGGTCTTTTCGATCTCGAATTGGGGCAGGCCGACCTTGTTCGTGCGGGCGATCTCTTTGCCTTTGCCGCCCATGAAAAACGCGCTGGCAAAGGGTCTTGCGCTAGTGACAGTGACCGTTCGGATAAAGCACATTTTTTCGCCTACTTTTTCCGGCTTGAAAAACTCTTCGACTTCCAAACCGGCCATGGAGTACATGAAGGTCGGGCGCCCCTCTTTATCGAGTGAATAGCCTTTGAAGCGCGCGCCGGATTTCCGTCCAGGAATATCGCCGGGGAATTCCTGCCGCGAGGGCCAGGGGGTGTCTGGCTTTTCGAGAATCGCAAAAGGGTCGGCCGCGTGGAGGACAACGGTATCGTCGCCGATGGCTTCGGCCCGTCCCTGACCGCGGCCGTTCCAGTGGACGCCCGCGTTGGTGAAGTCATTCCGCCAGACCTGCCGGAGGCGCATGTAGTTGGCATCCCACAATAGATTCACTCTTTCCGGGTAGCCGATGCCGATACCGCGGGCTTTTGCTTCATGAAAAAAGTTTCGGTAGATGACCGGTTTGGTCGTCGGCTCGAGCGGAATGAATCCGCCTCTTTGGATCCCTTTGGGATTTCGCGCACGCTTTCCTTGTTTCAGATAATTCCAGAGCGCGGCGATCTGATATTCAGTGTTGCCCTCCAGGACCTTCGGATTCGCTGCCTTTCCTTCTGGCCAGAAGGTCGGCATGCGCGTGCCTTCCCGAAGAGCGATTGGGTTGAGCAGCCATTCCCTGAACCAAACGGGGTCCAGGCGCTGCGTCATGAGGGTCAAATCCATGCCTTGAATTCCAAGCGCGTTGGCGCCGTTGAATCTGTGACAGGTGATACAGGCGAGGCCGTTGATGCCGGCCAGCTCGCGGCCGGCGCTGCGGAGATGCCCATCGGGCAGCTCGACCTTCAAATGCTCTTGCTCTTTGCTGTCCAGCTTCCGGATCAATTGCACCAGCTCCCCGGCATGTGGGCCGAAGCTCGGCATGAGCGTATCGACGTAGGGCCGCACGCGGCTTCTTCCCTCGATGTATTCCTTCAGCCATTTCTCGTTCATCTTGTGCCCGACGCCGGTCAGGCCGGGAGGTACTCGGCCTTCAGGCCCCATATCCTTGCCGTTGGAAGTGAAAAACTTGTCCCGATCCTTATCGATGCCGCCGATGCCACCCCGAGTGTGACAGGCATAACAGTTGAAGGCGACCATGTGCTGGTGGACGCGTTCCCGGGGTGCGGGCGCATTTGCTGTCTTCACAGATTTGATACCGGCGGAGAGGCTCTGCCGCTGCACCGTATTGAGACTGAAAAACGGCGCGTCCCCCTGGCCCTCCTGGAGACAGCCTCCTTCGCCATCGAGCTGGGCGAGAGGCGGCGCACTCATTTCGGTCGGGATCGTCTTCCCCCTGTCGACGAGGTCATGACAGTTTGCACAGCCGATGCTTTTGAAAAGCTGTTCTCCAGTGGATGCAAGCTCGAGGTTGAGTTGGCCTTCCTTCGTTTCTTCATCCAGTTCAGGCAGTTTTTTATCGAGAGAAAGATACTCCATCGGGATGGGAGAGGTCGGCTGACCGGGCCGTTGGTAGGTCAGAGAAAGGGCGACGTGTCCTCCTTTTTCAAAAAACATCACCTTCATTTCGTGAAAGCCTTCGGAGAGTTTGGCCCTGCCGTTCTGAGTTTTCCTGGCGTGAATTCCGTCGTTGTTTACCACGGGCTCGCCATCGATGTAGAGCATCGAACCGTCGTCCGAGGTCAGAAAAAAGGTGTATTCTGATTCAGTGTCTATGTAGAGATTCGTTTCGAATACAATGCCGAAGTTGTCCCACCTTTGCCATTCACCCTTGAGGCCGATGCCGCCCATCATGCCCTCTTCCGTTATCTCCTCCTTTGTAAAGTCCGGCATCTTGTCGACCCTGAGCCGGTAGACCTTGTACTTGACCGTCTTGCCATCCTCATCGATGCCGGATGCCTTCATCCCGGAAGTCGGCGCGAGGTACGCGGCGATGTGCGCGGCGTCATTCTGATGCAGGGGCATCAGTGGCATGCGCCCCGAGGGCCGGTAGTGGCGCGTGTTCAGCAGGAACTCGACCAGGCTGTTGAAGAAATACTTCTGATCCAAATCGCCGAGCAGAACGGACGGGGTGGATAGCTCCTCCACGAGTCCTTCTGTTTTGCCTTTCCCTTGCCTTGGGCTGTGGCAGGCAACACACCCACGTTTGTGAAACAACTCTCTCCCGTGGTTCTTGCTCCCGCCACGGTATTGGGCAACACCCCTGAGAGACCGGGTCACCAGGTAGGCAACGATGGCATCGACTTTTTCCTCTTCCCCATCTTTGAACAGCCTGGGCATGATCGAGCCCGGCTTTACCGATTGTGGGTTGGCAATGAATTGACGCAGATACTCAGTCTTCATCCGGCTGCCGATCCCTTCGAGCCGGGGTGGCTTGTTCGGCAGCAGCGCCTTCTTTTCCTGTTCGGAAGGTTGATGACAGGAAATGCAATTGAGCTCGGAGAGGAGGAACTGGCCGGCCTCGGCTTGCTTCTCACCCTTGCTGTAAAACCGTTCAAATCCGGGGACGATGGGATGGCTGCTTTCGGCTTTTGCGACGAGTCCAACGGATACGAAAAGAAGAAAGAAACAGGATGTGCGTTTCATGGTGTCTGACAGGATTGCTGGGGGCCGCCTGGGAACGAAGGATGATGCTCACGAGGTGGGCTTTCGCAAGCAGGGCTCACGAGCCTTCCCTCAGGTTTCATCCGGGTCAGAATCGCCAAGGTATGCACACACTCCCATTCGGGGTGAATTGACCACCGGGAGAGCCATTTCCTCCCCGCAGTCATGCTCTAACAGACATGGCTCACAATAGAAATCGTCACAATCCAAGCAGATGGCGGTGGCCTGGCCTTCACAATCCGTGCACCCAAATTGTGGCGCGCTGTTCCGAGCCAGAATTCTCACTGTGCCCTGAAGCACGCCCTCACGGCTGCCGAAGACCTGTCCTTTCAGATGGGTTGATGAGCCAAAGTCATAGACGTAGTCAAAACCATCTCTGAGTCCGAGGACTTCGACCAATGGCACATCCATGGATTTCGAATTATCACCCCAGAGCGCGCCCATCCCAGTGTCCACCGAGTAATCCACGCCGTTGATGGTGAATTCACTCATGTGGCCACAGCATTCCAGCCAGATGCTCTTCAAGAAATTGTCGAGGTACGCAAGCGCGGCCGATGCATCTATTTCGATATGGAGCCAGTAAGGTTTGAAGCTCCAGATCCTGAGATGATAGATAGCGGACGTTTTTTTCCCCGCGCTCGTATCCTTCTCCTCCTCCTGCTTTTTCTCCTTGCATGCCGAGAGATGTTTTCCCATCGCGCGCCCGGAGAATTTTCGTGAACAGGACCGGCAGATGCCTTCATCTTTGATCTCCATGTCTTCCTCCTATATCAGACTGCGAACTGCGAGCTCGAAAGGGGCCGATGCTCTCTGTTGACTTTTGCTTTCCCTCGCGGGAACTTCCTCAAGCAGCATCTTCGGCAAGAGCGCTCTGACGATCAATACTCTTTCTGCGACATCGATGGGGATGCGCAGAAATAACCAGGCATTTGAGAGATTAACTAGTCCTACTGCGCTAGTTTGCGCTGTAGTACTAAACTACATCTAAACGTGTGCCACGGGTTGCTTGCCAACCCGTGCGAGAAACGTCATCTGCACGGGTTGGCAAGCAACCCATGGCACATGGTGAGGCTATTGAAACGACCAAGTAATTCTTGCGCAGCCCCTTGGCGGAAGTAAAAAATGATCACCATCCAATCGAGAGTTCGAGTTCTCGGCCCCATGGGAAGTCGCGGGCGCCCGGTCGGTCTTGCCACTTCGAGCACGACCCGTCCGGAAGCATCCTGGACAGCCACGGAGTCAACCATCCTGACCCAGGGACCGACCGAAGCCGAATGAAATCGCGAGCAATTGAACTCCGTGCACTGACTGTTGCCCTGGCTCTCTGTTCCACGCAACCCCGGTGGATTTACAGCCAGGAGCTGATGACCTCCGACGCACTCGCAGCAAGACTTGTTCAGCAGATCGAAAATGGAAAGTCGACAACCACAACAGCGAGGCAACTCGAATCCTGGGGTATGGCCGCAGCCGCAGCCTGTGCACGCCACCTCGACGAAGAAAAGCCGCGCGCCAACCGTATCCTCTTCCGAGTCATTTCGCGCGTAGGTTTGGCTCGCAGAACTCATCGGGAGCTGCTCGAAATTTACGATCCGGAAGCGGACAGAGCTTTCTATTCAAAGTCGTCAGCAGATTTGCAGCAACAGATCGCTGTCAGTCTGAACTGGAAGGTCTGGCCTTCCGAAGCATACGAGGCCCTGATCAGATCGGCGCCGGCCCCCCTGCTCGGATGGCTTCTCGAAGAGGCCAGGTCGGCTAAACCCAGGCATGACCGAATCCGCAGAACCCTCAGCTACTGGGGTTGGTGGGTTAAAGCGGGACACGAGCGGCAGTTCAGAGAGAAACTCCATCTGGCGGCAAGCGCTCTAAGCTCCAGGCCGGAGGTCATTCGAGACCCGGCCACGCTTGCTATACTGCTTCAATTTGCCGAGCGGATCGGTCTGCCGGACTCGAGTGAGTTGATTCTGAAGGGCCTGTCACATG
>JASLXP010000848.1 GCA_030740295.1 Planctomycetota bacterium
TGGATTCGTCGCGAAATAAAACGCTTTCCGCTGATCGCGAAAGGTATCGAGCAGAATCTCCAGGCGATCATCGGCATTCAGCCTGGCATCCCGTGCCATCCGGGTGCCTATGATTTTCCCGGGCTCGGAATCGTATGCCACCACTCCGATATAGAGGTTGTTCGCGTCGTGCAGCAGAATGACATCTGTCCTTTCGGAGGCTGCTTCGCCTGGATTTGGAAGACGTTGCCTGAGGTCTCCAATCTTGGGTGCCCTCTGCCAGATAGCTTCGTCGAGCGCACCATCGATCGTGATCTTCTCCGTCGTTTTTGTCACTTTGACCGTTCTGACGGTGGATCCCGGAGATGCCGGAGAGGGGCTCTCCTCGGCGGACGACCACCCGGCGAGCATGCAAGCCCAGCACCATAGAAATCGTGCTGGAGAGCTCCTCCCCCGAAAGTGTCTCGAGGATCTGGCGTCGTTGTCGGCCACTGCTTAAAGTAACGACAGGCTCACGCGGGAATGGAAAACTGTCGAGACAACAACGTCTATTCTTGCGCCTCCCACCAACCCCGTCACCCAAAAAAGGGAATTCCTGGCAGTGGGCGGGAAATCGCATTCACGTGGGCGAGGGAATTCGTCTACAATCGCTGAGCAAACAACCTTCCACTTCACAGGTGACCAACTAATGAAGCACTCCTCCCTTGCATTACCACTGTTGATAGTCTTCGTCTCGCTCGCAACCGCGGCGCCAGCCGAGTCGGCCCTACGGCCATGGGAGAAGAACCCGTGGTATTGGAGCTATCGCGACAAGCCCGTTCTCCTGCTGGGTGGCAGTGATGATGACAATCTGTCCCAGTGGTTGGAAAAGCCGCTCCTCGAACAACTCGATCGACTGGCAGCCGCCGGCGGAAACGTGATCCGCAACACGATGAGCGACCGTCCGGACAAGGGTTCCGAGGTCTATGCGTTCAAGCGTCTCGAGAACGGCAAGTACGACCTCAACGCCTGGAACGACGAGTACTGGACGCGTTTCGAACGGATGTTGAGGGAATCCGCCAGGCGGAAGATTTTCGTGCAGATCGAGATCTGGGACCGCTTCGACTACACGGACCTCGCCAACAGAAACCACTGGCAGGCTCATCCCTACAACCCCGTCAACAACGTGAACTACACCTACAAGGAGTCCGGCTTCGGCACCCGCTACCCGGCCCATCCCGGTGCGAACAAGCAACCGTTCTTCTTCACCACTCCCGGACAGCGAAACAACCAGATTGTATTGCGATACCAGCAGCAGTTCGTCACGAAGCTTCTGGACCACTCGTTACAGTATGACCACGTGCTCTACTGCATGGACAACGAAAGCAGCGGCGAAGAGGAGTGGAGCCGCTACTGGGCCCGGTTCGTCAAGAACCGCGCAGCCAAGGCGAGCAAGGAGGTCTACGTCACCGAGATGTGGGATGACTGGAACCTGACGGCCAAGCGTCACCGGCGGACGTTCGATCATCCCGGGCTCTACGGTTTCGTGGACGTGTCGCAGAACAACCACAACAAGGGCCAGAAGCACTGGGACAACTTCCTGCACGTGCGGAACATCCTGACTCGGCAGCCACGACCGATGAACACGACGAAGACCTATGGAGCTGACGGCAACAAGTTCGGGCACACCGACCAGGACGGCATCGAACGGTTCTGGCGCCATCTGCTGGCCGGGGCCGCGTCGATGCGCTTCCATCGGCCTGACGCCGGCCTGGGGCTGAGCGACAGGGCTGTCACTTGCATCCGGGCAGCTCGCAAGCTGGAGTCACTGGTTCCGCTGTGGTCCGTGCAGCCGACCGACGAGCAACTCTCCGACCGCGATGCCAACGAGGCGTATCTGGCCAGCGACAAAGGAAGCGCCTACGTCGTCTACTTCCCGGCAGGTGGCAAGGTCCGGCTGGACCTGTCGGACACCAAGGCCGGGATGATCGTTCACTGGATCAATATCGATACCGGCCAACCCGGTCCGCAGCGACGTCTGTCTGTCGGCGGCCAGGTCTCGCTGTCCCCTCCCGACAAGAAGAACTGGGTAGCTGCGATCGTTAAACCGTAACCTCACGCGAACTTGTCGGTCACGGCTCCCGGGACTTTCCCGACGGTGCTTCGTCGACGAAACAGAACGGGACGCCCCCTGGCTCGTTCCTCCGGCCGGGTCGCATTCACCCCGATCAGGGAGGTCCTTCTCCAGCCGGTGCCGACCTCGCAAGGCACTGCGCACGCTCGAAACGCGTCAGGCGCCCGTCCGTATTCGAGCATCCGCTGCCCCAGCAACCCGCCGCTCCATAAAGTGAATTCCTGGCAGTCAGGATCTGGACTTTGCTGGCAGATTTGCCACAAGCATGAGAGCAAAATGGTCAGTATCGGGAACACTACGCATGTCAACTAAGGGTCGATGGCTTGTCGATGACGCCAACCCCGGCGGATGGCAGAAGCAAACTCTTATCTCTGGTGAGGCTTTTCGCAGGTCTGGCCTTATTTAGTTGTGCGCGCGGACATAGAACGCTGGGAAGCGAAATACCGTAAGGCTGACCCCAGGCAGGCCTTACAGGTTGATCCCCTGCTCCAAGCACATAGTGATCGCCTGCGCGGTGACGGCACGGCCCTGGACCTGGCCGCCGGTGCCTGTCATGCGGCCGTTTATCTCGCCAAACTGGGTTTGATGGCAACCGCCCTGGACTGCAGCGCGACCGCGCTCTCGATCGGCCAGCGACTGGCACAACGCGAGGGGGTCGCGATCACCACGCATCAGGCCGATCTTGATGAAACTCCGCTGCCGACGGGGCCATGGGCGGTGCTTTGTTGCCTGCGTTTCCTGAGCCGTGACCTCATGACGCAAATGCCTGGTGCGCTTGAGCCGGGTGGCTTGCTCGTTTTGAAGACCTTCAATGTGCACCACCTGGTCAAGGCCCCGGCCTTCAACCCCGCATACGTGCTGCAACCGGGCGAACTTGAATCGACTTTCGTGGCGCTTGAGACATTTGACCTGTCCGACGGCCACGATCCGGCCGAAGCGCAGTCGTGGATCGTTGCCCGTCGGCCTGGCGGTTGTTCCGAGAGCGCCGGAGGGAACTGAACCTTCGGCCTGTCGCTCGTAATGCGGCGTGACGCTGATGACGATTGCGCGTCCGCGTCCCTGCCAGGGATTGCCTCGCCGGAGAGCGGCATCCTCTTCCCGGCAGCAGGGCCCCTGATTACTACCAGTCGCGGCATGGAGCACCGCCCCTGCAGGAGAGAACCTGCTTCCTGTCGATCCTTGCTCCTTCCGAGTCCCTGTCCGCGTCGCGCTTGAGATCTCCACCCGCTCCTACCTGGGCATCACAATGCGTCCGATACGGACGAGAACCTTCTTCCCAACCGGCTTGCATACGGCAACGCCCAATGATCGACTGGGGTCCGTATTCCCGTTATCCACCTCGGCGCAAAGCGATTTGGCGGATGTTACCAGGATGTCTCCAGGCTTCACCTCTCCAGTCACCTTGGCCCAGGCCAGTCCGCGGGCCATGACGAAGGTCCTCTTCTTCTCATCGACCTTCGCCACCACGAACGGCACCTTCACCCGGCGACTCTTCGCCGGCTTCACCCTCAATCGGGCACTCGTGTCCAGGGCGACCACATCGCCCTTGGCCAGCCCCTCCGGCGCATCCATGAAGAGCGCCACACCCGAAGGGTCGTCCTTCCCGGGAACCGGCAGTCTCAGGTCAAAGGTCGCGATATGCGCATCTCCAAGCCAGAGACCCCCGCCGGAGAGAT
>JASLXP010000849.1 GCA_030740295.1 Planctomycetota bacterium
ATGACTTCCAAGCCGCGGCCGGCCAACATCGACGAATGGACCCACTTCCTGCACGACGGGGGTGGCAATGCGGTAGCCCAGGACGAACGCGTAGGCCCCCCGCGACACATCCAGTGGCTCGCCGACCCCCTGTGGATCCGCAATCACCACACGCTCGCGAGCGTCAGCGCGGTCGTGTCGGCCGCGGGCCGTCTCTTTTGCATCATCGATGAGGGACCATCGGGCTCCATCGAAGTGCCCGCCCGTTGGACCCTCGCGGCAAGAGACGCATTCAACGGCGTGCTGCTATGGAAACGGCTGATAGCCTCGTGGGCCTCCCATCGACGGAGGTTCAGAAGCGGGCCCGTGCAGCTCACGCGCTTGCTCGTAGCCGTCGGCGACCGCGTCTATGTATCCCTTGGCATGGACGCGCCGGTGACAGCGCTGGACGGGACGACCGGAGAGACGGTGAAGACTTACCCAGGCACCGAACACGCGGAGGAGCTCGTGCTGCACGAGGGCGTGCTGCTCGTGCTGACCGGGGCGCCCGCGGCAGAGCAGGCCGCTCACGTGGCCCAGAGGCGGGGGAAGCCCAAAAAGACAGACCCGGCAACCCCCAGGCACAAGAAGACCATTGCTGCCTTGGACCCGGACACGGGCGAAATGCGATGGAAGTGGAGCGACCCGAGCGCGGGCGAACTGATGCCGCTCACGTTGGCCGCGGCCGCCAGGCGCGTGTTCTTCCAGGCCGGCCAGGGCCTGGTGTGTCTCAGCCTGGACAACGGCCGCGAGCTCTGGCGATCCGACAAAGCGAATGGCGCGAGGGCAAAGCCGCGTCAGCCGGGTTGGTCCGTGGCCACCCTCGTGGCGCGTGACGACTCTGTCCTGTGGGCCGACGGCAGACAACTGAGAGTGTTTGCCTCTGGCGATGGCAAGCTCCTCTGGTCGTGCTCGTGCCGGCCTGGCTTCAAATCGCCGGTCGACCTGTTCGTCGTAGGTGGTCTCGTGTGGTTTGGACCCGGCTTCACGGAGGGCCGTGATCTGAAGACCGGGGAGGTGAAGAAGCGCAGCAGCGTTTCCGCGGATCTTCAGACGGCCGGCCACCACCATCGCTGCTACCGCAACAAGGCCACCGACCGATACATCATGACCGGCAAGCGCGGCATCGAATTCATCGACATTGATGGCACGCAGCATTCGCGCAACAACTGGCTCCGCGGCCTGTGCCAGTACGGGATCATGCCCTGCAACGGCCTCATCTACGTGCCGCCTCACTCGTGCGGCTGTTACATGGAGGCCAAGCTCTTCGGGTTCTGGGCCGCTGCCGCGAACAGGCTCCCGGATGAGGCGCCCATTGCTGCGAAGACGCGGCTCGCCAGAGGCCCCGCGTACGCATCTATCAGCAATCAACAATCGGCGGCCGCAAATCCGCACGACTGGCCGACCTACCGACACGATGGGACCCGCAGCGGATCGACCAAGGTCAAACTCTCGCCCGGACTTAAGACCGCGTGGCAAGCTCAAGAGTCGGGCAGGCTCACCGCGCCCGTCGTGGCGGAAGGGCTCGCCATCGTTTCCGCCGTTGATACGCATCGTGTCATCGCATTCGACGCAGACACCGGCAAGCTGCATTGGAGCTATACACCCGGGGGGCCGGTGGATTCGCCGCCCACGATACACGCGGGGCTCGTAATCTTCGGCTGCCGCGACGGCTCCGTCTACTGCTTGCGCGCTTCCGATGGAGCTTTGGTCTGGCGATTCCTCGCTGCGCCGGAGGACCGTCGCACGGTCGCTCTCGGGCACGTCGAGTCCGTATGGCCGGTACACGGCAGCGTACTTGTAAAAGATGGCGTTGCCTACGCCGCGGCCGGCCGATCTTCCTACCTCGATGGCGGAATTTTGCTCTACGGCCTCGACCCGCGCACGGGCCGCGTCCTGCATCAGACCCGCGTGTCGAGCCAGCACGCGACACTCTCCGACCCTCCGGCCAAAGATCGGCCGCCCACGAAACGTATCGCCCAGAATGCGGCCGACTACAAGACACACCTCGACCCGGACAGGAGCGACGCGTTTTCCATGGCCGGCACCACAACGGACGTCCTTGTAAGCGACGGGCATTCGGTCTACATGCGGCACGTGCGATTCGACGCGACGCTGGCGCAGCAGCCCACGCTCGGCCGGCATCTCCTCTCCACTTCAGGGCTCCTCGATGACGCGGAGAACCACCGCTCACACTGGGTACTTGGCACCGGCGACTTCAGTCGCACCGGAGTTGCCTATTCGTGGATCGCAAACTCCGGCCGCAGCCGCTGGAACTCGCGCCTGGCCAGACCGTACGGGATCATGCTCGCGTTCGACGAAAAAACCGCGTGGGGCGTGCGGAGAAGCGGGTATCAGCTCTTTTCGCAGCCAAACAAGCCGTTCGCAAAGGACGAGGAGCCCAGGCCAGACTTCCAGCCTTCACGCAACGAGCCCACGAGCATATCGTGGACCTGGGCAATGAGTCTGCCGGTCCGCCCGCGGGCCATGCTGTGCACGGAAGAGACGTTGTTCGTTGCCGGAATGCCGCGGCAATCCGGCCCGAACGGGCACAGCGCGTTCGAAGGCCGCAAGCACGGCGTGCTGCTTGCCGTAGCAGCGGGCAACGGCAGCAAACTTGCCGAATACAAACTGGACGCTGCGCCCGTGTGGGACGGCATGGCAGCAGCCCAGGGCAAGCTCTACATCTCGCTCGTGAACGGCACCCTTGCGTGCATGGCCATGGACCCGGACGCCAAGCTGCCGGCGCCCGGCCAGCCGGCCAGCCGGCCCACGGTGCAGAAACCCAACCAACGGCCTAACGCGAAAAAACCGGCGCCAGGCAGACCCGGCGCGCCCGTGAAGCCCGATGCAAAAGGAAGGCTCGTGCTCCAGCCCGAGACGGCCAGGACGACCGGCCGACTTCGGTACCAGCCCGACCGCAACAACCTCGGCGGGTGGACGGACCCCAGGGACTACTGCGAGTGGAACCTGCGCGGAGTGCAGGCCGGCACTTACACGGTCGACTTCAGCTACGGCTCCACTCATGCTGGCACGGCGTACACGATCGTTGCCGGCGACGCGAAGCTCACCGGCAAGACCGAGCACACTGGTGGGATCAAGACGTACAAACGTTACCGCGTCGGCACCATCGCTCTGCCAGGCGGAGACGTGACGCTTGCCGTCAAGCCCGGTCCGTTTCAAGGCGCAATCATGAACTTCCGGTTGCTGGAGTTGTCGCCGGCGAAGTAGGCGCTGCCCATTTCAACGGCCACTGATTGCCTGACACATATTGACGCTGAGCACCGGGCAGATAATTTGCACTCCTGCTGCTTTTGAATGAAGTCTGCGCATATTTTTCACGCTTTGGGGCGCCGCCCTGAACGATATGCGCTGTTGTTTTCGGGAGGTGTCCTTACGGATTATCCCGCAGAAGCGCCGGAGAAGGAGAAACGGCCCCTCGCTGAAGTGCTTCATTGGGAACAGATTTGAAAAGGAAGTGACGAATGACTCATAGCGAAAGATTTCTTGCAGTCGTTCGAGGTGAGCAGCCTGACCGCATGCCCTGCCACTTCGGTGGCCCACGCGCTTCGACCTTGGCCGCGTGGCGCAAACAGGGGCTGTCGGAGGAGCAGCAGAAGAACTGGCGCGCCTTCGTCGGCGAGGACGCAGGCACTGGCATCGGGAAGGTGTACCCGGGGCCATGGCCGCCCTTTGAAGAGCGGGTGATCGAGCAGGATGGCCACCTGAAAATCTGGATCGACGATTGGGGCGTGAAGCGGCTCGACGCAGTGCGTCAGCCCACCCCCGGTTTCGTTACTCGGAAGTACATCGAGTTCCCCGTGAAGTGCCCGGCTGACTTTGAGGAAATGAAGCAGCGATTCGACCCACACAGCCCGGAGAGAGTCTGTTCGGATGCAACATCGGGAAGACCGGATTGGAGGGATCGCATCGAGCTGTGCAACCAGAGCGATGATCCAGTCGGCATTTCGATTCCCGCGCTCTATTGGACTGCGAGAGATTGGGCCGGTTTCGAGGGCCTCAGCATCATGTGTATCGATCAGCCGAACCTGGTCCACGAAATGATGGAACACCGGACATGGTTCATCATGGAGATCTACCGGGAGCCTCTGAAACACATCAAAGTGGACTCGGTGATCCTCAACGAGGACATGTCTTACAAGACCGCGGCCATGTTTTCCCCGGCGATGATGCGGGAATTCATGCTGCCCCGTTACCGGCGGCTCTATCAATTCTTCAAAGACAACGGTGTCGATTGCGTTTACATGGATTCCGATGGCCACGTCGGCGAAATCCTCGATGTCTTCTATCCCGAAGCAATCGATGCGACCATCCCCCTCGAAATAGCGGCAAACAACGACCCAGAGCGATACCTTCGCCGCCACCCCGGCCTTTTCATCCGTGGCGGCATCGACAAGCGCGAGCTGCGATTCTCAAGGGAACAGCTCCGAGCCGAAGTCGTACGCCGTTACCGCGCCGTGCGAGAGCTTGGCCGCTACATCCCGACTGTGGACCACGGTGTGCCGCCGGACATCCCGCTGCGAAACTTCCTTTACATGGTCGAGCTCCTGAAAGGATTCGCCAAAGGAGAAGACCTCGACACCTATGAGCCGCCATGCGAGTTGGAGAAGCAGCTCGGCCCCATCGAGGAAATGTTCGATCCGTTGAAAACAATCCGTGAAGCACAGAGCGATGAAGAATACGTCTGACCATCGTAGCCACGAGCTGCTGCCAGCTTGTGAGCCCGGACACCATCCTGGTAACTCTTTTCCGACAACCAAGGCTGAGGCTTTCTGTCGCCACCACGCCTGGCTTCTCATCGCCATCGTCCTCCTTCCGAACGTGCACGCCTACAATGGCCACCAGGTCAAGGAAGGTCCCCTTGAGCTCTCGATCCCGGAGTTTCAGCCGGTCACGCGACATGACGCCCCTGTGGATGTTATTGTGATCCTGCGAAACGCGAGCGAGAAGCAGCTAGCGGTCAAGGTCGAGATGGGTGGGCTCGTGGACCAATGGCGCGCGGTGGGCAAGACAAAGATCGCGGTCGAGCTGAAGCCGGGCCAAGAGCACAAAGCGCCGTTCAAGATGTCGCCGGGCGAGGGCGCATTGTCCGCGCACTATCCCGTGCACGTCTACGCCCGATTTGAATGGGAAGGTGTTCGCCATACGGCTCATGCGATACGGATTTTCGAGTGCAAGTTTGCGAAGAAGCAAAGCTCGACGGTCGAACCGA
>JASLXP010000850.1 GCA_030740295.1 Planctomycetota bacterium
AATTCATCCTGTCGGCGGCCTTGTTTTTCATCAGCGTTGTCTGGGTGATCAAGGCTTGGCCGCTCTCACCTGCGGGCCAGTGGAAAGAGATCTACTCGTCCGACCCTGCGTGGTTTTCCATGCTGTACATCATCGGACCGGCGGCGGCGGCGCTCGCATTGGCGGTAGCAAACGCTCGTCTCGACAGGGCAAAAAGGGAATACCAGTATTTCTGCAAAGCGATGCCTTTCGCATTGGTTGCGGTCTGTTTCTGGGCTCAGAAGAGTGCGGTGCAACTGAGAATGGCGGGCGCGGAATCCAATCACTTCTACTTCGCCGCGCCTATCGGCCCAGGCGCCTTTGTCGGGCAGGCCATGAGTATTGGTGAGCCGCCGGTCGAGACAGGCCTGAGGTACCTTCAGACCTTTGACACCAATGTCGGCGGCCAACACTGGGGCGGGTTCGGCGGCACACGAGTCATTTCGAATCCGCCGGGCGCGACCATGCTTTTCTACACCTGCCGGAAAGTGCTCGAAGCCATGCCGTCGCTGCAGACTTTCTACGCTGGCGAAACATTGCAGCCGTCTGCAAGCGTACTGGAGAAGCGCGCCCTTCTGGCAAAAGCGCTGGCACAATTCGGAGCGGATGTGTGCCTGGTCCTGATCGCTCTCGGAATGCCCCCGCTCTACTGGTTGGCGAGAGAGCTTCTGCCTGAGGAAGGCGCGCTCCCGATGGTTCTGGGCGCCATATTTATTCCGAGTCTCTTGGTCTTTAATTTCACGAAAGACGCGTACCAGATATCTCTGGCTCTCTGGTTCTGGTTAGCGCTGTTGAAGGCGATGCAAGGGCATTCCGATCTGTGGGCCTGGATAACCGGGCTTCTGTTTTTCATAGGCATTCAGTTTTCGCTTTCCTTTCTGGTGGTGGATGCAACGGCCGGCGCGATCTGTCTGCTTCATATCTGGCGACGCGAAGAGAGCCCCCTAGTCAGGAAAAAGGAATGGCGGGTGGTTGGGATGTCGGCGCTGTCATGCCTTCTGTGCATTCTGATGGCTTGGCTCGTTCTCGGTTACAAGACGTGGTCCGCCATGCTGTCGGCCTGGCAGGGGCATCAACAGTATCACCGGGAGTTCGGCGCTCCTTACGGCACGTGGGTGTGGCTGAATATCGTTCATCTGTTTCTCTTCATCGGTGGGCCGGCGGCTGCGGCATTGATCTGTGGAGGGTGGAGTCAGATTCAACGAATGACCAAGGCAGGCCAATCCGGGGCAAACAAATCAGGCGCAGGCCAAACAGGGGTAAGCGAGTGCTTTGTCGGTTTGGTGGGCATCATTCTCGTGTTGAATTTCACGGGGATGAATCTGTCTGAAGTTCCGAGGTTGTGGATGGTTTTCATGCCGGTGCTCTATCTCGCGTCTGAAAGGGCCGCTGGCATCAAGAGGCCGGCCGGAGTTCACGTGGCGCTGCTCACCATGCAGATCATACAGGCAGCGATTTTTACGATGTGTTTCGATCCTCTGGGCGGATCGCATCGAGCAATACATGGATTGCTGGAAGGATTGTAATGAGGCAGGCCGATAAAGAACTATTGATGAAGGCCTGCCTCTGTCTGGCGTTCGGCGCGTTGGGGCTGGGCTCTTTCCTGAGGGACCTGTGCCAGATTCCTGAGTTGCAGATTCGGATTTTTCACGGCTTTCATGAATCGGCAGCCGAAGCGTTGCCGCATGAGGGCTACGTAATCTGCACACTAGTGGCCCTGGGTGTTCTGACCTCCCTCTGTAGCGCGTTCGCCTGCTTCGCCAAGCGCAGACACTCGGTGCCGTTTGTGCTCGCGTTCAGCAAGGCCGGCATCCTGCAAGTTGTTTTTCTCATACTCGTTCTCGATATCCCTCTGACTCTCTCGTTAGGCCTGTTTGATGGTCTGCTCGGATTTCCTGCCCCCCGCGTTCCGCTGGGTTTCGTCAGCCAGTATCTTTTCATCTTTGCACTTTCTTTGTGGCTCTGTCTTCATTGCTGGCTTTGGCGTAGTGGTCTTGGCGCTCCGCGACAGGACAATCAAGAGGCCGCGATAGAGCGGGATGAAGAGAAGGGAGTTTCAAGTGATGTGTCACCGTCCAATGATCCCTGGCTTCGCTACGTCTACATTGCCTGCGGCATCTACATTCTGTTTTTTGGTGTCATGGGTGTGCTGCAATGCCGGGCTTTATCGGTGTCCCATATCGACAGTGTGATTTTTGAGAGGATCTTCTGGAATACGCTCCACGGCCGATTCGGCATGATCGATACCGGTATCAACTATTCTGCAGAACATGTATCCCTCACCATCTATCTCCTGCTGCCGTTGTATGTGCTTTGGCCGAGTATCGAGATGCTTTCGTTGTTTCAGACAGTAGCGATCGGTATTGGCGGCATACCGGCATACCTGATAGCGCGTGAGATAATCCGGAAGCGGCACTTCGCCTTCTGCTTTGCGCTGGCCTACCTGCTGAGTCCTGCGCTCCATTATTCCAATTCACAGATCCGGGACACGATCTTTGATACGAACGCCCTTTCAGCAACCTTGATACTGTGGTCGTTTTACGGTGCGCTGCGAAAGAAATGGTGGCTCTATTTTGTGATGGGCGCGCTGGCCATGTGGACCCGTGAAGACGTGAGTGTCTCGGTCTTCATGATGGGACTCTACATCGCTGTCATACGCCGGGATTGGAAGCCCGGTCTTGGCGGCGCCGCCATGGGGATCGGCTGGCTGGGTCTTTGCCTTACTGTGATCATTCCTTCGGTCCGGGCGGATCTTGGGCAGCACGATCACCCGCACGTGTTCATGTACTTTGCTCAGATGGGAAACGAGATGGGGATGGAAGAGGGCGAGGAGCTCGGGGTCGGTCACATGATCAAATACGTCCTGACCGAGCCGAAGGGCATGATGCGCCGGCTGACCTCTCATCGAGACATTCAATTTTTCCTCGATCTCGCTCTGCCTTTCGGGCTCCTGGCGTTACTTGCACCGGAGGCACTGCTGATGGCCGTACCGGCCTTCGCGCTGAGCATGCTGGCAGACGAACGGTGGGAACCGAACGTTTCGATCATGTTCTGGTATCACATCGTGCACATTCCTCTTGTCTTTATCGCCTCCGTCATGGGAGCATCAAAGGCGCCTGTTCTCCTGAAGTGGCTGCAGTCCAGGTCGCAGAAACTGAGCGCGTTGAAAGTGACGCCGGCTGATCTGAACCGGGCTCTTGGCATCCTGGTCGTCTGCTGCTCGTTTGTGATGAGCGTGATGATTTCAAAGTGGCCTTTGACCGTTGCGTTCTGGGATTCCGCTGATTTCTACCGGCACTACTCCAAATACCAGTCGCCCGAAGAGACCCAATGGGTGCCGGAGATTCAGGCTCTGATCCCGCAATCGGAGTCGGTCGTGGCCACTCGCTACCTGACGCACAGGTTTTCCCATCACCCGGATGTCTTCCGATTCCCCGCCCGGATCGCCGATGTCAATTGGGTGGTTGTCAACCGCAACGACCGTTCATTTCATCGCTACACTTTCCATGGCATCGATTTCAGCGGCGACATGAGTGCGATCAGAAGTCTTCAGGAAAGCGACGACTTCGTAATTGCGTATGAGAAAGGCCCTCTCATCGTCTTCAAGCGGCGTTCCGATTGAGCGGTCACGCAACCATGCGAACTCTCCATGCCAGTGTCTGCCAGCGCGCATTCATCGGCCGCACCTGGTCCTGCACATCGGCGGGCATAGAGAATTCAATACTCGATGCTCGATGCTGTTAGTTCTCTGAATGCGTCTGATTTAAGACCGGGGTCATGAGCGAATCGGAATGGCGAGAATCCAGTATCCAGTATCAGACGGGTCACACGCCCTGAAAAGCCCTCGCATTCTCCACGCTCTTCTCGAATTGCGCGCGCTCATACTTCGCTCGTTCCTGCGCATCCTTCTCAAGTTCATGAGGCGTCCTCCACTCCTCATCCGCGGGTCTTGCATGCTCTTTCGCCAACGCCAGTGCTGGTGCCATTCTTTCCCGTTGCGCAGCAGGATAGTACTGCCAGAAGCTATTCTCATGCAGCTTGATGTGTCTTCCTGAAGTCGCGCCATTCTCGATATTCAAGGTGGCTTCAGGCGATTCTCTCAAAACGGCCGCCAGCACTTCATCAAAGGGCACGGCACCATCGCCGAAAGGACAACGCACCAGCCGGTAGCCCTGTTCGGTAAGGTAAACATAGTAATCTTTGAGGTGGACATTCTTAATGAACGGCGCCACCGCCTCCGCGAAACTCACCGGATGCTCACCGACCGCCAGTGCATTCCCCACATCAAGAGTCACTCCCACAAAGGGGCTCTCCACTTCTTCTGAAATGCGCACGAGATCGGCCGACGTGAGATCCTGATGATTCTCGATACCGATGGCGACTCCCGCTTCTTCGGCCGCTGGCACGAGTGCCTTCAGTCTGTCGATTACCGTTGCCAGATACGCGTCCCAATCCGGCCCGGGCGGCTTACTGCGATCTCCCTCGAGGATTCCACTGATCACCGAGCGCATCGACTGCGCGCCCACATCGCTCGCCTGCGACAACGCCGTCTCCATCTCATCACCCATGAGAGCCGGGCTGTCGATGGCAACTGCGAGCCCTCGTTCACTCAAGAGTGAACGGCACTCATCGAGCTTCTCCCCGGGGTGTTCACCCAGATTGCCCAACGGGAACTCAACACCGTCCATGCCGTTCTCCGTGGCAATGTCGATCAACTGAAAAGCATCCAGGGGGTCAGGCGTGATTCCTGCCTCTCTGCATGCGCCGGTGAAACTGAATGTGCATATGCCAATTTTCATGGATGTTGACGCTCAATCAGGAAGGTTTGATTCCGCTTACCGAGCGCTTATTATCCGAGCCCCTTATTCAGATCAACTAAAGGAGCCATTATGAAACTGGGATTGGTCAGCTACAACCTCGCAAAAGACTGGTCTTGTGACGAGATCATTGAAAAGTGTTCGGCCACCGGATTCGAAGGCATCGAATTCCGCACCACCCACGCACACGGCGTAGAAGTCTCCCTCAGCCAGGACGAACGCGCTGAAGTTCGTAAAAGGTTTGAAGACTCGCCAGTCACGATCGCCGGGCTCGGCAGCGCGTTTGAATACCACTCGACCGATGAAGCCGAAGTGCGCAAGAACATCGAAGGCACCAATGAATACGTCCTGCTGGCACGGGACCTTGGCGTAGCCGGGGTCAAGGTGCGCCCCAACGGCGTGAACGTGGATCAAGGCGTGCCCCTTGAGAAGACCCTGGAACAGATCGGCCTCGCTGCAAAAGAGTGTGCTGAATTCGCGGCCAACGAAGGGGTCGAGATCCGAATGGAAGTGCATGGCCGCGTCACCTGTGAAATCCCGAACATGAAGACGATCCTCGACGCCGGCGACCATCCGAACTTCAAAGCATGCTGGAACGGCAACAATGGCGAAACCGTCGACGGCTCAATCAAACCGAATTTCGAGCTGTTGAAGGATAGAATCGGTCTCGTCCACCTGCGCGACCTCGGCCATCCAGATTACCCTTACCTGGAATTCATCGGCTGCCTGAAAAGCATCGGCTACGACGGATTCTGCCTCGCAGAAATCGCGGGCAGCGAGCAGCCCGAACGCATCATGCACTACTACAAAGCTGTCTGGGACGCGTATCAGCAGTTGGCCTAGACTCGAGAGATCGGGGCGAAGTTTACCTTTCTGCCAGTCCGGCTAAATCCGGCTACTGCGAGTCCGAAAGTCGCAGCATTTCAACATTCCATTATTCCACCGTCCCATTTCTCCTTGTCATGCCTGAAACAATAACAATCCCCGCTGGTGGCCTTACTTTCAAAATCGAGTATCGCCTGTTCGGCGGAGATCGTGGCCCCGCCATTCGCGTGTTTGCCGATGTCAACGGCGAAGCTGTCCAGGCACTGCGATTCGATTGTTTTCGTGATGATCCTCATTACCACTACGATCCGTCCGGAAACAACGAGATGCATCATCTTGATAAGGAAGAAGTGCCCTGCTCGGTGGGTTGGAGCCTGGAGCAGATAAACACCCGGGTGAAAGAAATGATCGAGCACGCCGGCTTTGCGGAGGCCGCGGCCGCGGTGGATCAGGAGGCCATCACCGCGGTGACGGATGAGATTAAAAACGCGCTTAAACAAGTCTCACCCGCCCGCATCGGCCTGCAGAGCATCCAGCACAATTCGGTCATTATCTCCAAACCGGATGAAGCAAGAGCGTTCTACTCCGGCATCCTGGGTCTGAAAGAAGTGAAATACCCATCCACGTTTCCTAACCCGGTCATTTGGTATGAACTTGGCGACCAACAGATCCACCTGATGATCAAAGATGGGCCGGACTCGATCTCATCGCGGCATGTGGCCCTGCAGATTGGAGACGCGGTCAAAGCCCGGATAGAACTCGAAGCGAAGGGAGTGAAGATTGACGAAACCATCCCCATTCCAGGCGCGGACCGTTTCTATGTCCACGACCCCGACGGCAACATGATCGAACTCATCGAGTGGCAAGTCCCCTGGGGCGAAGGTCCGATGTAACAGCGATCGCCAGTGTTCTCCTGAACCAGACCTCAGATAGCATGTCCGAACCACACGAATCACCAATCCACACCAGGCACGAAACGGACGGCGCTTCATTCAAGGAATTCAGAGGCGCCACCGTTCCCTCATCCTACGGTGACGCCGCGGCCGAGCACGGGGCCATCCGCAATGGTGCAGGCATCGTCGACCGTTCTTATCTTTCCAAGCTTCAATTCACTGGCGCAGACGCGAAGGATTATCTGCAGCGGATGACCTCGAATGAAGTCGTCGACATTGAACCCGGCACGGGCAATCATGGGGCCCTGCTGACCGATCGAGGCAAACTGATCGCTGACTTTCGTCTTTTCAAAAGTGAAGAACATCTGCGCATTCACTTCGATCATCTTCAGCGTCAGGCCCTGCTCGGGCCGCTCGAGAAATTCATCATCACGGATGATGTCACTATCACGGACCTGAGTGACACACACGGCATCTTCGGCGTGTATGGCCCGAGGTCAGGCGAGCTGTTGAGATCGGTCTTCAACCTCGATATGAGCGAGAGGGAGGACTTCAGCCACTTTGAAGTTTTCTTCGCAGGTGAAGACTTGCTCGTGGCCTCGCAGCACATCACCGGAGAGCAAGGCTTCGAAATCTGGTGGCCCAACGAGCTCGCCGGCGAACTGTGGGAAGCCCTCATCAGCGCGGCCCCGTCTCATGACGCTCTGCCTGCAGGACACGACGCGTTCGAGCTCGCCCGACTCGAAGCCGGAGTGCCACTATTCGGCATCGACATGGACGAAAACACCATCCCAAACGAAGCCGGACTTGAGCACGCGGCCAGCGTCACAAAGGGCTGCTATATCGGACAGGAGATCATCTCTCGCATCTACCACCTCGGGCATGTGAATCGCCTGCTGCGTGGTCTGAAGTTTACGAGCGATATTGCCGCTGCTGGCGCGAAGGTAAAAGCGGAAGAAAAAGAAATCGGCACGGTCACAAGTGCCGCATCTTCACCCACTGTCGGCAGCGGCATAGGATTGGCCATCCTCCGCAGCAGATTCGCCACGCCGGGCCAGGAGGTGAACGTGGAATGGGATGGTCAGCAGACGACTGCAGAGATTGTGGATTTGCCTTTTCTGACTCCTTGAGCACATTGAAGCTGGCATGCGTGCCAAGCACACACACGAGGCCCTGCCGTGCGGCCGTCGGGCAGCCTTAACACCATCCCAATCATACGCAGAACCTGCCATGCCCAAGAAAAAGAAATCCTGGCACGAAAAACTGATGGATGACAAAGACCTTCCGAGGGTTGGGCCGGTCGATGAAAAGAGCAAACGCTTCGGCGAGGGTGTCATGGTCATCCCCGCGCCCCGGCAGGTGGATGCAGTCATGAAAAAGGTCCGTAAAGGTAAGCTGGTGACGTTTGATCAGATCCGAGAAGCAATCGCCAGGAACAACGATGCGGATTTTGCCTGCCCTCTGACTACCGGCATCTTTGCCTGGATTGCCTCTCATGCCGCGGCCGAACAGCGTGACGCCGGCAAGAAACGAATTACCCCTTACTGGCGTACACTCAAGAAAGGCGGAGAGCTCAATCCGAAGTACCCGGGCGGCGTCGATGCCCTGCGGGTACTGCTCGAGGCTGAAGGCCACACGGTCATTCAAAAGGGCAAAAAATGGCTGGTGGCGGATTACGAGAAATCGTTAATGCTCCTGACCTGATTTTTCAGCCGACCGAGCATCAGCCATCCATGTCCATTCTCCGCATCATTCTCTGGTCGGGCCCGCGTAATGTCTCGACCGCTATCATGTACTCGTTTGCACAGCGGAGCGACACTCGCGTGGTGGACGAGCCTCTTTATGGCCATTACCTCCGCGTTTCTGGAGCTGTGCATCCCGGCGGCGACGAAGTGATGGCTTCCATGAACTGCAATGGCGCACAGGTCGTACGCGATGTCATCCTTGGAGAATGCGAAAAGCCCGTGCTGCTGGTGAAACAGATGGCCCATCATCTCGTGGATACCGATTACGGCTTCTTCGGCGAGACTCGCAATGCCCTCCTGATTCGCGATCCGGTGCAGATGTTGCCATCACTGATCCACCAGATTCCTGAACCGGTCCTGGGGGACACCGGCCTCAAGATGCAGAGCGATCTTTTTGATGAATTCAATGCGCTTGGGCAGTCACCGATTGTTCTCGATTCCAGAGAAGTCCTGCTCAACCCTGAAGGCGTTCTGCGAGAATTCTGCTCTCAATTGGGCATTGCGTTCGAAGAATCCATGATGTCATGGGAGCCCGGCGCAAGGCCGGAGGATGGTGCTTGGGCACCCTATTGGTATCACAATGTTCACAAGTCCACGGGCTTCCAACCTTTTGCGCCTAAGACAGAGCCGTTTCCGGATTCCTTGAAACCTCTTCTTGAAGAATGCCAGCCCTATTACGAACGTCTCTTTGCACACGCCATCAAAGCTCCCTCCATTCCTGAACCTGCAGTATGAAACATCTCCTGCCCTGCCTCGTTGTCCTGCTGACAGTTTCTCCTCGGTTCGGTTATTCCTGGGGTGAACGGGGCCACATGATGATCAACCGTTCAGCGGCGAAGAATCTGCCCGAGGACATGCCGGAGTTCTTCAGAAAAGCTGTGGATACTCTCGGCTTTCTGGCTGTGCAGCCGGATCGCTGGAAGTCATTCCATGGCGCGCTCTACCGGATCGAACGGGCCAATCACTATCTGGATATGGAACGGCTTAGCAAGGACTTCTCGAAAATCGAATTTCCCCCTGACCGGATTCAATATCTCGGCTATCTGAATCAGGCCGGCAAGAAAGTGAAAGAGGTCGGCCTGCTGCCCTACCAGACCCTTGAATACTATCAGCGCCTTCGCGGCGCCTTCATGGAATACCGCTGGGCACTAGACGATCCGGACGGTAAGGAATACCGGTCCCCCCGCACGTTTGGCCCCCTGAAGAGCATCGAGAGCGTGTGCATTCAATACGCCGGCATCCTCGGCCACTATGCGGGTGATTCCAGCCAGCCGCTGCATGCCACCATTCTTTATGATGGACGGAATGAAAAGGGCGAGCCAAAGAAGACGGGAGTCCACATCAAATTCGAAGTCTTCTATTTAAATAAACACATCCCGGATGGGGACGCCTTTGCCGGCCTCATCACCAGGCCGAAGGTCCTCGGAAACATTCTCGAAGTGTCAAAGGAAGTCCTGGTGGCCTCAAACAAAGATGTGGACCAACTCCTCACTTTTGATGAAAAGGGCCGGATGGAGGTTGATAAAGCAGACAAGGAGGTCATCGATTTCACAAAGAAGCACCTGGCGCGCGGCAGCCAGTACCTGCTCGACCTGTGGTACACCGCATGGGTCAGGAGCGGCGAAGACTTGGAGGCGTATCGGATTCGGTTTAAGCCGAAAAAGAAGAAATAGGAGAGTGTGTAAACTTAAACACGTCCAGGCTGCAGATGGCTTCTGCTCTGCGGCGGCTTACCTGCCATCCGTATTGAGCGGCAACACTTCATCGATACTCACCTGATGCGGCAAGCGTTCTGACTGTGCTGCAATCGCCGCCGTTATCCCCACCGCCTCGCCCATCGCCACCGCATTGCCTGTTACGCGGTAACTTGAATGGGCGAAGAAGTCCCCGCTGATGCAACGTCCCGCCATTAAGAGTCCATCTACATCGCGTGCCATGAGCGCCCGAAGAGGGATGTCGTACGGCTGAGTTTTCGAAACCGGTTTTCCTTCGATGCCGGTGCCGAGCACCTTGTTTGTGGAATGCACATCAATAGGGAATGTTACCTCACAGATGGCATCTTCATGTCGGCGTCCTTCGATCATGTCGTTGAGCGTCACCGTGTATCGGCCGTGAATGCGGCGTCCTTCGCGTACACCGATCTGCGCGCCGGTGGCCACGATGCGGATACATGACCACGGCTCGCCCAGCGAACGAAGGCCATTGATCAACTTGTGCAGTTCTGCTCGGGCACGAATGGTGGCGTCGGAAAGGTCCTGTGCGCTCAGTCCACTGACTGCATATTCATGATTGATCATCCAGGCAAACAGGTCTTTATGGATCATGAATATCGTCGGCTTGCCGTAACTGGACTCCAGACCCGCTCTTCGAAACTCGGACATCAGTGCATTCTTGGAAGCATGCCAGGGACGGCCGACGCGTTCGTGAAATTCAGCGGTCGCTTCAGGATCGATGCCGGTTATCAGGCACATCAAAGAGAACGGCTGCGTCTCGCCCGCGCGCTCGGTGCCTTCCGCCCCAATTCCTTC
>JASLXP010000851.1 GCA_030740295.1 Planctomycetota bacterium
GTAACCAGATCCGAGAGGGACCGATCACTCGGGACGAGGCGCTGAGCGTAGCGCGTGAGAAGAATCGCCCGAGGTTCCAGAGCATCAAGTGGTACCTCGACACGATAGGGATGGGGAGCGACTTTGAGGATGTCTTGCACACGATCAACGGCATACCGAGAAGATACCCGTGCGCGTCAGGCGGCGGAAGCCCAAGAGACTAGCCACTTGAGGACAGTACTCCTGGAGAATACGGGAACCATGGCACAGGGACGGCAGACCAACGCGCGCCCCGACCTGGGGCAGTTGTTCTTGGTATTTTTTACCTTAAACTTTTTGTTCGCCGTTCCATTTCGCTGCGGCTTTAACACAAGTCTATCGACGTGGCCAGAATCTCCTGTATTTGTCAATGGTTAAATAGATGGGGCCGCTCGATCATTTACCATTAACCACCAACCATTAACCATTCTTGACAATGTGTGGAATCGCTGGCTACGCCTCTATCGGCTCCGAGTACAAAATCGACCCGAAATATATAGAGCCGATGCTCGAGAGCATCATTCACCGAGGGCCGGATGATTCGGGTACCGCTGTTTTCGATCAGGTCGCCCTTGGGAATCGCAGACTGACGATCATTGATTTGGAGAGCGGTCGTCAACCGATTACGAACGAAGACGGCACCATCACCGTCGTCTACAACGGCGAAATTTATAACTATCCGGAATTGAAAAAGGAACTCGAGGGCAGGGGGCACGTGTTCTCAACGCAGACGGACACAGAAGTCCTTGTCCATCTTTACGAGGAAGAGGGCATTGACTTCCTGAAACGCCTGAACGGCATGTTCGGTCTTGCGCTATACGACAGCCGACAGGACAAGCTCATCCTGGCCCGCGACCGTTTCGGCGTAAAACCTCTTGTTTATTCATACAAGGATGGCTTGCTGACCTTCGCCAGCGAGATTAAGGCACTGCGCGTTCACCCGCAATTTGACAGCACGCGCGATCCGGAAGCGATGTCAGTATTCCTGGGCCTCTTCTATATTCCCGCGCCGTGGACGATCTACAAAAACGTCCGCAAGCTACATCCGGGCCATTACCTCATTCTTTCAAAAGACGGACTGGAGGAGGGAGAGTACTTCGACCTGGACTACACGAAGAAGCACACGCTGACCGCGCAGGAGGCGGAGCAGGAGTTGGCAGGTCTGTTCCGTAGGTCCGTCCAGAGACAGATGCTCTCTGATGTACCGGTGGGCGTCCTTCTGAGCGGGGGATTGGACTCGCGGTCTGCTCTGGCCGCGGCCAACGAGATATCCCCGGGACTGTCATCGTTCACCATCGTCTTTGATGAAGGCGCCTTCAACGAGGGAGACGCGGCGGCCGCGTGGGCCGAGGTTTTCGGGAGCCCTCACCACACCTACCTGTTCCGTGAGGATGACTTTGTACAGGGCATGCTATCCTGGTTACGGCACGTGGATGAACCGTTCGCACCATGGGCAAACGTCGCCAAGTCCGGGCTGGCACGCTTCATTCAGGCCCAGGATTACAAGGTGGTCCTCGGAGGGGACGGCGGCGACGAGTTGTTCCTAGGCTATCCCACGGTCCACGCAGCCAATGTGGCGCGCTATTACAGGCGTCTGCTCCCTCGCGCGGTTCGGGACCGCCTAATCCGGCCGGCAGTACGGCGTCTCCGTGCCGGCACCGGGCTCCTGCCCTTCTCCTTCAAACTGAAGAGCTTCGTCGAAGCAGATCACCCGGACATCTTCCGGAACTTCTTCGGGTTCAAAGAGGTCATCCGCTACTCCGAATGGCCGGACCTGTTGACGTCGGAAGCACTGCGCATGGTAGGGCAGTACGACCCTTTCATCGCGCACGAGCAGTATTTGCCGCGGGTGCAGGGCCTGCACTTCGTGGACGCACTCAGTTACCTCGACTTCAGGACCTTTCTCGGTGGATGCTGCTTTAAGGCCGGCGACAATGCCTACATGTCTTCTTCCGTCGAGATGCGAGTACCCTTCATGGACAACGATCTGGTGGAGTTCGCCTGTCGGCTACCAGTACCCTTACGGTTCCATCCGTACCGACTCAAGACGCTGCTGCGCAAAGCATTGCTGCACCATTTCCGTCCCCCACACGGTGACAGTGGGAACCTCCTGAAGCAGTACCGGAAGGTCGGGTTCGAAGTCCCGGCCAGCCTGTGGCTCAGGCAGGGCCGCTTGGGGCAGTTCCTCCGGACGGCGCTCTCCCGCAAGCGCGTCGAGGCCACGGGGTTCTTCCGGCCGGAAGCGGTCGAGAGGCTGCTAGATGAGCAGTTCTCCAGGAAGAGCAACAACGAGCGTGTCCTGCAGGCGATTCTGAGCCTCGTGCTGTTCCTGGAAGGGGACTATGCACTCTAGTCCCTGGCGCAGTCAGAACTCCCGGTAATGGGGGCCTTCCAGATGACGGAGAGACCTGAAGTGCCGCTTCGCGCGGAAATGGCGCGGGAATCCACCACTGGAGGAGGCCCGCCAGTCGACCTGTTCGGAGGTTCCGCAAGGGAGTGACTTTCCCCGGGGCGCGCCAGAGCGTGTCGTCCCCCCGGTCTCTGGAGGAGGACACGGAAGCGCTCTGCCGAGCGAAGTGAATACGAGACCGGAGGCAAGGAGAGAGAAGCCGTCTAGAATATCTTCCAGACTAGCCGGTAGGGCCGACGCAGTTGTGAGGACTGTCTGGGTTCTCCCGACCATCCACACGGGGTGCGAGGGGGCCAGAGGCACGTGCCGCATGTGCCATTGTCCTATCGCGTCCCTTTCGGCTGGGGACTCCTCAAGCCGCGAAGCCTAGCTGGAGGCCCCACGGGAGGCAAGATTGTCCAGTCATCCACACCCGATAGACTAACAGGGAGGCCCATGAAAGTACTACTGATCGATCCCTACGAACATGACTCGGCTTATGGCCGCGTCCGATTCCCCTTGGGCGCGCCCTCGCTTGGCCTCGCCTACCTTGCCGCATTCCTCCGGGAAGGTGGCGTAGAGGTCCACATCCTGGACGCAAGAGGGAAGGCCCTGTCGTTGACAGATGTGACCCGGTTTGCTCAGGAGTTCGCCCCGGACATCGTGGGCGTAACGAGCACTACGCCCCTCTTCGGCAATGCGATCCAGATTGCGAAGGGGGTGAAGGAGGCCTTGCCAGACGTGCAGTTGGTGATGGGTGGGCCACACATTACCGGTCAGGGAGCTGAGGTGTTGGAGAAATGGGGTTTTGTGGATGTTCTCGTGCTGGGTGAAGGGGAGTCGACGCTCCTGGACTTGGCCAGAGAGACTCCCCTCGCGTCCGTAACCGGAATCGCCTACCGACAGGGAGGTGAGGTCAAGGTCACCCCCCCAAGGCCTCTCATCGAAGACCTCGACTCTCTGCCGTTCCCGGCCCGCGACTTCTACGACGCCGGGGACTACGCTCATCCGCTGTATGAACTGTACGGGAAGCCGATGGCAACAATCCTCTCGACGCGGGGGTGCCCCTTCCAGTGCTCGTTCTGCAGCTCACGCGCGACGTTCGGCCGCCGGGTCAGATACAGGAGCGTTGACAGTGTTATGGCAGAGGTGGACCTGCTCATCGAGAAGCATGGCGTCAAATCTCTGAAGTTCGCGGATGACACGTTCGCTCTTGCTAAGGACCGGCTCACGGAGATCTGCGCTGAGCTCGGTAAACGAGGTCTTCCCTGGATCGCCAACGCGAGAGTGAACACGATCACGGAAGAGATGGTTGAGACGATGAGAGATTCTGGCTGCAGGCTGCTGCTGTTCGGGCTGGAATCGGGCGACCAGTTCGTCCTGAACGAGATCATGAAGGGCACGACCATCGAGGAGATGAGCGAAGTGCTGGTCTGGACCGACGAGGCCGGCATCGACACCATCGGCACATTCATAATCGGCGCACCCTCAGAGACCACTAAGACGGCCAAGGCAACCATCGATCTCGCCAAGGAACTGCCACTCACGTTCGCGGACTTCTTCATACTCAGTCCCTACCCAGGAACTGCAATCTACGAAGAGATGAAGCGCAAGGGCTATATGAAGGAGTTTGAGTGGACGGACGTGCGTGCGCCCAAGTACGGCAATCCCTTGGTCCGCCTCCCGAACATGTCCGAAGAGGAACTGATAATGGCTCAGAAGCGCGCCTACCGGCAGTTCTACCTTCGGCCGAGATACGTGCTGAGGCTGCTGAGAACTGTTGACAGCTGGCACAGGGCCAAACAGTACCTGAAGCTGGGACTGAGCTTCCTGAGGCTGGTCCGCTGAGCTGCGGGGATCGGTCGTGGCTTGGGGGGCGGCACATGGAGGATAGGCGACGCACAGCAGCGTTTTATAATTGCGTCTATTACACTGTAGCCGGGTTCAGCGGAATCGACACCTTTCTAAGTAATCAGATCCGGGAAGGAACCCAGGATAGAGAATCAGCTCTAAAGGTTTCAAGAGAAAAGAACCAACCGAGATTCGACAGTATCAAATGGTACCTTGAAATTCTTGACTTGAAAGAAAGCTTCGAAGAGGTGATCCACACCATCAACGCAATGCCAAGACGTTATGAAAGTTAAGGACTTGTCCCAGATGTTTCACAATAATCGATCATGAAATCAAAGATCGAAAACTCTGGGGCGCGAAGACACCGCCGGATCTTTATCCTTGCAACTTTTGCCATTCTCCTTTTCGCTGGAATAGTCTTGCTTTATACCGTGGAGTTTGGACTAAGAGTCCAGAAGACTCGGGATCTAAATAAACGTATCGATAATCTCCAAAACCTGGTTCGAACGAATGCCGCTTATAATAAGGCGCTATTCAAAGGTTATGAGAAACGCGAGAAAGAGGCCGCCGATTTCTTTTATGCCTTTACTGCTATGCCCTACGTATACCGGCCATTTATTGGATTTAGGTCGGTTCCCAACTACCATCACTCTACAATAAACACAAATAGCCTCAGTTATCGTGGGCCTGAGTTTGACGTCGTTAAGGAGCAGGGAGTTTTCCGAATACTTATCTACGGTGGCTCGTTCGTATGGGGCACCGGCGCTCTTAGTGATGATGAGACCGTCGCGGGCCATCTGCAAAAGATCCTCGATAAGTCATTTGCCGGACAAAGACGCTTTGAAGTTATCAACTGCGGGGAATCCTCTTACCGTACCAGTCAGGAGGCCGTTTTCTTAATGATAGAGGGCGTGTATTTAAATCCTGACCTAGTCATATTTCTTGATGGGGCAAACGATACCCAGAGATGGAATCCACCACTACCGTCTGGTTACCCTATAGAATTTGAATACGTCAATAAAATGGTCAGCAAGCACAATCCTCGTCTCCGAAAAGCTTTTACTATCGATGATGAGCTGGAATATCTGAAAGGGCAGAGGGATCTAGTGTGGTCGATGAAGGCAGAGAGCGAACTGCTTTCCAGGTTCAGGCGATTATCAGGGTGTGAAGCTCGTAATAAACCTCAAACAGGGGAGCAGATTTCACCTTATGAGTACGCTCTGCGACATTTCTACAACCTCAAAAGCGCTAGGGGTATGGGTAGAGAGTTCGGATTCCAGTTTGCTTTTGCAGTTCAGCCCGTTCCTGTAGCATTTAAGCCACTTCATCGACAAGAAAAAGAGATTCTTGGCCTACTCAAAAACAGAGATCCTTATTATACGATTCTCAAATATTGGGAAGAGCATTACATCACTTATACAGATGCAGTCGTTGATCTTTGCAGGACGGAAGGTATACCGGTTCTTGATTTGAAAAAAGTCTTTGAAAACAACAGTGATCCACTCTATTTCGATCACGTCCATGTTACGGGAGATGGCTATCGAATAGTTGCTGAGAGCCTACATGAATGGCTCGACAAGACTGGGATGCTTACACCAAAGACCTCTGATTAGTTCCTATTCATATTTTCCTTCAAGGAACAACTGGGGCTTAGAATTGC
>JASLXP010000852.1 GCA_030740295.1 Planctomycetota bacterium
GATGATGGCGCTCATGAGCGAGGTGGCCTTGTAGGGGATCTCGGTGGCTTCGAGAATCTTGAATCCGGTCGGCAGGACCGCGTTGAGCCTGGTTCTGATCGCGTCAGGCGAAACGATCTCACGCAGGACGATGTCCATGTAGTCTCCCTCGGTCGCAAAGCCCAGTGGCAGCGCGCAACTGAACGCCACCCGAGGGCCGGGGCTGAAGCCTTGCGTGAACGCGACCGGAACCTGTGCGCGGCGCAGGGCACGGACGAACATGTTCATCATTTCAAGATGGGAAAGCAGACGGACATTTCCACGACGCGCGAAACGCATCCGAACGCGGCTAACGGGTTCGGGCTCTTCCGGCCGAATGAGCGGCTCGAATTCCTTGCCCTCTTCCTCCTTTGCGCCTTTGCGACTGTTGCGAAGCATGGTCGTGCACAGCTTCTCCTCTTCGTCGATCACACCGCATGAGTTGCACTTGTGGTGGCGGCAATCACCGTCGGCCACCAGCATGCGCGAGCGCCAGTATTCTTCCTTCTGATAGCTTTTGGGGACGAGCACGTCGATGTGATCCCAGGGCAGCGGTTCGTTGAGCTTGCGGGCCTTGAGCTGTTCATCCGGGTCGAGCTCCCAGACTCGAAACGCCTCCTGCCAGGCGTCCCACTTGATGTGTTCGTTCCAGCCGTCAAAACGGGCACCGAGTCTGAACGCTTCATAGATGAGCTTGCCCGCCCGGCGATCCGAGCGTGAGATGACGCCTTCAATGTAGCTTTCACGGGGATCGTGGCGGCCGAACTTGACATCACGCTTGATGAGGCTGAGGAGCATCTCCTGCTTGCGTTCCGTTTCGTCGTAATCGATCTGGCGCTCCCACTGAAACGGTGTGTGTGGCTTGGGCACAAACGTTGAGACGCCAAGGTTCACCTTGCTCGTGCTTCGGATGCCCTTGCCAACATCGAGGACCCGATTAGCCAGGTCAGCGATAGCTTCGACATCTTCATCTTTTTCAGTGGGCAGGCCGATCATGAAATAGAGCTTGATGTGCTTCCAACCCCGGATGTAAGCCTCTTCGGCCATGCCGAGGAGTTCTTCGTCGGGAATCCATTTGTTGATGACCTGGCGCATGCGGTCGGTCGCGGCTTCGGGCGCGAAGGTCAGGCCGCTCTTGCCCATGACTGAAACCATGTCCGCCAGCTCGACCGAAAACGAGTCGAGTCGCAGCGAAGGCAGCCCGATGGAAACCCCTTCGCCAATGCCTCGGGCGACACTCTGATGAACCAGGCTCTTTACCTGGCTGTAATCGCATGTGCTGAGGCTGGAGAGCGAGATCTCTTCGTACCCGGTCCTGTGGATGACCTCCTGCATGAGGTGGTCGAGGTTGGGAAGGGAGCGTTCACGCACGGGACGAGTGACCATGCCGGCCTGGCAGAAGCGGCATCCCTGCGTGCAGCCGCGCAAGACCTCCAGGCTTACCCGGTCATGAATCTGCTGGGTGTACGGCACGATGTAGTCGGCCGGAAAAGCCTGTTCGTCCAGGCTGCTTACCGTGCGTTTGACGATCGTGCGACCGCCGTCAGGCATGACCAGTCTGCCGCTGTTAGCCACACGCATCGTGTAAAGCGCGGGCACGTAAACGCCTTTAAGCTCGGCGAGGCGGCAGAGCTTCCATTCACGGCCTTTGCTCTGTCCCTCACGCAACACCTCAGCAACTTCGACGATCACGTCTTCACCGTCGCCGACCACAAACGCATCGATGAAATCGGCGAGCGGCTCGGGATTGAACACGCTGGGCCCGCCGGCCAGGATAATCGGATCGTCATCGGCACGGTCGTTACTGAAAATGGGAATGCCGCCCATCTGGAGCATGTTGAGAATGTTGGTGTAGGTGAGCTCCCACTGAAGCGTGAAGCCGATTGCATCGAATTCGCTGAGCGGAGTGCGGCTCTCCATGCTGAAGAACGGCATGCCGCGCCGGCGGAGCTGTCCCTCCATGTCGACGTTCGGCGCAAAGGCCCGCTCGGCCCAGGTGCGGGGATCGCGATTGAGAATGTGATAGAGAATCTGCAGCCCCAGATTGCCGAGCCCGACATCGTAGCTGTCAGGAAACGCGAGACAGATGCGCAGGTCGATGCCCCTGAGATCCTTATGCACCGTGTTGAGCTCTGTGCCGAGATAGCGGCTCGGCTTCTCAACGACCGGCAGGATCTCTGACTCGAGCAGTGTGCTGTTCATCTGCATGTATCGGACTGAATCTCTGGTCAACAGAAGGAAAGAGACAAATCTATCACTTGCCCATCGTAGGCCAGTTCGATGCCGTCCGGCAGTTCCTGGTCAGTCGTTTCGTGATCGAGGTCGTGCGCGATGTGGGTGTACAGAGTTCGTGCCGGCTTCAAATCGCTGACCGCGGCGTTTGCTTCTTCGAGGTTGAAGTGTGTCGGATGGGCGCGATGTCGCAAAGCATCCACGATCAGGAGGTCCGCTCCGGCGATAATCTGTCTGGATGCATCCGGAATCACTTTGCAGTCGGTTGCGTAGGCGAAGCGTTTGCCGCTCGGGCTTTCAAAGTGAAAGCCAAGAATTGGCAGCGAGCCATGCATGAGCTCAAAGGGCGTGATCCGCATACCGCAGGCATCGAACGGGCCGTCAATGACGGTTGGTTCGAGCTTGGGACTGCTCTGCTCGGTCTTGGTGTCGGAGAAGGCGTAATCGAACACAACATTCAGCCGCGCCAGGGTCTTCGCGTCTGAATAGATCGGGATCTTTCCGTTAATGCGATGGTTGTAGATGCGCAGGTCGTCGATGCCCAGGATGTGGTCTGCGTGGTGGTGGGTCATCAGGACAACATGAACTCTGTGCACTCCGAATTTCAAGGCCTGCGATCGTAGATCGGGAGATGTGTCCACAAGTATGTGCTGGTCTTCGTGAGACACGAGCACTGAGGGCCGATAGCGGTGGTTGCGCGGATCATCGGAGGCGCAGACCGCGCATTCGCAGCCGATCATAGGGACGCCGTAGGAAGTGCCTGAACCAAGGACGGTGATTTTCACGGGAGCGTAGTGAGTAATGAGTAAGCAGAGCCGCCGTTTTGAGGTTCTCCATCTGATGGGAGCATTTCCAGCAATCTCACTGATTCAGGATTCAAGATTCAAGAGATTCAGTCTCGCATCCGGATCTTGAATCCTGAATCTTGAAACTGTTTCGGCAGTCTATTTGACTTGGCGCAACACTGACTCACAGCGTGACCGTCTCCCCATCTTCCGGCCAGATAGTATTCTCAAAAATCTCTCGCGCTGCATCAACAGCCGCCTCTTGCCCATCCTCGGCGCAGTGAATCAGAGCCAGGCGTTTCACCTTCGCCGCCTTTGCGATCTCTGCGGCATCGGGCGAACCCGCGTGCCCCCATGTTGTATCGCTGGGACGATTGGGGCCGTGCGATGCTTCATGAATCAACAGGTCTGAGTCCCTGGCAAGTTCAATGATCGGCGGGTGGTAGGCGGTGTCGCCTGTGAAGGCCACGGACTTTGAAGTCTCCTTGTCCGTAAAACGATAGACCAGGCCAGGAACGGGATGAATGCTCCTGATCGTATCAATCCGAAATTCAGCCGTTTCAAACTCTGCGCCTGCAGCGAGCGGGTGGAGCTCCGGGTGGGCGAATCCGCCTTTGAGTTTTTCAATCTGTATAAACTGAGTAGTCAGATTTACGATTCTCTCGATGTCTTCTTCGGGCCCAAGAATGTGGAGGGGCGGGACATGTTCCCGGTCTCTACTTCGCTGGTTTCGATAAAAGAGAACCTGCGGCAGGCTGATGTAATGGTCCTGATGAAAGTGCGTGAAGAAGAGATACTCAATATCGAGAGGACTGATGCCGTGTGAGAGCATTCTGATGGCCGCATTCCAACCGGTATCGACGAGATACTTCCGGTTAATAATGAAACTGGCTGTATCGTGTCCGGCACCGGGCGTGACCGAGGAGGTACCAAGAAATGTAATCGTTGTTGCCATCAAGCCCTGCTCTCGAGGAATGTAAAAGGCCAGGAAGCAGCGATGATAGATTGGTCACAGACATAGGCCAGCGAAATGGAAACAGGCATATAGAATCCCCGTGCTACCGTCGAACAGAGTGGAGAGGCGAATGGGGACAGACGAATAAAGAAGGATTTGAGATTTCGCGATGTCAGTCAGGACACTTACATTTCTTCTAGCTATTTTGCCGCTGGCACTTTCTGCCAAGGATAAGCGGGGCAAGATCCCCCTTGATGAGCTATCTGACGGAGATGCCAAGCGTGTGCGTGCGGTGGTGAAATACCGTTCTTTCAAACGGACGCTCAAAAAGGTCGAGTTTAAGGGCACCGACGATCTTTACGCGTTCCTTCTTGAGCGGATGCCTTTCGCCGCGGACGCAGTGCGTGCCCTGGATATCGAGAACTATCGCGTCAGAGATAACGAAGATGGCTCATACACCGCGGACGACGGAGCGGGTGCGACCGGCAAATTTGAGATGGTCTATTCGGGCGAGGGCAAGAAGGTCTTCTTCGCGCTCGGCAAGTATGACGGCAAGCTGCTGAAGATTAGAGGACGCGCGGTTGCGGTGGTGGAATTTGAGGAAGTGGAGGGCCAGAAGATGCAGAACTGGGTGCAGCTTTATTTTAAGTTCGACAGCCTTGTTCTGAATTCGGTGGTCAAAGTAATTTCACTGTTCATCGGCCCGCTCATCGACAAAAAGATCCAATATTTCCTGGACGCCACTCGAACTCTGTGCCGGCTGATGGTGGAGAATCCCAAGAAGGTCTATGCGCGCCTGAAGAAGGCGAAAGAGATGGACAAGAAAGCACTAAAGGAATTTCACCAGCAATTCGTGAGCAACGAAGAGAAACCAAAGGAGGGCGATGTTGGAAAGCCAGCGAGTACGCTGGTGAGGCCCGGCGCGGATGGACAGTTGGCGGTGGATGGCAGGTAACCTGGTGGCCCTGGCCCTGCACTGAGTAGGTCAAGACGGGGGGTCTTTGCGGATTTCAGGGGCAACGCCCCGGTCGTTCGCCTAGCCCAGCCCGGCGGGCTGGGAAGTAATGAAGGACTACCAAAGGGGCAACGCCCCGACCATTTGCAGCACTCTGGGCAAATGCCCGGCGTTGCCCCTGAATGGCAATCCTTCTCTAAACCCAGCCCGTTGGGCTGGGCTAGGCAAACGACCGGGGCTTCGCCTCTGAACAAGAGGACTCCCATTTCTTAGATCCGCAAAGACTCTCCCGTCTTGCCCCACTGAGTTCGAAGAATTTCGCGTCGAGGCAACCCGCTCTCTCTATGCAGGTCTCAATGCCTCGTAAAATAGTGATACCCAACCTTGGGTGACACTACATCTCCCGGTTTCAGATTGAATTTCCATTTCACGGTCGAGCTGTAGTTGACTGCCGGGTGCCCACGGTAGTTCTGCCAGTCCTGCGCGTTGTATGCGCCGAGGGTGATGTCCCCCTTATCCGAAACTTCTTCGGCTTTGCCGCCGACGCGGAAGGTGACTTCGATATCGATTGGGATTGCCTTGTGATTGCAGAGGCCGATGGTGGCTTCTCGGCCGATCTTTGCGTAGTGGGAACCATTCCATTTGAGAGCGCTCAGTTGTCGCGAGACCTCTTCCTCATCAAACGTTCCTTTCGTGCTGACCGAGATGGTCAGCGGAACACGCACGACATCCGATGGCGACGTGTAAGTGAGCATGTCCTGCGCGAGAGGCTGAATGCCCTGCATGACCATGGCCGCGCCGGTAGTCCAGGGCAGCTTCGTGCTGTTGGTCAGCTCTATCTGATGCCAGATCTCATTTTTTGAAATGTTAAGTGGAGACTGGCTGTTGCGGGATACACCGTAATCGCGTTTCTTCACGTGCAGATTCCAGGTGTAGATATCGCGATATTCGACCTCGTCCTCAAAAATATGCACGGCTGTCCGTTCGCCTTTCTTCAGATCGATTTTGGCGAGGTGGTAAACGAACAGATCCTGCGCTCCGGTCGCGGTCAGCTCATTCGGCAGTTGCATGGTGCCTTGAGCAGGTGAGCGCGCTGCGTCCCGGCGGAATTCGCTGCTGCGCATCATGTAGCCGTTGTTGGTGAAATCGTTGCGGACCTGGGTCTGCATCAACTGCGGTGCCGCCTGTCGCAGGGCATGGTGCAGCGTGCGTTCGAGCACCAGCGGGCTCGGCGTCTCCTTGAAACGGAAATGCGGCACGCCGACCACGATATCGATGGGCACATCCTCTAGATCCTCCGCCTCGTTCAGAATCTCGGCCTGCAGGCTGATCTTTGCCTTTTTCACTTTTGCGTCTTCAGCAAGGTTGATTCGGTAAGCGGGAATCCAACGCAGGCCGGGTCGGAAATACATGATGGTGAGCTCATGTTCCTTATTGGCATCGGCCAGCCTGATGGTCAGCCGTTTCGAACGCTTCGTTTTCGTGACCTTTCGGGCGATGGTCGTTCTCATGTCTGGCACCGTCAGCGTGCGAATCTGGCTGACCGGCAGCAGGACGTCCCCATCCGCAGTCGAAAGAATGAAGCTGTTGCCGCTGATCGCTGTAATGGTAGAGGTGGGCGGGTTGGCCGATGGAGCAAGGGCTGAAAAACCGAGGGAACTGCGCACAGTCGATGAAAGCGCGGAAGACGATTCCTGAGCGAGGGCCTTCTTAATCTTGCCCTTCAGTGTGGTATCGGAGTTGAGAGTCGCTGTGCACTCTTTGCCCTCATTCGCGCGCAAGATTTCGATGTGCTGTAAGCAGGGCACTTCTTTCTCTTCCTCCGTCTTAACGGTCTCCCAACCGGATTTCATACTGATGAGTCTTCCCTCGCGGCTGATTGTCCAGAAAGAACCGAGTATCGCGGCATCCGGCACCTCTTCCGTAAACACCTCGCCTCGGTCGTTCGTTTTCCCTGTCGCCTTCTTGAGAACCAGCGCATAGCCGTCCTTGAATACGATCACCTTCTCCGTGCTGAGATTGAGTTCATCGGGTACGGATTCGGCCCCCAGGTGGGAAGCAGTCCCGATAGAGAGAGAAAGTGCGATAGCAAATGCAGATGGTCGATAGAACATTCTTTCCTCCAGTCGCTGATGGGAATTGACGGTAAAGACAGCGTGCGATTCTACGCACCCTCACCCGAGAGGGATGTAACGAGTGTGTAACTTGTTCTGCGCTTGCAGCAGTTCACTGATGCTGATCAGAACCTTGAAATCACAAGAATTTCAGATCAAGATTCTTCTGATTACTGGGCACCCGCGTCCGTCTGCGCCGGCCTTAATATCTTCCACTGAGCACCGTTCCCTCCTGGTACCGTCGCCTCCTGATATGAGACGATGAACGCTCGCCGCCGGTTTGGGGTCGTGTTTCCTGACGATATGACCGGGTGGGATCATCACAGCTCTGAGACGGATCCTTAATTTCTCAGTTCAGGAAGCCTGTCACGGGCGACAAATGTCAGCCTGTCATCGTGCTCCAATCTCGAACGTGCTTAACTCGCCCTGGTCAGTTCCCACACAGAGGTAAGCCGACCCTTCGCGCTCGTAAGCAGTCATGTGCATCGGACGCCCTTTGACTGCTCCTGCCTTTACCAGCTTGCCTCCTGAATTGCGCAACTGAATCTGGCCATTCTTGAGTGCGATGAAGAGCATCCCCTTTTGCCCCTTCACCAGTTCCGGTGGGCTCTCCAGGTTTATCGACCATTTCCTTCTGCATTGATTGTCGAGCACTACCAGCAGACGATTTGCCAGGCCGACCAGGATCTCTTTCCGGCCATCACTATCCAAGTCGGCGATTTCGAGGTCGCGGATATTTCGGGCCGGAATGCGGTTGCCGGGGCCGAAGCTCGCGTCGTAGAGGGCCTTGCCGGTTTCGGACCAGACGGTCACGCGATTCCAAGTGCCGTTCACTTCGCAGATGACTTCTCGTTCGCCGTTGCCATCGAGGTCTTCGTAGAAAATGTGGTGTCGGTTGAGGCTTGTCCATCCGCCAACGTAAGTGTGGCCGGGCGGGACGCCATAAAAGCCGCGCGGTTTGGGATTGAGCGTTCGGTTGTTGAGGATGGCGGCGGTATTGGTGCCGTTGTATTTTCGCGAGGCGAGCAGGTCCAGGCTGCCATCCGGTCCGTTGATCATGTTGAAGTGAGAAACTTTCCCCCAGAACTGCGGCAGCCGGTGAAGGAGTTCCCCCTTCTCATCGATGATCTCTAGAGTGCAGGCGCTGCCGACGAATGCCTGACTCTTTCCGTCCAGGAAGACTCCGGAGTAGAGACCGTGGATGCCTTCATGGCCTGGCGCGGTTTTGAACCAGTAGCTTTTACCGGCGCGGTAAACATCCGGGTGCATTTTAGAAACGAAGGTCCAGACACGTTTGCCTTCGGCGTTGAACGCGATGACCTTTTCATCGCGGCAGCCGGCAAGCAGGAGTCTGTGTTCGGGCCACCAGCGGACCTGCCGGATTTCGCCGTCGGTTTTCATCTCTCGAATGATTTTGCCTGAGCGATCGATGATATGGATCTGTCGGCGGGTAGCCGCGGCGAGGTTGGTATCAGTGCTGACGAGATCGATGATTCTGCCGGGGAGTTGCGTTCCCCAGGAAGCGTCGAACGCGGCAGGCTTTCTTTCCGGTTGTTTTTCGCCTGTGGTTTTCGTCTGCTTCGAAGACAGGCCGGCAGCACGTCCTGCGATGGCTTTCAGCTTATTCCTCAGCGTTGGCAGGTGACTGCCAGGCTCGGCCTTTTCGATCAGGTGTTTGCCCGCGGGCAGTGTCGCTGCAACCCATCCGGCTTCGGACGATGTTGTGACCATCTCTTCGCCGTTCAGGATGAATTGGTTCCCTCCGGCAAATCCCAGTTTCGTTTCTTCCTTTGCGTAAATGGCCAGCTTTCCAGCGGCGAAATCCCAATCGATATCAACGGCCGGCTGTGCTTTCAGGAGGTCGATGTCATCGAGCTTTAATGCCGAGATTTGGATTCCGCTGGCGTGGTCTTCCGCGAGCAGGGCTGCCTCCACCTCGGAGTTTCTGAACTTTCCAGTAAAGGCAACTGCCGATTGCGGCAGCATCAGGCCGGCCGCGTTCTCGCTGAGTCGAACACATCTGTTGGGTTTCTCCGACTCCTTCAGCAGCAGCGAGAAGAAATTCTTGCGTTCACCTTTCTTCGCCGGGCCCTTCCACTCGAGGGTTGCGATGCGGCCGCGCAAGGCGGTTTCTGCAGGGCCCGTGAAAAGCAGTTCATGGGCCGTCGAGGCATCGACCGGTTGTGCGCCTTCCGTCTGGATGCAGAGAGCGGAGAGTCCAACGTAACATCGGCCATCGCCATCGTGGAGGGCTTTCGCCTGAATGCGGAGCACATGTTCGCCTTTGCTGAGCTTGTGGTGTCCGATGGGCGCGTGTTTGCGTTCGACCGAGCTCGCGTAATGGCGGAAGTTCTCGAGGACGAGTTTTCCATCAAGGAAAACGTTGATGACGCCGCGGTCGACGTAGTTGAGCAGTTCGGCGTACACATTTCCTTCCACTGCCTCGTCGAGGTTAAACTTCATTTCGAGAGATGGGCCGGGGTCTGGGCTCCGCATCAGCATCGTCTCGTAGCTGCCGAGATGAATCAGGGGGCGTTCGCCTTTGTAGTTGGTCGAGCAATCGTGTTCGGACGCGCTCAGCTTGAGCCAGCCCGGAGGATGTTTCACCGGAAGATTCGGTGTGATGCGCAAAGAGGTGTTCGGGCCTTCACCTTTTGACACCGGCTGGGCGAATTGCCAGAGAAACTGAACCTCCGCGTTTTCCGTCTCCGTGCGGAAATCCAGACTATCGGTAAATAGGGAATACTTGCCGACGCGATGCAGAAGGGTGCGGCGCCAACTGCACCAGGCCGCATTGGGGACCTCCGCGGTTACCGTGGCCGTGTTCCCAAGCACACGAGCTCCTTTGAGCGCGGCGTTCATGGCGATTTTCGGTTCGACGAGCCCATCCGCGCGGGTGAGCACCTGGTTGCGATAACCTTTGAGCAGGTTCTGCCCGTCCAGGCGCAATTCGAGAATTGAAAAAGTGTGGTAAGGATTGCGAGAAGCGCCGTTGTAGCCATCGATCAGGATGAAATCTCCACCTGCGTCATCCGTGCTGCGGAAGCTGCCGTGGTAGAAGGACTCTTCAACAGAGAAGCCGTTGTTCCGCGAGCTCCATGAGGGAACCGAGAGACGGTGGATGGTCCACTGGCCGCTCAAGTCGCCCGGATCGGTGGCCTCGAGTCTTTCATCCGGCCACCAGGACTGGCCAAGGCGGAGTACATCGGTCTTGACGCCTGTACGCTTGCGATAGTCGATGTAGCGGCTGTCCTGAAGCAGGTAAGCCGCTTTGTGGAGGAAGCCGACGGACGCCGAATTCAAGGCCCAATCAGGCTCGAGCCCGGAGACCAGCCCGTCCATGCCTCGGATGAGTTGCCGAAGGATACCGTTGGAGACGGGCTCTCTTTCACCCGTGAGGAGCAGGTGTGAAAAGATGGGGGCGATGCCGGTGTTGTACCAGAACAGGTTGTCGCTTTCGCCGCCAACCCATGCGTACTCGTGGAGCGAACGAAAGTGCATCTGCCCGCCGTAAGTGCATTGATCCCAGACGGGATCGGGATACCCGCGATTCAGATACCGGCCAAGACAATAGAGCGAGATGGCCGACCATTGACCGTGCCGGCTGCCGACCATACGGGACGGCTTGGCGAGGTTGTAGATTCGTTCCCGCAGGCGGTGCTCGAGCTGCCGCGCGAATGCCCGGGTCACCTCGAGCCGTTCGGCATCGGTGAAGACCGGGCTCTCTTCAATGAGATCCCAGAACAGGATCATCATGTGCGCGTTGTAGTGGTAGGGGCCGGCGAGTGGGTCGTCTTTGTTTTCGAGGCGTTCCTGATCGATGGTCTCAATCTGTTTTCTGGCCGCTGCATCCGGGAACGCGAGCCGCAGCGCCTCTCGTGCATCACGCTCGCGGCCGGTCATGTAATACATCGCCATGTGTTTGCTGATGCTGTTCCAGCCAAAGTAACCAACCGAGCGATAGCCTCTGGAGGCATCCCAGATTTTATAATCGAGCAGATCACCGGGCGGGTTCACTCCTTCGCCGAGCTTGATGTCGGCCATCCAGCCGAGAGACAGAGAATTGTCTTTCACCTCAGCACTCTTGATCCTCGCGACCAGTCTAGCGGCCGCAGCTTTAACGCCATCGGGATCACTGCCTCCGGCGAATATTGCATTAACGCCGTTACCGAACGGATTATGAAGGGAACGCACCACCGACCCGCCGGGCCCCGGATACTTCAAATCCAGCAGCGTAAAATAGCGGCTGTACAGCTCCTGAATCACTGCATTCGTCGAACGGTTGCCAAGCAGGATGAGATTCTGCTTCAGCGGAATGTGCTGGAGCGGATCTTCATCGGCGATGATGGGGAGCTTGACCTTCGTTCGTTTGAGAACCGCTGCCTGGATGGTCTCCGCTTCTTTCGAGTAAGTGCCGCTCCCCGGAGAGACAATGGCGGCCGTGCTTTTGTTCTCGCTGACCAGCGACGTGGTGATGTAGAGTTTTTTCAGACGCTCAATTTTCGCCGGCTTTGGCGGAGGCGCGATTCTTGGAGGCTTGACGCCGGAGACGAGCTCGACGCGGCTAATGAAGAGTGACGGAGTCGGACTGCGATGAGTGTAAAGATAAAGAGTGGCCCGCGTTGTCCCCTGTGGTGCGAGCCCTTTGACCGAGACCTTTCTGTTTCCCTGCCCCGCGCTGTGGAGGCTCACCTGGTGGTATTTGTTCGATGGCAGAAAACGCAATTGCATATAAATGCCGCCGGATGGTTTCTCTTTGAACTTCTTTATGATCGCGGTTGCCTGATACGCGAGGCCGCCTTTCGCAGCGATTCTCTGATACACGCCAACTTCCTGGCCGGTATCGTTGTCTTCGATCAGCAGAGCTTTCTCTTCGTCTGCGATTACGACCGAGAGCTTTCTGGTTTCATCAACGCCAGCATAGAGCTGCCAGCCCGCTGGCACGCCGTGGGGAGAAACAGCGCCATCGAAATTCGGATTCGTCAGCAGGTTTTCGGGGGCCTCCCCGTGGAGCTGTGCGTGGCCGAGGAATGCAAGGATCAGGAGATGGAGCATAGATTCGTGTTTCGCTGATGGCGGAGAACTCTACATTACAAGGTGCCATGGCAACTCCAAACAATCAAAAGGCGGTCCCCGCAATATTGAAAGACAACTTCGTCTGTCATGTGGTATGGCGATGAACTCTTGGCGGGCTGTGGGGATGGGTTCGTCGGATGCTTCAAAAAACAAGGCTTCAGGCCATGAACCGAGAGGGATTGGCGATCTGCTTCCAGAAGAAATGGAGCGCATCTGACTGAAGTGCCTTGCGAGGATCGCCGATGACAGTTAATCAAGCGTTGCAGAATTCCCTCTGGTTCCTGGCCGGGATCTGAATCCAGTGCAGCAGGAAGCTTTGAATACTCAAAAAGGGCTGTTCACATGATCCAGTTCGGTGATGGCAATCTGCGGATTCCAAAATTCGAGCGGCCGGTCTACGTTGTGGCCGGGGGGATGACAGACTTCCGGAAACGCTATCCTGAAAAGAACACCGAGGAACTGGTTCTCGAAGCCATGAACATGGCCGTGCGCGAGAACGACTTGAAGGTCTCTCAGGCCGAGTTTGTGCGGATGGTAAACTTCTGTGTTTATTCACAGTTCGCCGACCATTTCGGCGACCAGCTCCTCGCGGCCGCGAGGATTCATGACGCGCTCGGCTTCGATCCGCTCGGAAATATCGAGGTCAAGACCGGCGGCGCCACCGGTGGGTCGAGTGTGCTGGCCGGTGCGCTGGCCGTGGCTTCAGGATACGCGAACGTAGTCCCCGTCGTCGGGTGGGAACGGATGGATGAGGTGCCCACCAGGCAAGGCAACTCCTACATCGCATCCGCGGCCTGCAAGAATTTTGAATCCGAGCTGGGCTGGATGTATGCCAGCTACTATGCGCTGATGGCGCAGCGCTACCTTCACGAATACGGCGTGCCCCGGGAAACCCTGGCGAAAATCACCATCAAGAATCACCACTACGCCCGGTTCTCGCCGTACTCGCAAAACCCGATGGAATTGACGCTCGAAGAAGTCATGGCAAACGAGATGGTCTCGGACCCGCTGAGCTTCCTCGAATGCTGCGTAATGAGCACGGGGGCCTCTGTACTCATTCTCGCCGACGAGGAGATGGCATGGAAGCTCTCGGACCATCCCATCCGCTTGAAGGCCATCTGCGGCGGCACCCACACGCTCAGGACCGCGGACCGGCGCGACATGGAAGTCCTCCGACTACCGAATGAACCGGAGGGCCTCTACAAGGATCGCGAGTACGACTGGCCGGGCTTCAGCTCGTTCCTGGCCGCGCGCATGGCCGCTTACCTGGCCTATCACATGGCGGGCATCCATGACCCGGTCGAGGATCTGGACCTGCTCGAAACGCACGATGCCTTCACGATCAGCGATATCCAGACCTACGAAGACATCGGGCTGCGGCCCTACGGCCAGGGCAGAGAATTCATCGAGAGCGGCGATGCCTACTACGGCGCGAAACTGCCGACCAATCTTTCCGGCGGGCTCCTCGGCACGATGCACGCCGTTGGGGCCACGGGGATATTTCAGATTGTCGAGCTGCTCTGGCAGTTGCAGCAGAAGTGGGCCAAGTTCCACGCCGAGCCCGATCGCTGGCAGCGCTACGGCAAGACAAAGCCGGAAGATTTCGAGAACCTTCAGGTCGAAAATGCAAAGCGAGGCGCGGCCGTAAGCCACGCGGGGACCGGAAGCCACGTAACCATGGCGATCCTAGAAAAAGAATGAGGGAGTAACTATGCCGATCGAACTGTTGAAAAAGGGAGGTGAGACCTTCAGCACTTCGCCGCTGGTCATCAAGAATCCCAAGGACTACTTCCACATCCATACCTACGGCGGGCTGACCAATTTCTTCGAAGGCCTGACACAATCCGTTCTCTACGCCACCCGGTGCACAAATCCGGACTGCAAAGAAGATCGCATGTGGCTGCCTCCTCGAAATCACTGCCCGGACTGTTTCGAGAGGATGGAATGGGTCGAAGCCCCACAGGAAGGGACGATCTACACACATTCGACCGTCCTCTATCCCGGCAGCAACTTCCGCCTTTCCACGCCCTGCCCCTTGATCTCCGTCGAGATCGAAGGCGTCTGTACCAAACTGATGTCTTACCTTAAGGAAGGCGAACCGGAGATCGGCATGCCGGTCAAAGCAGTCTTCAATTACGAGGAACCGACCCACACGATTCTGGATCTGGCATGGGTGCCGATCTAAATAAGAGAAAGAGTCGACTCCTGTAGTTACACCCAATCTGTTTGACCTGAGTTCAAATGCGACTCATCGACGAAAGTCTGGGAAGCTGGGACCGAATCGTTGAGGAGTTTCGTTGGACCATTCCCGGGACTTTCAACATGGCCGAGGCTGCGTGCGACCAGCACGCTTCGGACCCGAACAGAATAGCCCTCCATTACGAAGACGAGCAGGGGCACGAGGAGCAATTCACTTTTCGAGACATCCAGCGCCAGGCCAACCGGTTTGCCAACACGCTGGCTGCGCAGGGCATCCAGGCCGGCGACCGGGTCGGCATCGTGCTGCCGCAGCGGCCGGAGACGGCAGTTTCACACATCGCCATTTATAAGCTGGGCGCCATTGCCATCCCGCTGGCAAATCTCTTCGGGCCGGACGCGCTCGAATATCGGTTGTCCGATTCGGGCGCGAGGGTAGTGATCACAGACGAGGAGAATCTCCCGAAGATCTGCCAGATTCGCGAGGCGTTGCCTCAGCTCGAACAGGTCTTCCTGGTCGACGGCACGCCGGAAACTGATGAGATAGATTTCCA
>JASLXP010000853.1 GCA_030740295.1 Planctomycetota bacterium
GACCGCGGATGTTTTGGTTCTGATATCCGCGGTCCTTTCTGGGGTTGCGACCGAAACGCCGCCTTAAGTACTCGGTGCCCTAATCCTGTTCCGGCCCCCAGCGAAGCTGGATCGCTCGGAAATTATGGGCCGCAACGTTGAGCGTAAGGACGTTGCCTTTCACATCTACGGTGAAAAACTTGTCGCGTTTGACCGGCATATCAGATTCATCGGGTTCCGGTAGATGAAGTTCCACACCTTCGGGTTGCTCGAGCATCGTCTCTACATCAGCCTGTAGGTCCGCCCTGCTGCCGCCCGCGTCGGCCGGCACCTCAGGGAACCCGCCTTTCGCTCTGATCTCTGAGAGCAGGGCCGCGGATTTCGAGCGCGGCAGATCGGCCACGTGTAGCTTTTCCAGGTCCGCTCCAGGAGGAGGCAGCCAGTCATCAATGTCCTCCGCGGTAAGGCCCGCTTGGTGTTCGGGCGGCACACCGAGCTCGTCCAGGCGCAGTGTGATCTTGGCGCCAACAGATCGTCTGAGGAAGTTCACGACCACGATCATGCAGCGGTTGCCTCTTTTGAAGAGCGTGGCTCGCAGCGGCTGGCTGGCGAGTGAGCGGTGGAAGTGATCGGTGAGTCGGGTCCACCACTTTGCCACCGGGAGGTCCCGGTCAGTGACGGGCTCGGCGAAAACTGGTTCGACCCTGACAACGTGGCTGTTGCGCCAGAAAGGAAAGACTTCAGTTTCCATTCCGTAGTAGGGCTGCTCGAATCTGCCTGGCGGATGGGAGCTGTCGAAAAGCAGAGCGACCGCTTTCCATGACCGCTTCGCCACGTATTTCCAGAGCTCCGGAGCGGTCGCCTCCCAATTATCGGGAACCTGAAGGCCAAAATTGACAGTGATGAGCCCGGTTCTCTCTGCGTTTCGGATCGTCATGAGATAGTCGAGAGGCCAGGCATCGATGTAGGTCTTGTTTGCGCCGTGACCTCGGGCGCCGTGTTCACCATCGTAGATGGCCGAGGCGAAGGCGTGTTCGGGCAAGAGAAGCGTGTCCGTCATGTGGGTCGTGATGATTGGCCTCTTCCCGTGCGCCTGGAAAAGGGCATAAAACCTCTTCAGGAACTCCCGGTAATAGAAGTGGGAAGCGCCGAGCTGTTTACGCCCGTCCGGGAGAATGTAGGAGGTCCCCAGGGGCTCGAGATTCCAGTCCCCGCCGGGGAATATGTCGTCTATGTAGACTCCGTCGACGCCGTGGCTTATCCACTTGTCCATGTACCAGACAAGATGATCCACGCGCGTTTTGGAGTAAGACCGCCATCGCCATTCCCACCGGAAGTAAGGCACCATGGCCGGGTGAACGGGGCACTTGTTCGCGTCGTGGTAGAGGATCAGGCTGGTGCCCTTCGGGTATTTCCCGTGAGGGGTCTCGCTGTTCCAGAGGCTTCGCTGGACGCTGGTTGCCAGACGGGCGAATTCCCAATCGTCGCCGCGGGGCCAGTAGTCAAATGCCTTTGGCACCGGCGTAACCTTCCAGGGCGCGAATGCGTGGCAACTGGTGAGGCGCCATGATATCGGCCCTACTTTCCTGGGATTACCGCGGTTCCAAAGCCGGTGGTCTTCCGGCAACGGCTTCGGTGGCGTCGCCAGGATTCCGTAGATGATCCGCCGGGGCTCATCCAAGGTGAAACGTCTGCTGATGAAGTGCAAGCCGAGCGTGACCACTCCATCCTTGCGAATGATGGTTGCCGCCGGCTGATCGTCGTCAGGCACCCATCCTTTGTCGGTGTCAGCGAACCACACGAGACCCCGGACAACTCCGCCCAGCCAGAGCATGGAAGCAAAATTCCCTTTTGCTCCGGTGGAGACCGGCATCACCTTCTTCCAGGTCTTGCTGTCCCAGATGAGGCCGTCGCCTGGGGGCAGGAATCCCGCGGTGACGTAGTCTCGGAACCGACCCTCCGTGGGCAAAACGTGGAAAAGCCGGCCATATTCAGCCTTGAGAGGGATCTGCAGGGACAGGCGGTCAACGACTACTTTGCCCTGGGTGGGTTTCATTTCGATGTCGTACCTGGCCGTACCATCGTACTCAAAGGAGACGGATGATCGCATGGCAATGCCGGACGCGTGTGCGGAGGCCTGCCAGTTCGTCTCAACAGGCTTTCGATGGCCAAATTTCGCGGGTTCTTTGCCTTCGAATACACTGAGCTGGTCGCCAACCTGCACCTCCCATCGTATGGGCGACGCCAGTATCTCTTTGTCTCTGACTTTGATGGAGGAAAAGTTTCCGTCGCTGCCGACCGCGTGTTCACGTTGCACCGCAGTGACAGACCGGCCGTTCACTTTGACGGGCTTGAAGGGCGGGGGCGGAGTGTCCGGCAGCCCGAGTGTGTTGTTGAGCCAGGGCAGCGGCATTCGGTGAAAGGTAGATTCGAAATCTGCGATCTTCTCACCGGCGGCGTTGAGCAGAACGCCTTTTACCGGGTGGTTGCCCTCAGGCAAGAGCCCGACATCCAACACCACGCCGCCTTTCCCCTCCTCAAAAACCGGAATCGTTGCCGTCCGTTTCTCCCCGGTGTGAGGGAGGCGGAATTCGATCTCAGCACTGGCAGCACTTTTCGGATCATTCAAAACGACAGCGACGATTATTTTTCCAATGGCCAGCCGATAACCGAAGAAGACTTTTACGGGGCCTCGAGTGACGGTGCCGCTGACCCATCCCGTTAACCATCCGCCAGAGAATCTGGAGATGAGGGGCATGACCGTGGTGTCGACCTTGATTTTGCCCAGCGAGTCGACGCGATGAGAGGCGGTAGCCTCGTCGAGACTCTGAGGCGGAACTTCGGTGAAGGAGGCGCGGGCATTCTGTCGCTCGATCCCCTCGAATGCGCAAGTGTAGAGCCGCAGCTCATCGAAAGAGGTTTCGAATCCGTTGCCGAGAGTGAAGTAGGCGGCCTGGTGAGTCTGCCAGGTTTCATCAGAGGCGAACTTGGCGGAGGCGCCGTGCCCGGCATCCAGAAGGCCCCCGTTCAGGTGGGGAAATCGCCTGCTCCTGATGAGCTGAACGTGGACCCACTTGTGAGGCACGATTGGGAGCTTTGGCCTGGCAAAGTACTTCTCAAACTCCGGTGCGACCGGGCGACTTCCCCGGTCACGCCGGATGGAAAGAGTGATCAGCGGGGCCGCTTCGCCTTCCCGACCGCGGGGCAGCCCCCACAGCGTTATCAGATGGGCGTAGCGATTTCGATAGCTCCATCCTGCGTTCTTTACAGGGGGAGTCGCCAGATTATCCCAGTTGCCGGGCTTGAACCAGAACTCGACAGTACCGTCCAGCAGAACCAGCGGCCGGGACAGCTCAACGCGCGCGGGCCCGCCGCGAACGACCAGGGCCTTTCCCCGGACCCCGTCGACGATCGCGATGGGCGGTGACATCGCCAGTTGTTTTTCTCCCTCAATCATCTCCTCGACAAAGTCCGGTTCGTCATCGCCTTTGGATTCCGTCTCCCCTGGCTGCAGCTTGCCCGCTGAAGCCACCTGAACCACCAGTGGAGCCGTGGGCAGGAGCTGTGGCTTCTGTGCAGGGGTGACGCGGCGAAGCGCCCACGGCCCGTCGAAGGTCTCCGCGTACACTTGCGCAGAGGGATCGCGGAAGTGTTCCGTCGAGCGGACCAACGGCTCTGTCTTTTGCGGACGGAGGAATCTCTGCCGGATGATCCTGTAGAATCCGGCCGCGCCGCGCGTGATTCGGAACTCGTCCAGCCAACCATCAAAAGGGGCGTCCCGCCTCAGGCTGTTGCCCACGCTGAAAGGGTTCAGCTCAGCCGGGACAGCCCGGTATCTCGGCATCTTCGCCAGGATCACCGTGAAGCCATTGACCAACACTTCCATGCAGTGTTTATCGACGTAGATACCGTTCGGCTGAATGAAGCTCCTTGGGCGGACGGCCACATGCGACCACTGACCGAGAGGTATCGGTTGCTTTGAGGCGGTCGCGGCGATCCCGGTACCACTGACGCGCAGGAGGCCCTCCCGGGTCAGAACGAGCCGCACTCCCAGGCCCTTTGGCACATCCAACAGGATGGCCTCTTTCCCAGTTGGGAACGACTTCGGCTTACACCAGAAATCCACCATCACCACCGCTTCCGCCTCGCCAGGGCTGGCAAGGTGATGCAGAGACACCTTTTCCGAGAGCCGGACCGAGCCGCCGCGAAGATAGAGCCCCCTGCCGAAACGGCCCTCGACTGCCCCCTCGGCCTCGCCGACAGCTTCGCCGTGATTGCCGCCAATCGTGGAATCTGTGGCCTTGCCGTCCTCGAAACGCCAGAGCAGGAGCGTCGTCCCGTTGGGCGTCGGCTCCTTCAGGGGGTCGATGCGATAGGGGATGTCGTGTTCTTTGGCCAGCCCCGTCCCGGCGAAGGCGAATATCAGACAGGCCATCGCCACAGGATGTCGATCATGGTCTGCTCTCATTTGAGGAACCATCAGTTGGTTTGCGCCTTGAGGAGCTCTTCCCTGGTAACGATCTCATCGTCGCGCCAGTAGCGAGTGCGGATGAGCTGGCCCTTCTCGTCGTAGGCTTTTTCGATTCCGTGGAAGCGGTCGTTCGTTGCGGGCAGTTCGCGCTTAAGTGAACCGTCTTCGTAGTAATCGTAGACCACACCTTGCACTTTGCCTTGATGGAAGGGGATCACTTTCTTCTGCTGCCCGGTGGCCGAGTAATACTCGATAACTTTGCCGTGGACTTTGTCGTCGCGATAGGGCGTGACTTTGACCAGGCGGCCTGGCAGGTCGTAGGTTTTTGCCACACCTTGTCGGCGGCCATCTTTGTAATGGACCTCCATGTAGAGTTTGCCGTTGGAGAGATGATAGACCTTTTGAACGCCGTGGATTCCGCCTTTCTGCCATGGCGTCTCTCTCAACAGGCGGCGTGTCCGGCCGTGGCTGCCATAGCTCCTTTCCATCCCATGCTTGATGCCGTGCTGGTAGGGAACGATTCGCTGTTCTGCCCCAAACCGGCGCTCCTCGCCGTCGGGCTTGCCCTCCGCATCCACGGGGGTCAGTGCGACGAGCCGTGGAATCTGTTTCCCTTCGTCGTCGGACCAATGGTATTGGATATTGGGCTTGATCTTGTGGTCCTTCGGCAGTTTCTCGAGCATGTCGCGCACCGCCGGGCGCTTGCGGAGGAAGACCAGTTCCTCCTGGTTTTCCGTGCAAATCCGGTGGTCCGTGATGCCTTCCTTCTCGGCTCTGGTCTCCGCCCTCGCGGTGAATGGTACCAGGCCGACTGCAATGACGATCAGCAGACTGCGAAGTGAGGACATGTTTGAAGTTTCCTTTTCAGAGACGGAGACGCGATGCCCGGTTGGCATCATGCGTACGAAGAGCGATCAACGTTACTTCCTCAGGATATGCACGCCGTCAAGGACGCCGCCTACCCAGATGTCACCACTTTTGGTTTCTAGCAGGCAGCGCATGGGAAGGGGGCCTGGGAGGGCCTGCCGCCACACCTTGCCGTCCCAATAACGGAGGCCGCCCCGTGCCTGGTTGCTGATCCATACGCGGCCATTGGAAGTAGGCTCAACCAGGTTAATTCCCCGTTCCTCCTTCAGATCGTTTACCCAGTTCTTTCCGTCCTGGCGCCACAGGCCGTGTGCGCTGGTGGCGACCCAGATGTCTCCGCGGCTGTCAACATCGATATCCAGAATCGCTGACTTCTCACGGGGCAGATGGCGGGTCCACTGCGCTTTCTCCAACACGTGAAGCCCATACCCCCACGTCCCACACCATATCCGGCCCTGGTCATCTTCCTGAAATGCGGTGACTTCACGGCCTTCCAGATGGCGCACGGCTTGGTCCGTCGCGTCACTTGAAGGAACCTCGAGAATTCCGTTGCCTTCAATCGAAATCCACAGGCGCCCGTCAGTGGTACGGAACAGGTCTTTGGCTCTCTCCCCCTCCAGGGCCTTTACCGGTGTCCATTCCTTTCCTTTACACTCCGCCACAAAGCTCTTCTGTCCTTTGGCTTCCTTGACGACAGCCCAGATTTTCTTGTCGTTCACCTGAACGAGCGGGGCGATGGAGTAGCCTTTGAGCGCCGGTTCACTTTGCTTCTTGCCGGCCCTGAGAACGCCATGCCCCGTGCCCACCCAATGCTGGCCTTCCCCGGCGGGCAGCACGTCCCATACTTGGGATTTCTTCACGATGATGGCGCACTTGCCGTTGCGGAAGAGCCCGAGCCCGGTCAGCGTACCAATCCAGATGGCGCCGTCCTGGCGCTCCCGAAGGAACTGAATCTCATTGCCAGGCAGGCCTTCCCCAATCGTCAGATGGTCGGGCGGCTCACTGGTTACTTCAACGGGGCTTGCCAGCAGAAAGGAGAAGGCGGCAACAAGTACCGCCCACAGTAAATGACGTGAAGGATTTAGCCCCGGAGGGGCGGAAGCATGTAGCCTGGGGCGCAAGCCCCAGGATTCGGAAATTTCGGCAAATCCAGCCCCGGAGGGGCGAAAGCAGACTCCGCAGAAAGGCCACTTTCGCCCCTCCGGGGCTGGATTCTGCTTTTGCTCTTCATCCCCGGGCTGGCGCCCGGGGCTACATGCTTTCGCCCCTCCGGGGCTACAGAAATCTGCCAAGCTATTTCCATTCCGATGTACTAGAACAGTCCTCGTATCTCTCATTATTATTCCTTGTGATGACTCTCAAGTATCTTGTCGCGGAGCGCCAAGACACCTATTCGCTTTTCACGCCCGGCATTCCTTGGCGCCAGCGCTCCCAGAGAGGTTTGCTGGTGTCGGGCTTTGGCCTCGTCCTGCGTGGAAAAAGCGTTGCTCTGCGTTTGTATCGTTCGCCGGGCTTACTGGTGTCCAGGCCCGGATCATAGTGGCCATAGAGCAGCCTGAAGTCATGGCCGCGCACATAAATGGGGCCGTAGATTTCAGCGTCCACTTCCTGTCTGGGTTCTTTGTAGAGGCTCTTGACCACCGTGCCCTGGGTTTCAGCGTCTCTCAGGCCCAGGTACCTGCCGTAAGGATAGGCCGGTTTCAAGTTACCGAGCCCGAATGGCAGCTCGTAGTCTCTGTGCGTGTGAGCTTCCGCAAGCAGCAGGTTGTTGGTCCCTCCGAACACACGATCCGGATTCAGAATGTGAAGGCGGCCCCGCAGCGGTTCCCAACCTTCGTTCACGATAACGAACAAGGCTTTGTATCCCTGCTTGCCGTTCACCTTTTTGTAAGGCCTCCTGTAGATCGTTACGTGCGTCTTGGCGAATGGGTCTTCGGCTGTCAGATCGAAGGTGTCGCCGTGGAACTTTTCACCGAAACGCACATGGCCGCCACTGCGCCAGTAAGGAATGTACTCTGTTGTCTCCTCCTCGAAGTATCCAAAATCCGCCAGAGCGTTGAACACGTGTGCGTAGTGTTCCATGTTGTTCCCGGTCGCGGTTGCGCCGATGTCATGTGCGAGCACTCTCCCGAGCCGAGCCCGGTCCAGCCGCGGGTTATCACCCGGGTCCGTGTCCAGGCCAAAACGAGGGCCGTGATACACGGTTAAGCCCTTGCAGGTACTGGAGGCGAATCGCCATCCGCGCAGGGGGAAACGGGTGATGTGGTCGATCTCGTAGCTCTTCGTCTCGCCGGCCGCGCTCTCCGTCATCCAACTGCCCTGGACATAGGATTCAAAGCTGGTGGCGGATGTGGCCCACAAAGAGGTGTAGTTGGGCACGTTGTTCTCTTTGAACACCCGCGCCAGGCGTTTGAGCAGGCCTCGGATGTGAAGCGAGCCGAAGTTGGACTGGTAGGGCAGCTCCTTTTCTTTGACGTCTTCGGGGTCGCGGAAGTAGGCCATGCCATTGGCTACACATACGCCCCGCACTGGAGCGTGCATCTCGTCCCACCACCAGCCGGTCACCTTGCCCAGGCGGATCATGCGGGCGCAATGGTACACATGATAGTCTTCCCAGCTCTCCGACCCCCATGCCGCGTGAACCGTCCCCCCTTTGGTCCACGGCTGACCATAGGGCCCTTTCCTGTCTAACGTCGTGCTGGTGACTCTTCGGCTGGAATCAAGCATCCACTCCCCGGTGTACGCGCGTTTCTGGATCGCGGGGGCGCCCGCGTTGATCATGTTCTTGAGAATATAGAGCCGTGGTGCGCCGTTGGGATAGGTTTTCCGGAAGTGTTCGAAGGCTGTGTCCGAGCCGGATATGCCACCCGGTCCGTCGTTGGGCAGGGCCGCGTGCGGGGGTGTTCCTTCATAATTCGTGGGCCGGCGATGGTACCAGCTTATCCTCCGGTAGTGCTCTTCCTTTGCCTTGGCCGGGTGGGTAAGCAGGGCGAACGTGGTCGAGCGCTTCTCGGAAATGCTGGCCTTATGATTAATGAGCTTTACGCGCATGGTCACCTCACCCCGCTTGTTGCGCTCGAGAGTGATGCACGAGCCATCGCGATCCAGCACCCACCCCTGGTCGCTGTCGCACATCCACGTCCAACCGCGGTCGCCGCTGCCAAAGAACAGCCAGGGAACGAAGCTCGAGTAGTAAAGCTCCATCGGCTCCATGTCTTTGGCGCTGTCCCAGACGATGCCGTCGCCCTCCGGCACGGCCATGCCCCACCCTGAGCTCGGCTCCATGCCATAGCCACCGGCGGTACACGTGTCTACGGGGCCCGCCACTTCCATGACGAGTTCCAGCGCTTCGACCTCCACGGGATTCTCCGCGCCGTATGTCAAGTCGACGGTCAGCGCGCCGTCACAGTCGTACTGCGATCTGAGGCTTATTTCCAGGGGGCCGAGAGTAACGGTCGAGCGGTACTCCACTTCGCTCTTCCACGTCCGGACAGCCTCGGCTGTCTCCGCTGCCGTGGCCGGTATCCGGTTGCCGTTGACGACGGCCTCGAAACGCATGGGGGCGCGCAGTTGGGGGCCGCGGCCGATAGCCTGGAGGCCATGTGAGTCAATCTTCTTGCTTTCCACGCGGTTTTCCAGGGGTAGCTCGTGGTTATCGGGCTTGATGGTGATCTGGTCCGGGAGCCCCGATGGCGCCACGGCAACCGCGTGTTTGAACATATCAAGCACGTTTCCCTCCACCTTGATGGGTGTGAAGGGCTCCCACACGATATCGTTTCGGCCGATGTCATTTTTCTCCCAGGAAAAAGTGCCGGGGAAGGCGCCTTTATAAAAGGCTTCCGGATTGCGCTCGCCCACGATTCGCTTGTTCTTGTCGAACAGCAACAGCGTCACTTTGTAGTCCCCGGCTTTCAGTTCAGTCAGGTCCATCAGAATGGTAGCGAAGTCACCATGGAAGGGGACGGTCTTCTCAGCTACCACTTCTTCCTCTTCGGTTGCCTCGAGTACGGTGAGCTTTGCCTCGGCCGCGCGTTTGGCTTCATCGCTGGCACCGTGGATACCGCGGTCGACGATGGCAGAAAGTTGACCTTTGTAAGGCGAGAACTGGTGCTGGAACCAGAAGTCCTTTTTGGGCGGCCGCATTTTCTCGAGGCTTCCGAGCTTGTCCTTGCGCCACGTCGAGAGATAGGAAGGTGGGTCCGCAGCGTGGAACTTCGTAAGGCGGCACCTGTAGAGCGCTCTCGCAGGCACCCCCGACTGCCGCACGTCAAACCAGAGATAGTTACCGTCTTTGGCAATTCCGGGGAACTTCTTCCGCAGGCGGATTTCCTTGACCTCGCCCGGCACCATCTCGACGAGGCCGTCCTTGGTCGCCTCGTCTTCGTAACTCGAGTAGATCAGACCCGCCGGATTCTCGACGAAGAACCCCAGACGCACCGTCCGGGACCTGTCGCTGTGGTTTTTCAGCTTGACCTTGGCGTCGATGATGTCATCCATGACCGGCCCGATACTGTTAATCTGGACGCCGATGGCTTGCGAGTCGAAGATCATCTTCGTCTTGGTCGTGTTCCAGGTGTGCTGATCGTAGAGGACCACATACTGGCCGGCGCCGCCGATACCGTTCTTGAACCACGCACGATATGTGGTTCCGTCAGACGGAGGCAATCTCACAATATCGGTGCCGTCTTTCAGTTTCCCCGCATAGTCCCCTGCCTTCAGACTCTTCAGAGGGATTCTCATTTCGACGGTCCAGCGGTCTGGGCCCACGTCCGTCTGAACGTCCGCGCCCGACTGCCAGCTCCGTCCAAGTCCACCGCGCGGGCTCCACCACTGGTCCGCGACGGTACCCAACGGATTGACGAACCACTTGAACATTCCCATCTGGTACCCGCGGCCCAGTTCCTCGAAAGGTCGCACCTCCAGCTCGACGTGATCGTCGCGCATCAGGCCGTAGAGAGGGTGATTGTAAACCTCAGGGAAGCGTCCCAGGGCCTTGAGCCAGGCGTTTTGAGGATAGACTGCGACAACGTAAGCGATGAACAGATTCTCCCTGTCATAGCCGGCATAAATCCACGATTGAATCTGTTGCGGAGCCATGTGCTCATAGATTGGGCGCCGCAAACGACGGGTCTCAGGATCCCGGCAGTTTGTGGACCAGAATCCGGTCAGCGACGTGGAATCCTCCCACTCCTCGAGTGAGAACTTCCCATCGACCATGGGCAGCTTGCGCATGAGCGGGATTCGGAGGACCGGCGCCTCAAGCTGAGAGACCGGCCCACTGGAAGTCGGCGACTGCTCCGCATGCAGTGGTATCGTGTAACCAGACAGACAGTAGCCCAGGAAGAAAAGAGACAAGGCCGTTCTGACTCTCCGGTACTTCCTGCATCCATCATCAGTTGTCATCACCTTCTCCTTCAAATCTTCCTTCGAACTCCGAACTCGCTGAACTTCAATCAGCAACTGATTTCATCCTGACCGCAATATTCTGATTAAACTGACAGCCCCTCGGTGAGCGGCAAAGTAAAGGGACTATCGTTGAAATGCCAACGATACAGAAGCGGAGCTTTCGAGACGGACGGAGACCCTCACTGGCTGGCCGGGCTGAATGCCAGCCAGACTGCGGTCTGCTCAATTCTCATCCATCTTCACGGCGATCCTCTCCGTCGTGTGGTAACCCAGTTTCACACTGACGATTCGAGCGTTTCCGAGGTCAGCGATGAACAGACGCCGGTCAGTATGCACTCCCACAAAGTCCGCGTGGAACAGGCCCACCTCGTCGCTTCCGATGGAACGTGGGTCCGGCGGGCCTCCTGTCGGATCGAGCGGCTTGCCGTCATCGACATTGCCGTAACGTCCAATGCGAGTGATCAGGTTTCCGTTGGTATCCAGAACGGCAACGCTGTACTGGTATGGTTCCGGCGCGAAGGAACGGGCGAAATGGTCGAGCTTGAATCGTGCGAACCAACACGCGCAGCCGCCTCCGTCACGCTGAGTGTTGAAGCCTGCGTACCCGACGCCTCCGTAAAACCATTCGGCGTCTTCCACCCAAATCTTTCTCCCGCCTCTCTGCAGGTCTGGTTCGCGCTTGGGAGTTTCGGACCCGGGTAGCGGAATGGGGCCGCCGGAGGAGCTGAGGATCTTTGCCTTGCCCGGTCGAAACTTGATCAACGTTTCAGAAAACTCGTTGAAGTATCGCTTGCCGTTGAGGATGCGAGTGGGCGTCGCCATCACAAAGATGTTGTCGTCACGGTCGATCTCAATACCGTCCACCTGCGGCAAGCCCCAGACGGCATCCTCGTAAACGACCTTCCCGTGTTTGTCCCAGACGTGGACGGAGCAGGAAGTGGAAGACTCCTCCCGTCCGGGATACATGCGTGGCCTGTACGGCTTTCCGTGCTGGATGGTCTTTCCAAAGCGGGAAAAATCCGTGTGTACTTTTCTTCCCTTTGGGCGATTGCTGCACGCTACCGCCAAGTGGCCTTTAGGCGAGACACTCATCCCTCCCTGATGAAAACAGACCGGGCTGACGGTAGGCATCACCAGACCGGAGATGGCGGGGGACGTCCTGCCTGACATTCCGCTGGTTACCCTGGACAGCTCCTCACCATAGTCCCACGGTATCTCGCGCCAGGTGCCGGGGTCGTAGCGAACAACCACATCCGTTGTGCGCAGATAGATCACTCCATCCAGATCGAAGGCGATATCGAGAGCGTTGAAAGGGAGATTGACGCTCTTCACGCTTCCTGATTCCGGGTTGATTTCAAGAAGCCGATTAAAAGCCTTGATGGTGGCGCCGCTGTCCGCTTCACCGACGTAGAGCATGCCGGTGACAGGATTCACATAGATCTGCTGGATGTTGTGCTTGATGGGTGTGATGCGATTTACCTTTTGCGCTGTGAGCTGTCCAAAGGTCTGAGACGCAGCCCACTTTCCATCCTTCTTCTTCACGATTCGCACGCCTCTCCACTTTCGCGCATCCATAGTCTTGCTGTAATCGATGAACAGGATGCGATGATCCGCCCTGGTTGCGATGAATGCACGGTTGACCACCCAGAAGACCGGCTCAGAGCCCGGAGCCCATGAATCCAGCTCTACCTGGTGCAACTGCCCCATCACAAAAACGCGGCTCATGGCTGCATGACCCAACGGGAACGGTTCGGTTGAGACCTGCTCGCATCCTGGCAGAGGTCTGAAACGGGTCAGCGTGTTCTTAACTTTGTCCGGCTCGTATTTGTACTCCTTCCATGCGTCGCCCGGGATGCCAATGGGTGCCCACGAAAAAACGAAAATCTCCCCCGTCTTCTGATGGATGAGGACTTTCGCGGGACGATCCGTGGGAATCGTTTTCAAGTGCTTACCGCTCGGCTCAAAAACCTGCACACGGTTGTTAAGGAAGTCTGAGACGTAAACGTTGCCGCTCACGTCGCAGGCCACCGATGTAGGCGCCGCGAGATGCTGGTCGTCTCCACCGAATTCCTTTCTATCCCGGCTGCCTGCAAAGACGGTTGGCTCGGCGTCCGTGCCGTAGTCGAGCTTCAGCACAGCATGGTAGCAACCGTTGTGGCGTGAGTACTGTTTCCAGAGGTAGCCGGTCATGTAAAGCGTCTTCCCGTCCGGCGAAAACACCAGGCTGGTAGGGCCGATGACCTGTTTTCCCCTTCCGTGGCTCCCGTAACCACTTTTCTGAATCTCAAAGCTGCACGATGGCCCCTTCAGCCGCAGACCGCCGCTCGAGCCGTTTGCCGACAGTCGATTGAGATGCTCGTAAACGAGTGCGATTCGCTGGCCCCGCACTGCGAGCCCGGTGGCGGCCCGGCCAGTCATCCCGATTCGGTTGAAGATGCTGTCGTTGTCCCCGGAAGTCAGAAGCGTCTGCTGATAGTTACTCTCTTTGAGCGGCCGTTCATATCCCTGTGGGAAATCGTGCCATCGGAGACCATCCACATCTTTCAGACGGTTTGCGGGGAACGGGTAAACCGTGCGAACGTAATTGCCGTCGTGATCAAACAGGCGCAAATGGTCCACGCCGCCAGCGTCAAACACATACACCCCGTCCCGCGATGCGGCCATGATTGGCAGCACGGAACGTTGCTTGTGCGGTGACCAGAGCAGGGTCCGCTCGAATTGCGGATTCAGTCCAAGCGAAACGCGCACGGTCAGCCCATTTACGTCATCGACATAGTTGCCTTGATCGTTCTTGCGGTCCCAGAGGATCGTCTGCCGCTTTGAATTCTTCTGAAAAGGCTTCGGTGCATTGCGTCCCAGGACACCACTGGCCAGGTGGCGAATGATCCGGCCTCGATCATTCTCAATACCAACGGTTACATCGCAGTAATCGCTGGTGGTGAAGGTGACCCTGGTGGTACGTCCGTCGTGTGAGATCGACGGTTTTCCTGCGAACTCAAAGTCAGTCTCTCGCTTGATTCTGAACTCATCCAGATCGTCCGCGAACAGGTGACAGGAGCCGAGCATTAACACCGAAAGAAACATCCGTAACGATCTCGAAGATGGTGAGTGG
>JASLXP010000854.1 GCA_030740295.1 Planctomycetota bacterium
CCCTGTTGAACCAGGCCGGACCGTCAGCTGGACAGGCTATAGGCTTTTGACAGACTCGGCAGCCCGGATAGCAGACTATAGCGGTAGGGGCCACGGCTGCAAGGGGTCGAGGTCGGCCAACCGAAAACGGGAAGGATGCGCCGTCGACTATTTCTGGAAATTGTCTCAGTATCGTGACACATCTCACCCTCACACCTACGTTATCGGTGGGCGTTCGGTTAATGCCACTATGCCCTGCGACGTGCGACCGAAGCGCTGGCCAGAAACGATGTCATACGGAGCTGAAACCGTGGACGCGCGGCTGAAAAGCGGCCTCGGGGATGCTTTCCGGCCATTCCCTGTGGACGACTTTTTCGGTACTTTGGCGTAGCGATTCCAGCTTGTCCGGCTGGATGATCTTCCGGACGATCAGGTACCCCTCGTCCATGAACGCCTGGCGATCGACCTGAATCATTCCTTACTCTCCTTGCTCTGAATGAAGTCTTGTGCTTCGATAGCAGATTGTTTTCAATGACATTGTGAGCACGATCGCGATTGTCTCGTATGCTTCCATGGTTTGTGGCCCGAACATGGAGCTGTGCGCCGGCGTCCCTGCCATTCTCCGGAGCGTTGTTTTTATCTGGCGGAGGGCTGAATCCGATTCCCGGGGCACAATGAAATCGACCAGACAGCACCAAGTTCATCCACAACCTTCGCCGCTTCGGGAGTGCGCGTTCAGTATTGTTACACCAAGCACTCCGATAACGGGCCTCCTGCCGCAGGCGGCAACGTACAATTCCGTCATTGGTCTCGAGGGATCAGTCGGGACCTCGAGGATATCCAATACTGTTCCCGGATAGACTATGGCCAGACCATGGTACCACCTGAGGCTTGTTTCCCAACCGCGATAATAATACCCCCAGTTGATGTTGCCGGGGAGCGTCAGTTTTACTTTTTCACTGCCGCCCTGCCGATAGTTCACACCGATCTCGCCGACCTGCGAATAGGTGTCCTCGACAGCCAAACATGAAACAGTCAGGACATATATCTTTTCCGCCTTTCCCTGAAGCGGGATACGTACTTTCAGACCGTGAGCAGCCGGCATGACGTTTCTACCGCCGATCTGGAAAACGAGACCGGTAGCCGGATCTGTTATCTCGGACTGGTCGCCGAGTATTTCGGCCAGGAACAGCGCTGCCGGACGGTCGGGCGCAGCATCCATACAATCCAGAAACCACTTTTCCCTCAATGCTAAAAATTGCTCGAAGGTGTGGGAGTAATGGTCCGTAAGATCAACACGTTCGAGCCGGCTGGCCAGCGCATCCCGCAGCTTCCGGTCGTCTACATAAGGTTGCCTGAGATTGAACGTAAAGTTGTATTCGCCCGTTCCCGGTAACGTCAAAGAGCCGGCATTCTTGCCTGGCGAGAGCTTTTCCAGCAGCGCTTTATTCAGGCTCATACTCAGTTCCCGGTGCAGCGATTTTTTTGCCTTTAGCGTTCTCTCCACTTCTTTATCCAGAATTCTGAGTTTCGCCGTGCTGCTCACGGGCTTCTGCGCCCAGTTGGTCACGCCAATGCCAACGGCGTATCCACCTTTTGTCTGCCGCGCGTCACCGGCAGGGGCGATCTCGAACTTCTGGTGAATGCGAAGGTCGAGAGGGAAATAGAAATCGGCGGTCCGGCAACGACACTTCAGGAAGACAGTCGGTGTCAACCCGGAAGTGTTTTCCTTTAGCCTCATCTTCACTGTGCTGCGTGAGATCTTCGATTCTCGCGTCACCCCGCTTCTATCGATGACTTCCAGCACCTGGCAACCTGAATAGCGTGCGGTCAGCAGCTCGCCTGCCGCAACATCCGGTTCGTACTGGACGTGAACGTTTGCGGGCGAATATTCGATTTCGATCCGGGTTTCCAGTTCAGCCGCAGTCCCCACAGTTACAAAAGGACCGTTGATGCCGGGCTCAACGACATATTTCGCTGGCAGGCCGTTGACTGTGCACGCCACAACCCGACACGGCGGCAGTCTGACTTTGACTTTCCTTTTGACGGGCTGGTTGGTCTGAATCGTGCCCTGCCAGACATTCGCTTTGTGCTTGATGCGCCAGACGATATTGTCCAGTCTGATTGAGGCGTCGGCCCAGGAGAAAGGCAGGCATGGCTCGAGCTTCAGTTCACCGTTCGGGACGTCCCACCTGATGCCGAACAAACCTTCCGCCACTCCCCAGACGAAATTCCCTGCCGCCGAACAGAAGTAACTTTGAAAATCTATCTGCGCCTGCTCCGGCACGCAGCCTTCATGGGGCTTGGTCATTATGCATTTGCTGGCGCCCTGCATTATTCTGAAGCAGGTCTCGACGTCGCCCATGCGCCCGAAAGCAACGGCTGCCGAGCCGGTGACAACAATTGATTCCGGGGCTCCCAGACAGCTCAAGTGGTCGTCCGGAAACTGGTTGCTGTTGTACACGATATCCCGCGGTGAAATAAGGGTCTCCTTCAGGTGTCTGAGGGAGGTATATGAATCGAGCAGGTCCGTGATCTCAAAACAGACCGGCCAGGAATACGTGTGATACTGTGAATCGACGTGCTTCACACCATCTTCATCAATCCAGTAGATGAACCGGCCGAGCCGGTCTTCCCATAATTCCTTACGCACCAGCCGTTTTGCTTTTGCCGCCCGTTTCCGGTATCGCGTTGCCGCCGCATCCAGCCCGAGGGCTGCGGCAAAGTCCGCCATTCTCTCGCTCATCATTATCCCGGCA
>JASLXP010000855.1 GCA_030740295.1 Planctomycetota bacterium
AGGATCCTGAACCTGCTGATAATCGGCTTCTGCATTTAGATCGGCCCCCTTGCTCATTGCTCATTCCGAATTGAGACTTTGAACGCCTTCCGATCATCCATGAGCTCGAACGCCTCGTGAAGCTGACTGAGTGGCAATTCGCATGAGAGCAACGGCCGCAATCTTCCCGGATGCGCGCTCAAGAGATCCAGGGCCTGCTTTACGTAGTGAGGGGTCGTGTGGAAAACCCCGGACAAAGTGACTTCGTTGTAATGGGCCGTTTCCGTACTGACTGCGAAATCAGTGTCTCGGGGGCATCCGCCGAAAAGATTGACATGGCCGCCTGGACGAGCCATCCGGATGGCCGCTTCCCACACGTCCGGCTTGCCGATGCATTCGATGACCGCATCGGGCCCTCTGCCTGAGTTTGAAATCCTACGGATCTTTTCCACAACATTTTCCGCATCACTGTAATTCAAGCTCTGACTGGCGCCGAAGTAACGTCCCACCTCGAGTCGATGGCTGTGGCTCCCGATCTGGATGACCTGCATCCCCTTCATGGAAAGGAGCCAGACGAACATTTGCCCGATCGCTCCATCTCCAATGACGACCACGGTATCGCCGTGCTCCATCGGGGTGCGCGCCACGCCGTGGGCAACGCACGAAAGCGGTTCCATCAAGCACGCTTCATCGAAGGGCAGACAATCGGGCAGCACATGGAGATTCTGCGCAACGATTGGCGCGGGTACTTTGATGAATTCGGCGAATGCACCGTTCAGGAAAAGCAGGTTCTCGCACAGACTGAACTGAGTGCGTTTGCAATAAAAACACTCCAGGCACGGAGCAGAGTTGTGGCAGGCAACTCGCTGGCCGCGTTCGAAACTCGTCCCCGCTCCGACGGATTCGATGATACCGCTGAACTCGTGGCCGAACAGAGTAGGTGGTTTGAGCATCCGGGCGTGGCCGCCCCGGTGGAAAACCTTGAGATCCGTTCCGCAGGTGGTCGCGGACTCGATCCGGATAAGGACCTCGCCTTCACCCGGGCTCGGTACAGCCATCGATTCGAGCCTCACATCTTCCTTGCCGTAAAGGACGGCGCCTTTCATTCTGGTTTTAGTGGCCGGAGAGGAATTCTCATGGCGCGTTCGTCTGGTGACAGCGACTTTCATTCTGGTTTTCATGGTCGGAGAAGAATTTTCATGGTGCGTTCGTCTGGTCCTGTTGCCTTTTCGATGGCCAGAGACATCTGATCCAGGCTGAGCTCATCGGATATCAGATCCCTGACTTCAATGGCCCGACTGAAAATCAGATCGGCGGACAGCGCCTGAAGCTTGTAAGAAGAGCTGTAGCTGCCGTGAAGCGAAATCTCGCTTCGATAAAGAAAGTTCGGATTCAGCGGTAGAGCCTGCTCCTCCGGGAACTCAGCAAAGAAAAGAATACGGCCTCCTTTCCGAACCGCCTCCAAAGCAAACTCGGCTGCCTTCAGATTCGGCACGGCGAGCAGGGCCGCGTCGGCGCCCATACCATCCGAAAAATTAATTATGTCTCGAACCGCGTTTTCGTTCGCTGGATTCACCGCCAGCGTCGCGCCCGCTTCGACAGCCCGATCACGCCGGGCATCCATGGGCTCACTCACAATCGGCGTAGCGCCGTACGAACGGAGCAACTTCACGAAAAGAAGGCCCATCGGCCCGGCCCCGATGACCAGCACTCGCTCACCGGAATCAATCTCGACTTTTTCCATCGCTTTCAGGCAGCAGTTCACCGGCTCGATGAACGTAGCCTCTTCAAAACTGATGTCCCCGGGCAGCGGGATAATGCCGTGCCGGGCAATGTGATCGGGTGCGCAGATGTATTCAGAGTAGCCTCCGCCACTAGGGATGAATCCCGCGGTCGTCGTGACTGTCTTATAGGTCTCGCACATGGAAAAACACTCATTCCGGCAATGCGCGCAATCGAGGCAGGGGATGTGATGCATCACTGCCACACGATCTCCCACGGCAAAATCGGTGACGCCTTCGCCGACCCGGGCCACCACGCCGGCCATTTCATGTCCAAAGATTCGCGGTGGCTCATGAATCGGGTACAGGATCTTTTTGATGTCAGACTGACAGAGCCCGCACGCCTGGATATTCACGAGCACTTCGCCGGGCCCCGTCTGAGGGACGGGCACGTCTTCGCAGCGGATCTGATTTACACCACGGTATACGGCTGCTTTCATTTTCGGTTGCGTGTCACGGGGCCGAATGATCGAAACGCTGCAGATTATTTGGGAAAGTGTAGGGAACAGCAATACAATGCCACACAGTGGTGCCCGGGAGAGAAGTTATTGTGGCACCTTTTTGAAATCGTCCATCAGACTACGAAATGAATTGCACACAGAAGAAAACTCGCAGCGGCCTCACTCTGATCGAGATTATGATCATCCTTTCGGTGGTCTCTGCGATTGCGATACTGGCCATTCCAAACGTGCTTCGTTCCCGGTTGTCCGCGAATGAGACCATGGCCATCAATACTCTGAAATACATCTCACTGATGCAGGAGGAATTTCAACAGGCCCTTGAACACAATGTCGATAACGACGACGTTGGCGAATACGGCACTTTCGCCATGTTGAGCGGGGGCGAGCCAACTTCTAGCGGCGAACTGAAAGAGCCCTATCTGGATGCGAGGTTTCAGCAGGAATCTGACGGCGTCGTCGAGGTGTCCGGGTACAGGTTCAGGATCTTCATGCCGTTGGCAGAGCGAACGGTGCAGGGGAGGCTGTCGAGTGTTACGGACGAGAGGGAAATATTCTGGTGTGCTTACGCCTGGCCCACTGCGCCGGGCGAAAGCGGGGAACGAGTGTTCTTCATCAGTCAGAACAATCTCGCATTCTCCAGGGATCATAAGGAGGTGGAATTGCCGGTGACGAATCCCGGTATTGCGTATACGGGCGAGCCACTGAGTGGGGAGATTGACGTAGCCAAGTGGATGTTCGTGCGGTAGCGTCTGGCGCAGTTCAACATCCAAAACGGCGGCATCAATCATGTTCAGAGTAGTCACATGCATTTCAGCCAACTGTCCCTTCTCGCAGTCCTCGCCATACCGGCATTCGCTGCCGATTCGCCCTTCGCACAGATCCTCAGCCATCAGATGGACGTCACGATTGAGCCTTCAGATGGCTCGCTGTCCGTGGTGGATAACGTGCAGATTCGGAACACTCGACGTGCGGCAAAGCGCCGGTTTTACCTCAGCCCGAAATTGAAGGTGTCTGAGATTTCATTGGCTGAAAAGAGCGTCCCCTTTAAGCGTGTTCTTGAAAACGGCGAATCCCTCCTGGAGGTAAATGTCGGCCGACACAAGGACAGGCAACTCGAACTTGTCTGCACTTACTCAGGCACCATCAAGGCTCCGGTAAAAGGGGAAGGAAGCCTGAGCTTTGTCCGTGGTGAAGAGAGTGAAGGACGTATTTCAGATGAAGGTGTCTACCTCGCGCCGCAGTCGGGCTGGTATCCGGATCATCCTGAGTCGCTGGCAAGTTTCGATTTGAAGGTCTCGCTGCCTCAACCGTTCGTTGCCGTCTCGCAGGGCCGGCTGGCCGAGCGGCGTGCATCGGATGGTCGCGAAATCTCGGTCTGGGAAGCCACCGCGGGAGCGGATGGTCTTGTACTGGTGGCGAATCGATTCAGAAGCTCTACCCGCAAGCTCGGCGACATCGACATCTCGGCCTTCTTTGTTGAAGAAGACATGGATAAGGCCGGGATGTTCCTCGGCGCCGCATCAAAATACATCGACACCTATTCAAAACTGCTCGGCCCATATCCGTACACCCGGTTCGACATCGTTCAAAACTTCTTCTCGACCGGGCATGGCATGCCGGCTTTTACTTTACTTGGGCCGTACGTCATCAAACGCGGCCATGCGTCGCTGAAGCCTGGTTATCTGGATCACGAGATCGTGCACTGCTGGTGGGGCAACTATGTGTTCGTGCCATGGGACAAGGGCAACTGGTGCGAGGCGCTGACTTCCTATTGGACGAATTACTACCAGCGTGAACTGAGCGGGGACGCGGCAGCCGCAGCCGAATACCGGAAGCTGGCGAGCCTCAAATACGCAGTGCGCGTGCCAGCAGAACAGGATTATCCCGTTCGCCAGTTCCGATCGAAACGGAACGCGGCTGACGGTGATATCGGCTACGGCAAAGGCTCGATGTTTTTCCACGTGGTGCGAAGGCGCATCGGAGACAAGGCGTTTCAGAACGGAATGAAACAGTTGGTGCGTGAGTTCGGCGGCCGGCGTGCAAGCTGGGAAGACATGCGTCGCGTGCTCGAAAAAGGTTCAGGTCATCGGCTTTCGGGGATTTTTGGTTCGTGGCTCGACACCAAAGGCGCACCGGATTTTGGATTCGGGAAGATCGTGCTGACACAGAAATCCGGCAGGTATCGAATTAACGGCAATGTTGTGAGGAAGTCAGGCAGGCAGGAAGCGGACCTGCCCGTCGTGCTGACAACCGTAGGCGGCAAAGTGGTATCAGACGTTCGGCTGCGCAAAAGCTCGGCGTCGTTCGAATTTGAAACGGAGGACCTCCCCTTGCATGTGGAGATCGATCCCGATTTTCATGTTTTCAAAACGATACCGGAAAGTGAAAGAGCGCCGTGCCTGAATGTCTTGCTGAGCCAGCGGCCCGTCCTCGTGGTGGACACTTCAAAAAAGCAAAGCCCGTATTTCAAGCTTGCCTCCATGCTGACACGGCAGGGGGGAGAAGAGCCGCTGAAGATAGTGGACTTCAAAGACGTGAAGAATGAGCGTTCCGGACCGCTCCTCCTGCTGGGTGAAACCGGGCAGGTATCTGAACAGGTCGGCAGGCCCTCGAAAGCGGCCAAGCCCCGCAGACTTGCCCCGCTGAGAACCGACCTGGATTTCATTGCCGGCACTTTCAATGTCAGGGGAAAGCCATTCGAAAAGGATTCTGCGCTGCTCGCCGTCTGGAGAAACCCGGCGAATCGAAAGGCACTGGTTGGCTGCTACACCGGGCAATCGGAAGCTGCGGTCTCGCGTTACCGTTATGTCTTTTACTATGGTTGGGACAGCTACGTCGTTTTCCAGAACGGGCGGCCAACCCTGCGCGGCAGTTTCGAGCCGGAAAATAATTCGCGGCGCCATTCATTCGCCTCATCGCTGTCCGATTCGTTCGATTCGCGGAAGATGATGAATACCGTCGAGATGCTGAGCAGCAGAAATCGATTTCCGGACACTTCGGATTCGCGTCTCCTTCGTACGTATTTGAAGGCCAAGATTACTTCTATCGACCTCGGCAGAGTAGATGGTGTCAACAGCCATGATTTCACGGTCCGTCTTTCCACTCTTCAGAAGCAGGAAGCGAATTGGAGGAAGAAACGGCCGAATCTAGCGGGATTCCTGAAGAATAATATCCGCACACCCGAGGGCTCAGCCGAGATCACCGGCACAAATATCTTCGGCCTTCTCCGTGCCGGGCATCCTGACGCGAGCGATAAGGTGCTCGTGCTAGGCGCCCATTACGACAGCCTCGGAATCGACAATACCGGCCGGCTCTATCCTGGCGCGGACGACAATGGGTCCGGGGTGGCTGCCCTGTTGGCAATAGCGGAAGCACTAACAGAACAGCAGGCACAATTGCGCCATTCAGTGCTCTTCGTGCTGCTCGACTGCGAAGAATGGGGGCAGCTCGGTGCAAAGTATTTTGTAAAAAATCCTCCGGTGCCAGTGAAACGGATGGCCGGCATGCTTAATTTAGACGCCATCGGGGCCGGGCCGAGGGGCAAGGCTTACCTGATCGGCAGCTCCTATTACCCGGAGTTTGCCGCCGCCGCCCGCCCTTTCTTGAAGGGACTGGGCATCGAAGAGGGTAAGAATATTGACAAATTCGCTTTTCCGGGCAGCGACCATTTTCCGTTCCACCAGGCAGGTGTCCCGGCGTTGGATTTCTGGGCCGGCGTCTACAAGACCATGAACACGCTGCAAGACGTGACAAAAGACATCAACCGCGAACACCTCAGCGATATGACCCGGCTGGGTTATCTGACAATTCTCAATCTTGCCAATAGACGAAACCTTGACCTGAGTTCCCCGTCCAAGAACTAACAGAAGAAGTTGCCACTCGGTGACAGCCTCCTTTGCGGACAGCTTTAGATAACTACGTGAAGACTTCCTTCATCCTTATTCTTGCCTGCACGATGCTCTCCGCCCAGGAGGAAAAGGAGGAGAAGGAGGTGACCTTCCGTACACCTGATGGCGGAAAGATCGCCGGTGTTGTGCGGGGTAAAAGCGCTCACGGGCTCGTCCTCGTACCGCCCAGTCTGAACGGCCGGGATTTCTGGTCAGAGACAGCGAGTGCATTCGTCAACCAGGGCTTTATGACGATTACCTATGATCCCCGCGGACGCAAAGAATCCAAGCCTGGCAAGGACGCCGCTGCGTACGAATTGGATGTCCTCGGCGCGGCAGCTCAGCTTAAGAAGCTCGGTGCCCGCAAGGTTACCGTCATCGGCTCAGGCAACAGTTGCCGTCCGACCATCGACGCGGTTGCTGGCGATAGATCCAGGAAGATTAGTCAGCTCGTTGTTCTGTCACCTGGACCCGCGACAAATGTGGATAAAGTCAAAGTGGATACTCTGATCATGGGCTCTCTTCGGGAAAAATTTGCCAAGTATTCAGATCGTCTCTACGAGAGGCTCACTGAAAAGAAAGTAGATGTTCAGTTCGACTCTTTTATCAGCAGTGTTCACGGGAAAGACATCATCGAAGGAGAGCGCGGACAGCGCGCTCTGAATCTGCTGGTCAGTTTCCTGCAAAAGGGCCCCCGAAAAGGTATGAAGAGGCATCGCCGCTGAACTGCCAGGATTGTGACCCGCGGAACTTCTGCTTAAATCTCCGTTCCCCCAGAATCTCATCAGAAGGAAAAGAAAATGGCGACTCAAGCCCGGCGTACAACGGTCCGTAGAAAGAAATCAAATCTCGGCCCCGTAGTCTTTGCCATCCTCGCAATGGCACTCGGTGGAGGGGGCTCGTTCTTCATCATCACCAAGCATAAAGAGCAAAAAGCTGCAGAGCGGAAGAGCCTAAAAGAAGCCCAAGCGAAAAAGGCAAAAGAAAAGGCGGAATATGCGAAGGATCAAGCTGAACGCAAAGCTAAGCTCGTCGCAGCCCGCGCGGAGAGGGAACGAAAGAAGCAGGAATCGGAGCAGGCCAAATCGGACGCTGCTCGCAAAAAGGAAGAGATGGCCGCGGTCAACAGCGTCAAAGCCGCGCTACCGGATCTGATGGCAGACGCCCAATATGAAAGGGCCCTGGCCATGCTGTCAGATGCTCGCCAGGATGACCTTGCCGATGAAGCAAAGGCAGCCATCGACAATCTTAAGCAGGAGGTGGCTCAGAAAGCTCGAGATGAATTTATCGGCATAAAGGACCGGGCAACGGGCCTCGCCGATGCAGGTGATGTGGCGGGCGCTGTGAAGCTGCTGAAAGGCGCCGAAAAATTCGGCATGAGCGATATCTCACGAGAAGCCAGTCAACTCATTCAAAAAATCGAGGCGGAGGAGGTACCCAAAGAACCAGACAGCGTCGCACCACGGATCGCCGCCTATAAGATGATTCAGTCGGAGTTGGTTGCTCCCCTGAAAGATGGAGATTACGGACGGGCGGGAGTTGTCGTCGGCCGGTTAGCTGGCCGGGCCGGCAACAAGCCATTCAAAGAATCTCTCGAGTCTATGAAAGGCGATTTCGCCGCAGTCTCCGGCATTTGGTCTGAGTTTCTCGAGAAGATGGGCGCCAGCCCCGGCAAGCAGGTACAGTTTGGGATCAAGATTGGCAAGGTCGTCAAGGCTGGTGAGGGCCAGTTGGTTATTGATAACAAGGGCAAGAAAGAGTCTCTCACTCTCAAAGAAATGCAGCCCAAGTGGATCGAGATGCATCTCGGACTACAGCCCGATGGTGACGATGAAAAGTGGTACGCCATCGCATTGTTGAATCTCCATAGAGGACGCACCACCTCTGCACTTCCAATTCTCAGACGTATCAGTGACGTCTATCCCAGAGCGCAAAGCCAACTCGAGTGGCTCGGATGGAAAAAAGAAGTCGAGGTCAAAGACCTGATTGACGAAGTAAAAGAAGCCAGCCAGAGCGGAAATCACTCCACGGTTCTCAAGAAGGTGGCAGCGATCAAGAAAAGCTACGCCAACACTCGCTACTACAAGGAGCAGGAAGCGGATGTCACCGGCATTGAAGAAAAGTCAACCAGCGCACGGGAACAGGTTAAGGGGCTGGTTGGGGCACGCATGGACGTGCTTGAGGCCGCTCACGACGACGCCAAAGATGATTTGTCCGGATGGTATGAAACCACCAGAAATGAAATCGAAGACAGAAAGGAAAAAGCTCTGACGGACCCTGTCGCATACATAAATTACGGCTCCTCAAGCAGTAACTACTCCAGTTCAGAAAAGACAACGGTCGGGAGCCGCAGCTACTATGGTGAGTATGGATATTACGTGAGAGAAGGCCAGACAAGCAAGGAGGCCAATTTGAAAACCATTAATGACATCCTGAATATGAAGCAGAAATACAGGTCGCCCTACAATGACGCACAGAAGAAGAAGCTGGAGAATGAGAGAAGACGACTGATGAAAGAAGTCAGGGCCGCCAACAATGAGTACGCGACGAACGCCTCGAAACTCAAAAACTTGAACCGCAGGAAACGCGACAATCTGAAGAACGTCAAGATTCGCATTGGAAGGCAGATCAAGAGTGGCGACGACCTGAGTGATGCTGAAATCCAAAAGGCGTTCGAATAACGCTGTTCAATATTGGCACAGCGGCGGGCGCATCGCCTAAAGTTTTCTGCGAACTTTCGAACATAGGAGCCTGAAAAGGCTCCTGTTTTTATGGCCCCGGATTTTGCCCACCAATGGCCGTCGCAGCGCTCAATAACATCCCTACCTTCAACAACTTCGCGGCTATCCTGGCCCAGGGCTCAGGAGATCCGGCGATAAGCTCTGATGTCTTTCGGCAGGCAACTCAGTCGCAGGATATATCGCAAAGCTCCAGTTCCTTCGCTGGTGCACAGACCACAAACTCATTCACTGCCGAAGCGGACCTGACCCAGAACGCCACCGCGGACAACACAAAAGACATCACAGTCAACGCTGCATCCGGCACAGGTCTCGGCGCCAACAGCGATTTTGTACAGCCCCGTCACACTGGCATCATCCTTGGTGGCCCTCTCAGAGGAAGCGCTGTCAGCACTTTCCTGCAGGACCAGGGCGGCAGCCAGGATTCATTCGCCAACCAGACCGACGCCCAGGGCAATCCAAGCCAGGCGGGAAACACTCTCGACCTCACCGAACAGCTCAATTCCACTCTGAGCTCAGCCAGCAACACTACCGTAAACGCACCGACCACCTTCACCGGTGATCAGCCACAGGTCATGTTCGTGGTTCAGGGGTCTGACACCAACCCAAGAGTCGAGAGCCTCGTTGTCGAGGAAGAAGAAGAACCAACGAACGTGTTTGGCAGCCTTACGCTCCCGCCCCTCACGACATCATCGGCTCTCATCGGCAACTCATCACCTGCCCTCGACCTGCCGGTATTCACCCCTTCCCCAGCGACGGCAAACGGAGCCTTTTCACTCAGCCCCCTCCACGGCATCCCATCTTTCATACCGCAAATCGGAGGAGCAACGGTACTCCCTTACCCAGCCTTCACGCCAAACCTGCTGAACGTGTTTGCCTGAGCCAGGCGGGCAAGCCGTACGCATCAACACGCGTCCCCAGGTGTCCGAAACGCAGGCAGCATTGCGGTACCGGAATAGTCCTTTACTGTCGTACAGCAGGACAGGCCGAGCGCGTACAACCGGGTCGCCGGATTGGCCATTCACCATTCACCACTCACATCCCACCTCATGGGCCCACTTACGCTGTGCACGCTTTCCGTTCTCCTGCTGCAGGGCGAAGAAGCCCCACGAAGTAAAGACTCCCGCCTCACCATGGATCTCTTCGCAGAGCATCCACAGATCGTCACGCCGACAGGCATCACTGTGGACAATAAAGGCCGCGTCTTCGTGGCCGAGAGTCATACCCACTTTCGCCCCAGAGGATACGACGGCCCACCCGCGGATCGCATCCTGATTTTCGAAGACGAGACCGGAAATGGTCGCGCAGAAACGCCTTCAGTCTTCCACGAAGGCTTCAAGCACATCATGGACATCGAGTTCCGTCATGACGGCTCGCTTTACGTGGCGACCAGAATGGACATCCACCGCCTCGAGGATACCGATGGGGACAGCAAGGCCGACAAGATCACGCCGGTCGTGAAGATGGAAACGACTGGTACCTATCCACATAACGGCCTTTCAGGCCTCGCCTTTGATTTCAGAGGCAATCTGAATTTCGGACTCGGAGAAAACCTCGGCCACGCCTACACCCTCGTCGGCACCGATGGTACACGCATCAGCGGTGGCGGTGAAGGCGGCAGCACCTACCACGTCCGGCACGACGGCACAAAGCTCCGCCGCACCTCGACCGGATGGTGGAATCCTTTTGGCATGTGTGTTGACGCATTCGGCCGCGTCTTCGGCACTGACAACGACCCTGGCGCCTCTCCGCCGTGCCGCCTGATTCAAGTGATCGAAGGCGGTGATTACGGTTACGAATACCGGTACGGGCGCTCCGGCCTGCATCCACTGGTGACGTGGACGGGGGACATCCCCGGTACCCTCCCAATGATCGCCGGCACTGGCGAAGCCCCATGCGCGGTTATCGCCTACGAATCAGACGGACTGCCCCAGGAATA
>JASLXP010000856.1 GCA_030740295.1 Planctomycetota bacterium
GATTGGCCAGAATCCGCTGGCGATCGTGAATGACGACTCCATTGGTTTTGGTTTGCAGATGGCAGTGCTGGATGCGCTCGGGAAGGACGCGGGCGAACCGATCCACGCATTGCTCGGGCCGCAGGTCCGGAAGCGTTGCCCGATTTCATGGTGGTCGATCGACATGCCACCTCGCGATTGGGCAGCAGAAGCGAAAGAATCAGTGAAGCGCGGTTACACTTGTTTCAAGCTAAAGGCTCGGCCCTGGTGGGACATCCTTGCGCAGGTGGAGGCCATCGAAAAGGTTGTGCCCGCGGACTATAAGCTCGACATCGATTTCAACGGCTTACTTGTTAATTGCGCCGCCGCACAGGTGATGCTGAGAAAACTGGATCCTTATCGCAACGTTGGCATGTACGAGAGCCCGTTCTATCTGTTCAACGATTTTGACGCGGCGAGACTGCTCAAGCAGAAAGTTGAGAAGCCCCTGATCGAGCATTGGAACGAAGACCTGTTGCACGCTCGCGCGTGCGACGGTTTCGTGTTGGCCGGCACCGCCAATTGGCTCAGAAATACGGACGCGCTGATCGCATCCTTTCAGAAGGCGTACTGGCTGCAGTTGAATGGCACCGGCCTTGTAACAGCTTATGGCATGCACTTGGGCTCAGTCCTATCTCGAGCTCAGCTTCCATACATCACGTGCCACGAACATTTCAGGAACGACCTTCTGAAGAAGCCGCTGGAGGTGAAGGACGGTTACATTGATGTGCCAGACGGACCAGGGCTGGGTGTTGAGGTGGATGAAAAGGCCATCGAGCGTTTCACTGTCGATGCAGACGCACCAGTGCCCCGTAATGTGTATCGTCAGAAGAAGAGGATCATCAAGATCTCCTGGCCCGGCGCCGGCAAGAAACGATCTCTTGAATTCACGGATGAGAACGCCTACTACGAAGAATACCGGAGCGGCAATCTAACCGGATTCCATCCCGGGATCGGTCTGACTGTTCAGGAAGACGATGGGAGTGCCGCCTTTAAGAAGCATCACGGGAAGCTGCTCGAAGGGGAAAAGTAAGTTCTTGTTGCGTGTGGGGGCAGTACCACCATTCACATCTTCAAGACAGCGGCGACAGATTCGTGGCCACATCCGTCTGATATGCCTTTATCGCCGGGATGATTCCTGCCAGGCCGCCGACCACGACCATCAACAGAGGCGTAATCCAGAAGATGGGATCCATCCTCAGAATGTCGATCATCACGCCGACTTGATCCCGAATCACATGGGCCGCACCCAGCACGATTGCCGCGTAAAATATGAAGCCGACCAGCGATCCTAAAAGAGCGATCACGGCCGACTGCAAGACAATGATCGTGAAGACTGTTCCCTTGCGTGCTCCCAACGCACGCAGAATTGCGAATTCCCTCCGCCGCTCGTTCATGGTGTTGTAGATGCTCGCCAGGATGCCCGCGGCCGCGACGACCACGACCAGGTATGCGACCAATTCCAGCACCAGCGTCACCCAGCCGACTTTATTGAAAAAGGTCAGCATGACTTCGGCCACCGGCGCCAGCGTGTATTTCTTGCCTTGGTAGTTGATCTTCTGCGAGAGATTGAACCCAACCATCGGATCAACTTCCGGAGGGACAAACCGAATCATGACCGCGCTGACTTCCTTGAATTGGTCCGGAATCTCCGGGGCATCCCTGGCTTCAAACTCAGCTCCGCCTCCCCTGAGCACGTGGCCTTCCATGCGGAACATGCTGTCGATCGGAATCCAGATGACGTGATCATTCGGCGAGTTCGTCGGCTTCAGAACTCCGACGACTTTGTATTCCTGCTCGTGCTGTTCCTGAGGATTGTAGTCCAGCCCGTGGAACGGCCTGAAAACAGAGCCAAGCTTCAGGTCCGTTTTCTGTGACACGTAGCTGCCGACCACTGCCTCCCTGACGTCCGTTCCGAAAACTTTTCCGCCACTCTGGATCTCGATCTTCCTGCCATCGCGATACTTAAATCGCTCAAAGAATTCGCCGGTCGTACCAACGATTCGATAACCCAGAAAATTGTCCCCCACCGCGTAAGGCACCGCCAGATCGACACCAGGAGTCTGGTGCTTGAGAAACTGATAAATGCTCCAGGGAACATTGCCCGGCGTTTTTTCAAGGTGATAGACACAATTCAGCACAAGCTGAAGCTGGCTCGCACGAGCCCCGAAGACCGCATCAAAACCGGTATCGTCGATCAC
>JASLXP010000857.1 GCA_030740295.1 Planctomycetota bacterium
ATAAGCGGAATGAGGCTCAGAAAACTGCCGAATTGGAGTGAAAAGGATCAGGAAGGGGGCCCCTCGGGGCCCCCTTCTTCTCATACCCGGTGGTACACTTTTATGCCGCCCCGCTGGTACGCTTTTAGACTGCCCTTTACAACTTGTACTCCGAAAAAATTAAATCCCACACTATATCAAGGCTTTTGAAGTCTGATGATTTGCACATTCAAACAGAAATTTAAGATTTAATTGTGGACTTCGCCATGGCTCGCCCCTACTAAACCGACTTCCTAACCCATTCAATCTACTTGGGATCCACTTTTTGCGGAGCACAGGACCGATTTCGCGAAGGAAAGCCATTAGCTTGTTGGGATCGACTCTCTCATCGATTTCATCGGCTCCAGCGTTTACATTCGGCAGTTTGCGACGGCGGGCGCGGTGCGCCTCGTCCACGATCACGCACGTATATTGGCGCCCCAGAAGTTGGTTCACCGCTTCCGACAATCCGCTCACGACCAACCCTTGGGAAACCAGACCGATACGGCGTGGGCACTTTCCAAGCGTTTTCGCTCCCTCCGACGGATATTCCAGCTCGTTCTCATCAACCCACGCGCGGCCATTCCACCGAGCGGATGGCAGCTGGAGAAGCTCCATCAATTCATCCTGCCATTGTTGCAGTAGTGGCTTGGGAGCGAGCACGAGAATTGGACCGCGCTCAGGATCGTCCAGCGCCATGATCATCGCAGCCATGGCGAGCTGAGTGGTCTTCCCCAAACCCACCTGGTCGGCAAGGAGCAAACGCGCACCACCAACGCGGTGCCGTTCCAAAGCCAACCGCGCGAAGTATTTCTGGTGCGGCCAGAGGCCTTGTTCCTGGCGATAGACAGGTGATTCAACCGCTGCAGCGGCAGCCACAGCGTTCGTGTCGGCAGTTGTCTTCATGTCCTCAGGTTCAATGACTTTTCGAACAATAATACGTCGTACATCCTGGGCAATGAACGGACAGCAGGCCAAATCCACGGCGCGCGTATCATTCCAAAGCGCATCGAACTCCTCCTGCACCCATGCAATAGTTTGAGGTTCGTCGTCTTCCCACAGCAACTCGTATTTCACCTTCCAGGCGGAAGCACTTTCGTTCACGCTGCCAAGGAAATAGGTGGCAGTGCCGTCCTCGCGGCGAATGACTCCAGCTTTGCCGTGAATGAGACCGAAAGCGGAATCGGGTAATACCCGCACTTCCATCTTCTTGCTCGTGAGGGCCTGGTAGAGGGCCCGGTAACGCGGGATCGCGCTCGGCGGCGCTTCCTCCGGCTGGCCGGAACACCAACTCTGGTGGAGTGCAGCTTGCGCTGCCGCAGCGGTCACAAGGTCCTGAGGATTAAGATCCGAGTTGCAGATAATTCGCACCGGGCCGGTTACCTTGGTGGTGGCTTCGCCAGCCACTTCGAACAAGCTTGAGCGGAAATAGCCAGCGATGCGGTCGTACGAACCAGCGCCTTCAAGGCGCTGGTTGAGCACCGCATGGTCGAGTTGGTTTCGACAACTGGAATGGTGTCGAAGCATCAGGCGTGGTCGGTACGCAGTCGGCCAGCAAGAATCCGCGCTGATGCGGAATCAGCAGTCCACTCGTACATACCCTCGGCGTTCGCCAACGAGGCGAGCCATTCAAGTAGTCCGACAAAGCGTTCGCGATGACCCCAGTAACCCTGGCCAAATGTGTCACGCAGATATTGTCGGCCCGGCTCAGGGCTATTATCCGCGACCGTAGTTTCCCGAATCGCAAAAAGCAGGTGGCGGATCGGCGAAGAGGCGAAGGGATGCGGAGCACTAGCAGCCGCGCGCCTGCGGCGGGTCGGCAAGGCGGAAGCGTTGGCATCCACTCCTCCGACTGGTGCGAGGCTGGCGGAAGCGAAGCCGCTGGGGGTGAACATGCGGGCACCATTGGCCTTGTCGCTCTTAAGCAGTGGCCGAATGTCGGTGAGGCCGAACCCACGGGCCAGCTCTTCGTACATGCCTTTGCGGCGTTCGCCGCGGCTCTCGATGTCAAGTGCCCGAAGGTAGTAGCGTTCGACCAAAGTGAGATAGCGCCAGTTCGCGTCAAGGCCGTGTGGGATGAGAGTGTCACAGGCGATGCCGAGCGCGCGCTCAATAACATCCTGGAAGTCACTTTTATCGTTTTCCCCCCGTTTCGCAAAGACCTCGTGTTCCACATCGCGACCATCAAGGGTGGCGTATAGAGTGAGTACCTTGAGGGCGGCAGCGTAGGCGGCAAGCTGATAGTCAGCATCGTTGAAGTTCGGCTCACCGCCCTCGTCGAGCGTTTGCATCGATTCGATCTGTTGGAGAACTTCATCCTCCACTAATGGATAGACTTCATCGAGGAAGCCAGGCTCGGGCGAGGTGCGTTTCCGTAGAACCATGCAGACGGTGCCTTGAACGTAGTTACCCTTCTTGATGCCACCCGCTTCAGTCTCGGTTCTGATCGTCCAAGCAGCTGTAGCCTTGAGCCCAGCAGCCCAGAGGATCATGCCAAGATCCGCCCAAACGGCCGGGTCTTGATGGGTAAACATGACCAATTGCAACCCGTTGTCAGGCATGTGCCAAGCAAGGTTTTTGTATATCTCCACCATGGAACGGCGGAAATCCTCTCCATCACCGCGCACCGCTAGTTCTGCACGAGCATCGGATGTCCACGCGGGAAAGGCCCTAAGCAATTGCTTCTCATACCAGGCTAAGAAAAAATCGCCGAGCTCGTGGTAGCTCACTGCGTCGGCATAAGGCGGGTCAGTGACCCAAATGTCGCAGGTCTCGCAAAGGTCGCGGGCGTCGGCGATTTCTACTTTGTTTGAAGAAATCGGGATAGTTTCAGGCTTGGAAAGAACAAACCAGGAGGTGTCTAGTTTGGGAAATGGACGGTTCGAATAATTGTAAAAAGTATTCAGCGCCTGACTATAAAAAACATGATTGCCACATTCATGTGCCGCATCTGACAACCATTGAGAAAGTTTAGAGTTCCAATTCACTATCCGCCCGACGCCAAGCAAACAGGCAATCTTTGACTGCTGGCTTAGCGCCTCTTTGCTTGCAAACTCAGCGAGGATTCCGTGCGTCAATAACTGCCTTGGCGTGAAGAGGTGTTGCCAATGAGTCCAGCCACGTTCGCGGACCGGTTGTTCAGTGTTATATCCGCTAACAATCATTTTAGAAGGGATGAGCCCTTCACGTTGCCAATCAGCGAAGCGTTCAAGTAGCAATTCGAGAACCTTGGCTTCGCGAGCCAAGTCGGCTTCGTCAGGCGCTGCATAGCGCTTGTTGCCCTTGTCATCAATCCAGCGGATGCAGTAAAGCCGTTCCTGAAACACATCATCCGAACGTGGCACGAGATCGTCATTACTCCACCGTCGTAATCCCTCAGGACCACGAAGCGCTTCAACCGACCACGAGCGATTGGAATCAAAGGGGTCGACAACACGATTGCCTGTTACGGTTGCCCCTTTCTTTTCCTTATATAGCTTCAATTCGGCGTCCGAGATCGTGCAAATTTCCTGACGGAGGCGGTCCATCCCGGAGTCACGTTGCCAGCGGGCGACGACCTTCGATTTTTCACCGATCATCCAGCTCGGTGCGAGCGGTATAAAATAATCGCATCCTTCCGGCTTAACTTCGACGCAGTAAATTAAAGCGTCTACGCGCTCACCTCGCTCGTTGTGTTCAATACCCCACTCCGTGATTTGTTGATCTGCCATTTCGAACACCTGCGACTGTACCCGCATTACTTCTTCATGGACTTCCTTGGCACCTCCCAGCAGATTCAGGCTGGCCCAAGTGAGCAGCCCGGCCACTGGGTTGAGGTCAAAGCCGAAGGCCTCACAGCCGATGCGCGCAGCCTCGAACGGGATAGAGCCACCGCCGCAAAAGCTATCGCCTACGCGAGGCGTGTGCCCAAACGTAGTTTGTCCTAGCTGCTCGACCAACTCCGGCAGGCTGCTGGCTGTTGTGCCCAAGTGAGAGTTGATATCCGCCCAGTCGGCGTCGCTTGGACCTGCGATATTTTCCGGCCGTTCGCAAAACGTAATTCGCTCCGTGTAAGACAATCGGTCAAACGTTTTGCGATCCGGAACGGGACGGCGCCGCTGGTCGTCAAGAAATGTGCGTTCATCAACATCAAGAACCTCCCAAATCCGGGTCTTTACTTCTTCCTTCTCCTCGTCACTTAAGCTCCGCTGGAAGCCGCGGGCCGTAAAGTATTCCTGTTGAATGTCGGGCGGTGCCGCTTCACGCCAGGCGACTACCGGAATGTCGCCCTTCTGGCGGTGCCAAGCACCATTGTCGTCCATTGCGAGGATTTTAAGGAAGACCTCGCGATCTCTTTTCGGATCACCCGAGGCAGGCATGAGCATGCCTATGATAGCGGCCCGAACCAAGATGAGAGGCTTGCGCCCCCACCACTTACCAATTCGTGTGAGCGTTTGCCCAACGTTGGCCTTACGCTCTTTGTAAGTTTCCGCGGAAAGGCGAGCGATCGGGAACTGTGTTTCGATGAATGCGGGCATGGGACTACTCACAGGGAAAGATTCAACTGTGAATGGCCGATGAGTTCTCGACGGGCCTTCGGCGAAAGTCCTTCGCCCTTGACGAAGGGATTGTCGGCTAGCGCAGCGCGGAGCGCCTTGCGCCAACCGATGCCCTTTTGCATGGCCTGGCCGGTAGTAGCGACGGTCATGGTGTAAAGCCACCACCGCTCCTCGGGGGCGAGTGCTTCCCAGTTGCGCAAGGCATTGGGGACGTCGTCAGGAGAGGCTTCTTCGACGGCCCAGCAGAGAATGCAGAGCTCCTTTCCGAGAGAAGGGTGCACCGGCACGGGCTTGGCAGGATTCTTGTGAAATTTCTGGGTCGGCAAACCATTCGCACGGAGGCGGCGGTTGGCCTCCCCCCAGAACGCGGGAGCTAGTGCGAGCCAGTGCGTGCGATCAATCACAACCCGCAGCGAAGGGTCGCCGGGTGATGGGGCGTCGACTGTGCGGGTACCGATATAATCGAGATCATCTCCTCGATGCTCAGTGATACATATGATGTCAGCAGCCCCTTTGCCCTTCGGAATATCTATAAGATAGCCGTGGCGGGCTTCCTCCGGCAGAAAACCAAGACCGACAACCTTTCTGGCTGATGCTGAAGCGGTTCGTGCCATAGGCTTACTGAGTCACTTTGCTGAGGTTGAAGGGCTGATTGGTAATTTTCAACCAATCGAGAAGTGCCTGCCCGGTAGAGAATCCGAGAGAGCCAACGACCATCCGCAGACTTCCACCACTAACAATCTCCTGAAGCTTCTCGGCAACCGCTTTCAAAGCGACTGCATCGTAGCCACCATCCAAGGCCCCGGAGTATTCAACGTTCTGTTGACCATCACTGCTTTCAGCCGTGAGGCTTATATCGTAAGCGGTTACCCCAATGGCCTTCTCCATCCGCGGGATGAAATCCCAGACCGCGCCAGAGTCATCGAGCTTTGTCTGTTGATTCCAGCGAGCCGGAATCACAGGGTCCAGTGTGGTTTCTTCCCGCCCTTTCTGCGGAATTGGGATACGAATCGTCTCGGAATTCACATCATATTCGGACGCCACAGCCATCGCGCACACGATGCGACATTTCTCCGTGACGCGGAACGGCCCGTCGTAGGTGGCGAAACCCGTGCTGGTAGGCGAGGAACCGTCCGTAGTGTATCGAATGGAGACACCGTTAGCCTTAGGGAGAGCCAGTAGCTCTACCTCGTAATGGTCGCCCCGGTTATGGAACTGGTACTTGAGCCGAATTCTCGCGGTCCATTCCCGCACCGCGCTCTCGCGGACAAGATCAGCAGGATCGAAGGCGAGGAATCGGTAACGCAGACCTGCCGCTTCAAAGCGGGCCGGCGTCGGCACGGGACTGGACGCTCTTGTGGGTTCTGAATCTCCAGTCTCATAAACGACCGACGGTGCATGCAATGGTTCGATCTTCAGGAAGGTGTGTCCATCGCCGTCTTCCTGGCTCGATAGTTCGCGTATAGAAACTTCGGGAATTGGCGGGGGAAACGGCCCGCGCCGGATATGGTTGCCTTCTTCACGCCACAGTCCCCGATGAAGGCAGTCGGCCTTGAGGTCATCGAGCGCGGAAATCTTATGGAGAGGCCAGTTGGTATTAACCGCAGCGGCTCGCTTGAAGTCGGACCACAAGACAACTTTGGTTTCAATTGAGCCGAAGAGACGCGCCTCCGCACGAGAGCGAAAACTGTCGTCGTCAATCTTGGTAGTAAACTTCTGTGCGCCTTCGAGCGTCTTGCGGATCGTCGCTTCACCATTCTGGTTCCCAGCAAAGGCGAGATCGGTGCCCGTTGCGCGCAGCGCGCTGTTGATGGAAGGATAAACAATATGGTCGAAAGCTTCTTTTAGCGCGGCGGTGAATTGCAGACCCACACGGTCCCGAAGCGTGTCGAGTGACCGCCATTGTGGGTCATCTGAAGGTGTGTTCTCAGTCTTAAGTTCGTCTTCAATGCTTTGCAGGGCACGAGTTTGACGGGCCGAATCGAGCACCTGTTGAAAAGTATCGCGCGAGCCCGTGAGGAAGAGAACACGATTCTTGTACTGCTGCTGTTCCCACCATGCTTGCCAGTCTGCAGAGATTGGCAACTGGTTTGCTAGGCCGCCTGGGCGCACGATGATCAAAGTCGTCTTCTCCTGCTCGATCGGAACTTCATCAAGAGGCGGCAGCACCTTGACGTCCTGATAGCAGTCTCTGAGCAAGGCAGAAAAGTAATTATCCAAATGCTCGCGAAGCATACGATCGACGGTTTCTGGATGCAGTGCGAGCGCAGTTGAGCGCAATTTGGCCGCGAGATTCTGTTGATTCTTGAAGAACAGACGGTCATCAGACGAACTGTGTAAATACCAGGCACGAGTCGCAAGCTTGTCGAGGACGTTAGCCTTGAACGTTGAGAGATCACGACCCGGGCGCTGGAGGCAATCGACGAGTTGGTATTCTCGAAGCCCGTGAATGGCACCAGGCGTTGTTGAAAGCGAAGCAACGAGAATGAGGCGGGCAGCATCCGACGCATCTGTGTTGCCGTTAGCGAAGTCGATCTGTTCAACCTCCGCATCGCCATCATGCGCGACATCGTGGGCGACGGCCTCACTAAGCGACGAGTTTATTGTGCGAACTTCGGAAGCAATCTCGTCGAGATTCAAATCCAGATCATACGGGTGGATCAACTCCATATTTGTCGCTTTCTCAGTTCGCCAAAGATTGGATACGACCATTTGCATGAGACGAATAACGCCGCGGGTTTGCTGGAATCCTTCATTTTCCTTGAACTTGCCCACGAGTTCACGGAGGTCAGGATGGAATGGATAGGAATCAACTACGCGAGCATAGAGGACTTCCGGTGAAGTGGTGGTCAAGTTCATCCTGTTTGCTTCATGAAGCGCTTCGCGGTATGCAGATGCCACCTTTTGAATATCCGCCTCCGGCGGAACATACTCGAAGAGGCGCTTGCGAAGAATGTGATAAAGTTCGTCGCCGTTCGGGTTGACCGGGGTGATATGAACGGCGAATCGCCTCGATTCCGACGTGATTCCTTGGACAGCGCGATTGAATGCAGCCTCAAGGTTGGCCTGGCCTATGCTGAAATTTGTTCCCGCCAAATCGGAAAGGACAAGACACACATTATCCATATCAGCAACTGCGACGAAAAGGTTTGCGAGCGCTGTGGTAGTCACGACGCCGAGGTCAGCATTCCCGGCAGGGACAGCGACCGCATACTCTAAATAGGGCGGGAGTTCGTCAAGAAAAAGAACCAGCGGGTCTCCGCCAAGTAACTGCTTCCAAGCCTCGGGGCCTGGCGCACTGAGTAGTGGCGAGACGTAGCGGGCAAACTGCTCCTCTTTGCCAAGTTGTTCAGCAATCGATCCCCAGATTCCACCTGCTGCATCAGTGCTTCTCCCATTAAACCCGACAACACGACAGCGTTCGAGATTAGGAGCTGGGTTTTGGTCGCCGAGAATTTGTTTTCTTAACCCAGGCTCACTCGCAAGTAGTCCCAGCGCTATCATGCTGTGCGTCTTGCCCCCCCCCATAGCTTGTGATAACAGGAAAACTGAAGAACCCGCTCCCGACCCGCCAAGATGACGGAACGCTCGGTCCATCAGCGTGAGCATGCCGTTGGTGAAATAGTTTTCCTCGAAAAATTCAAGGCCGTTGACTTGCCCTTTAAGAAAGGTATCGAGGTTAAGAACGGTAGCCCTTCTGTCGGTTGCGAAGACAGACGGCCGCGGTTTGCAAAGAGCGTGAATGCTCATGATTGATCTATCCCTGGAAAGATCTCGTGTTTTGGTAAGCTGTAAATACTTGAGTGGTCGTGAAGCGTCTCCCCATCGCGCTGAGTCTTCAAGTAATCGTGCAGACTGTGCGCTCGATTGTTGATGCGACTTTCAAACTGATCGTCAGCCAGAGGGGTAAGATAGTCCAATATTTCCAAAAGCCTCCTTGGATGAAGGCATCTTAAAGGCGTTGTTGCACGAATCAACCCCGGCGCGATTTGAGCCATGTTCCCAGCCTCTCTCACGACACCACAGCGTAGGACTCAGGCCTGCCGAGCTCGAACATCCGGTTGAGAATGCGGCACCCGATCATGGCCTCTCTCGTCTGAGCGATGCTGCTCCTTGCCTTCAAGCCTCCTCCGAGCACTGATTTGTACCGGAAGAATCCGTTCTCCACGCGAGCCTGCTGTCGATAGCCCGACTCGTTCAGCCACTCTCGTCGTCCGACCTTGTGAATCCTCTGAAGAGCCGCTTCTCTCGTCGCCCACGGACCGTCCGTGGGCCTCGGGGACACAGCCGAGCGACGAGGGGGGATCACGATTACGATATCCTCTGTGCCGGCTGCGCCGACCTGATCGTAGATCGATCTGCGGTCATAGGCCCCGTCTGCCGTGAAACGGCGGATGGGAGCCTCGATCTGGTCAAGGAGATCAGGGAGGGTAGAAGCATCGTCCTTGCTGCTCTCCGTGAGCCTGGCCGCCACGATGAACCCCTCGTCATCCACTCCGATGTGCAGCTTCCTCCAGTCCCGGCGTTTCCTGGACGTTTTGTACTTGTGCACATTCCACTCGCCGGACCCCAGAATCTTGAGCCCCGTGGAATCGACGACCAGGGAGACCGTCCCGCCATGGACCCGGGTCAGCGGCGGCACCTCAACGGTCTGGTTCCGGCGCGAGAGTGTGGTGTGGTCCGGGGCCTTGAGGACGAGGCCCATCAAGCGGAGTAGCGAGTCCAGAAAACCCTCAGTCTGGCGAAGCGGCAGGCGGAAGAGGATCCGCAAAGTCAACGCGGTCAAGATCGCAAGGTTCGAGTATCTTCGCTGGCCTCCGCGAAGACCGTTATTCGGTGGTGTCCATGCGGCAATCGCCTCCTGGCTCAGCCAGATAGTGACATCACCGCGGCTCCTGAGGCCACGCTCGTACTCCCTCCAGTTCCGGATTCTATACTTCGTCTTGTACTTGCGATTAATTCGGCTCGACTTCCCTGCGGCCATGGCCCCACCCCCTCAGTCTCCATGATTGATCAAGAGCCCGAGCCGATGCTAGCGTTGGGCTGACACCGATTCATGCACCAACGCCATGAATTTGCTGAGACAACGGAATTTCGTACCGTGACACGCACGATAGCGGCGCTCTCCACGCAGGATGAGCGGATTGCTGAGGAATTTCGCACCCTAACGCGAGGCCGTAAGCGAAGCGATAAGATTATTAGGGTAGCGGGGGACGTACCTGTCGGGCTGAAGATTAGTTTTGGAGATTTTGCTGAAGCTGTAGCTGCTCAGGTATGGAAAAGCGTGGCCCGGATAAATTTCCGGCCTTTTGAAGATGCGAAAACTTTCGTACAAAATTTAAACTTAAAGAATGTGAGTGAGTGGCGTGCATACACGAAGTCCGGCGATTT
>JASLXP010000858.1 GCA_030740295.1 Planctomycetota bacterium
CCCGCGCCTCTGGTCGCTTCCTGCTTTTCCGTCCCGGTCAGGCCGGGGTCTGGCGCATCGAAGGGTTGCCTCGGAAAGGAACTTTAATGATCCCTGGCAAATTCTCGTGCAAGCGTTTCCGCGTCAAGTTTGCCGGCGGCCTGCACACGAAGCTCGTGTATGATCATGCCCCCGGAGTAAAGAAGTACCTGTTCGAGGCTGATGACCCGGACGCAGATGACGAGGCCGAGCTTATCGTCCAGGTCGAGCCCAACCCGACCCCATTGGTCGTCAAAGCAGACGGGGAGCCACACGAAGATTTTGACCGCCGTGGAGACACGATTCACATCCGAGGCGTGCTGCCGAACGTGACTTACCAGATCGAGAAATTAACCGCGGCAACGTTGCCCGCGGGCGAATAGATGTTGCCAAGGCTCATCCCGCAATGCTTCAAAAGTGAAAGACATAGACAAGCGCCCGAGAGTGACAATTGAGCAGACTCCGCTTTACCCGGTCCCCGCCCTCGACTTCGACCCGAGCCAGAGCTACGTGTGGTGAAAGGCCGAACAGGGCTAACATCCGTCAGATTGGATTTTCGTGGGTTAGCGAGGGCTTGATCATCGGTTTAAGATCTTCATCCCTCAAATTCATGACAGAATGGAGACCCGAATTGAAGAGCTACATGTTTCTCACATGGCTGGTTGTTTTTTCGTGGGGAGAGCTTTCTGCTGAAGAACGGCAAGATCTTCCGTCCCGGGCCGCGCCAGTTGTGAAGGCGGCCATTCAGATAAAAGGCAACAGGACCCTGCACGCAGGCACCATGAAGGAAGCCGCGCTCGTCCACTCGAATCGCGATTACCGCTTCACCGATGTGCCCAAAGAAATCCTTGGTCTCCGATATGTCCTCCACGAGCACAAAAGGCCGGCCAACCTGTCAATCACGATGGATACGCCGGGCACGCTCTACCTCTGTTTGTGTGAGCAACTGCCCGGAGTTGCCTCCTCACGGCCGACCCCTTCCGGCCTGAAACTCACCAGTGAATGGACGGAAGTCAGCAGCATGAAGACCGAGGCCGTAGGAAGCATGCACACCTGGTCGGTGTACAGAGCTGTCATCAAGGATCGGAAGCCGATCCGGATCCCTTCCGCTAACAAGTGGGGCTCTGTCATTCTGGCCTCCAGCATCAAGGGACTGCAAAAGGCTGCGGTGAGTAATCCGATGACTGCCGTTGAATCTGCCAACGCAGAATTCAACCTGATTCAGAAGCAGATCCAGGCACGCAGACCAGGAGACCCAGCGCAGGCAAGGGTCGCAGAAGAGGTCTTCCGCAAAGAGGCCCTGATCCTCGGTACTGACAAAACGCCGGTGGACGTTGCCCAACGCCGGACCGAGGCGTTGCTCCAACACATCAGTGCTCTCGACGGCGCGCCCGATCTGGCGAAGGAGGCCGTGGAGCTCGAAGGCTTGCGCGGCGAAAGCTCTGCTGTTCTGTCGCCGGATCAGCAGATTGCCCTCTTTGAAAAAATCACGGCTTTGCGTCGCAGAATCGCTTTTAAGAATCCGCTGCTCGATTTCGACAGCATCATCTTTCTCAAACACAACAAACAAGCCAGGGGCGAGCGGCACATGGTGGATCAGTATCTTGGGTTTAACCAAGCCAAAGGCGGCGGCGTCTATGTGCTCGAAAACGCGTTTGGGGAGGGGCAGGCGGTCAAGAGTCTGCTCGCCGAATCGGCCGTTCAGAAGGGTCGGCTGAAAGGGCAGAAACTCGAAGACAGCGGGTCGTTCGTCTCGCTGGATCTGGATTATGACGGAAAGACAATTCTCTTTGCCTTCACGGAAGCGGAACACACGATTCCTGAGAATGCCTCGTATGAAAACCAGCGCTGGGCAAAAGACCAGGTGAGGCGGGTCAGGCACGCCAGACATTACTATTTCCGGCCGAAAAGTACTTACCATGTCTTCCAGGCCGGCGCCGACGGCTCGAATCTGCGCCAGCTTACGGACGGGATGTGGGATGATTACGACCCCTTCTTCCTGCCCAGCGGTCGCATCGGGTTTATCTCGGAGCGTGCCGGCGGGAACCAGCGCTGCGGGAATCGGCCCCTGCCCAGCGCGACGCTCTTTGCCATGATGCCGGACGGCAGCGACCTCGTTCAGCTCAGTTGGCACGATACAAACGAATGGCATCCGAGCGTCGATAACAACGGGATGATCGTTTACACGCGCTGGGATTACGTGGACCGTGATTCAGACGTCGCCCATCACATCTGGCATTGCTTTCCGGACGGGCGCGATCCCCGGAGCTACCACGGCAACTACCCCATCCGGCGCGAATCGCGTCCATGGATGGAAATGTCCATTCGGGCCATACCGAATTCCCACCGGTACGTCGCGGTTGCCACACCGCATCACGGCCAGAATTACGGGTCACTGGTGATGATCGACCTCCGCCTGAAGGACGACGGTTCCACTGCCCAGCTCAAGCGCATCACTCCGGAACTCCAATTCCCCGAATCCGAATCCTCGCCCGGCAAAGCACACGGCAAGGGTACGCACAGACCGCGCGCGGAAGTCTGCGGCACGCCCTGGCCGTTGAGCGAGGATTTCTATCTCTGCGTGTATGACCCCGCGCAGCGCAATTACGGGCTTTACCTGCTCGATAGTTTTGGCAACAGGGAGCTCCTCTATCGCGATCCTCGAATCTCCTGCCTCGACCCGATTCCACTAAAGGCCAGGAAACGGCCCCCGGCAATTCCAACACAGACCATGCAGGCCAAGGCCGACCAGCCGGAAGACGCTGACCTGTCTACGGGAACGGTCAGCATCATGAATATCTACGAAAGCGAGCTTCCCTGGCCGGAAGGGACGAGCATCCAGGAGCTTCGGATTGTCAACGTCTTCCCAAAACACAACTCGTTCGTTGATGAGCCAAGAATCGGTCATGCAAATCAATCGCTGGCGCGGGGCGTTCTGGGCACTGTCCCGGTAGAAGAGGACGGCAGCGTCCACTTCAAGATGCCGGCCGGAGCGGGGGTCTATTTCCAGGCCCTCGATGAGAACGGGATGGCCGTCCAGACCATGCGCTCCGACACTTACCTGCACCCCGGCGAGACGTTGAGCTGCATCGGCTGCCACGAATCCAGCCACACCGCCCCGAAACTCAATGGCAGCAAAACGCCGATGGCAATGCTCCGCCCTCCCTCCAAGATCGAACCCGAAGCTGAAGGATCGTATCCATTGACCTTCCCGCGCCTGGTGCAGCCGGTAATCGACGCGAAGTGCGTGAGCTGCCATGACAAGGAGAAGACTGCCAAGAGCCTTCGAGGCGACAAGCTCGGCAAATACGGCTGGTCCGAGGCGTTTCATACCTTGCGGAAATACGCGTGGGGCAAGAGCGGCGGCAATGGCGCTATCCGGGCCAACGGGCGTTCCTACTCTATTCCCGGCCAGGACGGAGCGCGTGTCTCGAAGCTCTACCAAATGCTAGCGAAGGGGCAACACGAGACGAAGCTCACCCCAGCGGAGATGCGCCGCATCACCCTCTGGCTCGATTGCAACAGCAATTTCTACGGCGCTTATCGCGAGGCGGTGAAACAGGCCAGAGGCGAAGTCATAAAGCCCACGTGGGGTGTTCCCAGGTGGACCGACTTCGAGAGCCTGGTGAGGTGAGCATTGCCGGCGACATCAGATCAAACGACCGTTTCATCTGATAGCTCTCAGAGCGATGAAGTGACATCGGCGATGGTCTTCAGACACGACTCCGGCAGATTCCGGCCTGGCTCAAGCTGCCCGTTGGCAGCGCGGGCGCAGACCTGGGTGAGCAGGTAGCGCGCTTCCGGCCAGGATGGGTCGAGCTGCAGTGCGCAGAGGATCAGGCGACCTTTGCCAACCGCGCGCTCCAGCAGGTAGCCGAGGGGACGGCAGACCGGGTAGCGGTGGATGACCCGGATCGCAGGCTCTTCGTCGTTGAGCTCGAGCGGTTCCAGGTCGAGGGGCGGGGCATCGTCGATCATGCGGAAGAATTGGAGGTCGGCATAACCTTCGTGGGGGAACTCGCCCAGCACAGGGTGATCGGTGATGACCGTTCCGTTCTGTCCGTCCTCGTAGGGCGGATAGTTGGCCGGCGGAGTGAAGAAATATTTCACGTATCCGAAGTTCGGATTGTGCGGACGAACCAGCCCTTCAGTTGCGGCCAGGACGGCCGCTCCGCCGTCGGTCATGAAACGCAGGAGATCTTCGTCGAGTTTCTCCGTGAGAGCGACGGTGACGCCGCCGAGTTCCTGGGCTGAGACGTTCGGAACGTCTTCCAGTTGCTTCAGCCAAGTGTGCTTCGGCTCACCATAAACGGCAGTTCCTGAGGGCAGCGGCGCTTCGGCCGGGAACAGCCAGATATCCCACGAGTTGGCTGCGCGCCGGCCGCCTTCGGCCAAATTTGCTTCGAGGCGGGCTTTCACCGGGTGGGAAAGGTCTGGGATAGTGCACGCAATTTCGCCGGCTGGGCATGTTGTGTAAGGCTCGTGCGCCCAAGTCAGTTCGCCTGATTCAAGCGCCTGGTCATCGGAAACAATCTGCCAGCGCAGAATGGGATTCTCGAAGGCTGGATGGGAAAAGTCCGAGACAGAAAGAGCGCAACGGAATTCCTCTCCGGCCGTCAGTACCCGGTCCGCAATGTCCAGGCTGGACAGCACTGCGGTATCGCCGTTGGTGCGGAGCCACGTGGCCGCGTCAGCCAGCTTCCGTTCGTAAAACTCGTCAATGATGCCCTGGGGCGACAGGTTGGCGTCCATGGCGTTGAAGTGACAGATGCCTGCCAGCCAGGCGCGATCCCGGCGACAGATTTCCATCTGAGCTTTCGCTTCCAGGAGTTGAAGCCGCTGGCTGTTCGCACCGTAGGTTTCCAGCAAGTGTTCCTGGCCGTGCAGCTTTGCGGCCTCACGGGCAACCGAGATCGCATAAGGCCGAACGGCGCCGGTGTACTTGTGCTCCGCCCGAACGTCCGGGAATGAGCTCCACCAGCGGTATTCGTGTTCGATAATCGGCTTGTCGCACGTGGTGGCGTCCATCCCGGTACTGACCACATTCACGAAGTCGCCGGGCAGTTCCTCGTTGTATCCTCCGTCCGTCCAGATGACCATGGCGGTCGGTTTGATCGCCTTGGTGTCGCGGCGGCACTGCCACGCGATGCGAGGGAAGTGTGTCTTGCCGCCGAGCTCATTGCTCATGCAGTAGATGTTTGCCGAGGGGTGGCTCACGTCGCGTCTCACGATGAGATCCCACTGCCGCTTCAGAATGGGATAGTTATCCGGAGTCGGTGGAGGCCACTGATACACATGCTGCGGGGTATGCCCGCTCCATGCGCCAAGCATTCCCATCTCGCTCTGCACCAGCAGACCGACCTCATCGGCCGCGTCGAAATATTCCGGCGGATACACGTAAGACTGGCAGCGAACGAAGTTGTACCCGTAATCCCGCAGGGCCCGGAGCTTGCGCCGCCAGCGTTCGCGGTCGGTGTCCGGGCAGCCTGTCTCGGGACAACTGATGAAATCTCCACTACCTCGCATGTAGTAGGGCTCGCCATTGATGAGGAACAGTCTGCCTTTCGACGACAGCTTGACGAAACCGGTCCGCTCGCTCATCGCATCGAGCGATTCGTCCCCGGACAAAAGTTCGACATCCACTCGGTACAGATCAGGTGCGTCCGGGCTCCATAATCCGGGCGAAGGTACGGGAAGTGTGATTTCCGCCTCTCCGCCTGTCACCGGTTCCTCCAGGCTTGCTGTAGATGCGCCGTCACCAACAGGCCTGGCCGCGATACGAATCGCGAGAGCCGAAGGCTTTGCGGCATCGCCAATCTTCACTTTGACTCGGAGGGACTCCGAATCCACGTCCGCCAGAATGTCGCACCGTTCGATGAAGCTTCGCCCGGACGCTGTCAGCTCTACGGAACGGTAAAGGCCGGACCAGTTCCCCTGCCAATTGTAGGCAAAGCCGAATTCACGATGCTTTTCGTGCACGCGAATCGCCAGCCAGTTGGGCCGGTCGCGCCTGGCCAGATCCGTGACTTCGAAGCCGAAGGGCACAAACGGCAGATCGTTTTCGCCAAGACGGACGCCATTCAGCCACACCTCCGCGCTGGGATGCGCGCCTCCGAAGTTGAGCCAGACCCGCGAATCATCCCACGACGCAGGCACCTCGAAGCTGCGGCCATACCACCCGGTCCCCTTATACGTTGCCTGAAAAACACGCGCTTCGAGCCGGAAGTCCCAGACCATGTCCCTGCTGTCGTCCCCATGGCCCTGTCCCTGCCAGCAGCCCGGCACTTGAACAGATTCCTTGAAATTCTCCGGGCTTTGGAACCATCGATCTGAAACTCCCTCGTCATCCGGATCGAGTCGGAACTGCCAGGAGCCATCGAGGCTCTCTCGGCGCCCCGACGGGTGGCGCAAGAGGGGGTTGACTCGAACGGGGCAGCGCATTTCGTGAGGCATGGGAGCTTCGCTGTGATGGTGGGTTGGGAATGAGGTGTCAGGTGTCAGGTGTCGGGTGTCACCTGTCGTGACACCTGACACCCGAGACCTCATCCACCGAGAATCCTACTTTTTTCATCCAGGTAATACTGAAAATTACTCAGCGAAACATCCGGCGGCACGGCATGATCAATCGTGGGAATGAAGCCGCCCTGCTCAATAATCGGCAGCACAGACCGTTCCAGTTCCGCTTCGATCGCTTCGGGGCCTTTGGCGACCTCACGCTTGTCTACGCCGCCGATCATGCAGACTGACTTGCCGTATGCCTGTCGGACCTTGACAGGATCCATGCCCGCGGCACGCTCGAACGGGCCGAAACCGTCGACACCGGCTTCAAGGAACAATGGGATCAGCACATCGTGATCGCCGTCGGTATCTACCAGCACGATGTCAACGCGGTTGGTCTTCAGGAAACCAACGAGTCGTTTGTAGTGCGGCAGGATGAATTCACGGAATAACTGCGGACCCATCAGGGGCCCGCCTTTGCCGGCCATGTCCTCGTGAATGTATACGAAGTCGAACTTGACCTCGCGGACAGCGCGGCCGAGGAGCCTCAGAATGAAGTCGGTCAGGAATTCGAGGCACGCGTGAATCAGGGCTGGATCGTCATAGAACAGGTAGGACAGATTCTCGGTTCCCATCCAGTTTCGCAGCATGCTGTAGTAGCCAAACGTTCCCGACAACGGGTTCATGAGCGTCAGTGGCAAATCGCTCTGCTTCGCCTTGGCCTTTGCCGCCTCCCAATCCTGAGGGTAGCGCTCCTCGACCGGCCCTTCGAACCGCCGCGTCAGCTCACCGAACGAGGCTGCGTCCTTGACGGGGAAGTCGATGTAGGTGTCCATGCTCATGCGCTGCCCGCCGACGGTGCCGGTCTTCAGCGCCAGCCGCGTGCGGCCCATGCCGTCAAGAAACGTGATGTGCTCATCGGTCTCCGATATCGTCTTCTGGTCAAACGGCGGAACAGGCGCCGTCGCGTTGATCTCGATGGTCTCGTAACCCTCGAGGCCGAAGTATTCGCTCCCTCGATGCATGAATCCGCCTTCGACTTCCGGGGGCATCCCTTCCTTCACCCATCGCTCCTTCGTCTGCTGCCAGAGAGCGATCTCCATGATTGGGACGTGATCTACCGGCTCGAACTTCAGAGTGTTAACGAAGCGTTCTCTGGGTGTCATG
>JASLXP010000859.1 GCA_030740295.1 Planctomycetota bacterium
CGCTCGCGAATCAGGCGTGCCATGCGGCGCAACTTTGGGTCGGGGATGTAGCGCGTGATATCTTCCCAACTCGCCGTGCCGCACCAATGGCTCTCCAGCAGGTTGAACTCACCCATGTCGCCCGTGCGGTTCATGTGGACGAGTTCGGCCAGCAACGCCTGCTCACCGGCGGCGAGGACTTTCGGGTCGTCAATGAGTGCCGGCGCGAGCACCAGCGGCGTGAGATAACCGTGGACGTTCGCACCGTTGGCGCCGTTGATGTGCATCCAGGCGATGTAGCCAGCTTCCTTGCTGCCGAGATCAATCGCCTTCAACGTCTCGCGGATGATCGCGTGCGTTTCCGCCGTCAGCTTGTCGGGAGCACGCAACGCCAGCAGAATCCAGGACGTCGGTTTTCGGCTTTTCTTGTTCTTCTCCCGCCAAGAGCCTACGTCGGCGAGCACACCCCGGCACTGATTCTGAATTTCCTTGTTAACCATGGCAACTTGCTGCGCGTCGCCGGAAAGGAGCCGCTGGAGCTTTGAAAACTTCCCAGGTATGCCCTCGGGATTGCTTCGCCAGTTGATGCTCTGCCACATGAATGTGAGGGCCTCCTCGCCGTACACGGTCCGGCCTTGGAAGAACGCTTCATCATAAATCGCCGTCCGCCATGAAAGAACATCAGGCAACGGCATGGGGTTCGGTGGCTCAGCGGCATGCAATGCGGCGAGCGACACGAGCAGCAGGGCAGTGAGGATGGTGAGTTTCATCATATGGCATTTCATTGTGTTTATTCCTTCCATTTCACAATCAAGCTTCAATGTTGAAAATATGTTTCACTATATTTCGGCATTAATTCAATTGACCGGGCCGGGTCGGATGATTCGTGGGGCAGTTTTTATTTTTGGCCTGATTGCAAGCCAGTCAACACCCTGAAATACAGGATCATCAATTTCTATTATTTCATCATCACCCCGGTAAGGACACATGCTGTCCACCCATGCGATCATTTTGCGGAGCCTGACTGCGTCGACTTTGACATCGTGGTGTTTTCCACTCGATATGCGCTCAATCAGGCGGCTCTTGTACGACAGGCTTGTCATTGGTTCAAGAGTTCGGTAAGCGGCCGGAAAATCTTTTTGTAGTAACGCCCCTTGGACCTTACGAACAAGAATGCACTCACGAAGATGATCAGCGCGATTGGTATTAGATACGACATACGCTCCTGCATAACATATTAAGTAGTAGCTCTATTTGAGCTGATATGCGCTATTGGAAATCCAAAAGTGCATATTTGAGTTTGGCTGATATCATAGGTCTTTTACTTAATTCTAAGTAGTGAGATCAAGACTTCAATGGCCAAGCAGGAAAAAATTCTGGACGAAGTAGTACGCGTCATTCGTGTTAAGCACTATGCAATCAAGACTGAGCGAGCTTACAAGGGATGGATAGGGAGATATATCAAGTATCACAATATGAAAAGCCGTGAGGACCTCAAGGGCGGCGAAGAAAAGATTCAGGATTACCTGACGCATCTCGCGGTCGAAGGAAAGGTCAGCCAGTCCACCCAAAACCAGGCGTTGAATGCTCTGGCCTTTCTGTACAACCAGGTTCTTAAGACTCCTCTTGATGACAATATCGATGCAGTTCGGGCACGCAGAAGTCAAAAGGTCCCGGTGGTTCTCACCACCGATGAGGCCGCAAAGATTATTACACTTATGTCAGGCCCGACGCAGTTGATTGTGAAGCTGCTGTACGGAAGTGGGCTGCGTATTGCAGAGGCGGTCAGACTACGAGTCAAGGATGTTGATTTTGGTATGAAGGAAATCTTGGTTCGGTCCGGCAAGGGTGATAAGGACCGCGTGACAACTTTATCCGCTGCTGCCGTTCCTTTTCTAACGGAACAGTTGGGTCGGGCCAGGACACTCCACGAGAATGATCTTCGGGAGGGATACGGCGAAGTATATCTCCCAAACGCGCTTGCCAGGAAGTTCAAGAGTGCTGCCCGTGAATGGACCTGGCAGTATGTTTTCCCTTCCCGCAGAAGATCTGTCGATCCCCGCAGCGGTAAAGAGGGGCGTCATCACGTGAATGCCAGCGTCGTCAATAAAGCAATCAAGGTGGCAGCAAGGGAGTCCGGCATTGTGAAAAACATCAGTGCCCACACATTTCGGCACAGCTTTGCCACGCACCTCCTTCAACGGGGAACTGATATCAGAACAGTCCAGGCACTACTTGGACATGAATCTGTGACAACAACCATGATCTATACCCACATACTGAATCAAGGCGGTCATGGTGTAGTAAGTCCATTGGACGATCTGAATGTTGACTAAAGGATGCAAGGCTTACGTTTTGGGAATCGAACACAGGCCAGTTGAACTCAGGAGCGATAGCGGGGTCTTCTGAGAAGCTCGCTGTGCGATCATGTGCCCTGCAAGCACCGAGTCGCTGTTTGTAAATGGATTGCGTGAGCAGCTTCTGAGAAGCTTTGAGAAGGTATTGGGGCGCTGGGATGTCTTTCAGCTCTCAACACGATGCACAGCAATCCAAGCGCGTCCCCGGCCTCCATTCGTAGCCATTTTGAAGACCGTATGAAGGCCGAGTGTTAGTAATTCAACCACGATGAACAGATGCCATAGTCGGATCTGAAATTTCAAGAAATTTTTTTTGAAAAACCGGATCTCGTTGTCAAAAAGGTGGGTAACCGATGGGCACACACAGGGCGGGCCTGGGGGATATTTACACAGAATCGGCGGGGGGACCCTGCGGGGGGATCCCCCGGGGTCTTTCAGAACAACAAAGTATTGGAGGAACTTTTCCGTTGTGTCCATTCTGTCCATTCTGTCACCTACTCTCCTGCTTTCAGATTGAATCCGCCGGCAACCAGAAGAGAATGCATCGCCGCCTTAATGTGCTGGGGTAGCTCGCCCCAAGCTTCCACGATTCTGGCCAGTTCCGGGTCTAATTCTGAGCAATCTGGGCAAGCAGACCCCCAAGACGCGCCATAAGTCTTTGTACCACAAGTGTCAGCCGACGGACTGAAAATCCGCGTGCCGGCGGTTCGATTCCGCCCCTGCCCATTTATAGAACAGCCGTTGAAAATGCCATATGCGGCACTTTCAACGGCTGTTCTCGCGTCTGAAGTATTTGGATTCCAGGCAGACATTGCAGGGGTTGGAGTAACGGCTTCAGCCGGGCCCGGACTCGCCATCCGCTCAGAGATCCCGGCTCTTGGTGCCGAATCATAAGATCAAACCTGGAGCTTCCAGTCTTGCCGGAGCAAGGGTTGGAGTAACGGCTAAATTTAGCCGGGCTCGATTCGCCATCCGCATGAAGGCGAAACGGCGGATGTTTGTTGAGATGGGCAAGCAACACCAGTTCCAAGCGCGGAATTGCGGAGTAACTGGTAGGCCAGATTTCAACGTTTGCGTGATATCCGACTATCAGCACGTCTGGGGTCGCGGATTCAATGAGATGGGTCTTTTGAACGACTGATGAGCCGCAGCTACCGCCGACCTTGGAGGACGACGCGGAAGCCTAAGCTGTTGAGACGCTGCGAGGGCCTGCCCCTGCCGCGGAAAGCGGAACGGCAGCCCCTGGCATTGGTGAACCAGCTACCTCCACGAGACACGCGAAGACTGCCCGTGGCAGGGCCTGCTGGGTCAACAACGGTCTTTGAGGAATAATCCCCATACCAGTCCGAACACCATTCCCACACGTTGCCATGCATATCGTAAAGGCCCCAATCGTTGGGCTTCTTCAGCCCGACCGGATGAGCATACTTTTCTCCCGCGACCAACGCATTGCCGTGTAACCAGGCATAGACTCCCAGGAAGACGGAGTTGTCGTCTTCGCCGTAGCAAAAGCGTGTGGCCGTGCCTGAACGGCATGCGTATTCCCATTGGGCCTCGGTAGGAAGGGCAAAGGTCGTAGTTTGTAATGCGGGCACTCCGTGACCGCTTTTATCTTGTCGCGGAGCGCCAAGACCACTCAGCTTCTTAAGAAACTCCTGGCAGTCTTGCCACGAAACGTGAGTCGCGGCATGCCGTGGATTTTCCTTCGTGAAATTATCTGGCTTCCAGCGCTCATCGCCCTTCCATGGCTCGCCCTTCCAGGGCTCTTTGCCCATGACCTTCTTCCACTCGGCCTGAGTCACCTCGTACTTCCCGATGTAAAAGGGGCGCGAGAGGGTGACCTTATGTTGTGGCTCACTACTACTCCCATACTTCTCATTGTCCGGGCCGCCCATCATGAAGGAACCGGCACGGCACAGGACGAGATGGATGCCGGTGACCTTGTGCCGGATCTCAAGGGGAAGGCCCGAGTCTTTATCGAATCCCAATCGAACGGTGTTGCCGTAAGCGTCTTTGCTCTTCGAAGGAATCTCGAAATCATGAGAAAGCTTGTCCGGAAGTTTGGATTTCTCGAGACGATTCTCCTCGGCCCGACTGAGAGCTGGACAACAGAACGAGAGCAGTAAAGAAACCCGGGGAAGCAGTCGGTAAGTCATGCCTTCGGCCACATTTGTCATGTATTATTTATCTTTCTTGTCGAACAACTTCTCATCCAACGAGTGCTTACCAGGACCAATAAGCAACAGACTGAAAAAGAGAATGGCCGCCTCAAGGGCATGAGAATACTTCACAAATGGATCACCCATATTCAGATGCATCAGGGCGGCTACAACCATTGTGCTAAACAGAAAGAAGCATGCAGGGCGCGTGAAAAGGCCAAGCACTAATAACAGACCGCCAGCAAATTCAGAGATTGCAGCCATAAAGCCCATGAAGGTTGGCGCAAAACTCACACCCATGGCTGACAAAGCTCCACCAAGCTTTGTCCATGCTTCCGTTCCTGCGGCCAGTTTTGGGAATCCATGACACATGAACATTATTCCGATGCCAAACCTCAATATGAGAAGGCCTATGTCACGTTGTTTGTCGAGTTTGTGAAATATCATGATCTTCTCCTTTGCAAATGCTTCGGCTGGGACAAGGGGCTTGCGCCCTTCCCCCTGGGAACCGGACAAGACAGTTTTCCATCATCCGACTGGAGCACTTGTAAGGCCATGCTCTTTTGAGAGTCAGCGCATCGACATTTGAGCTGAGAAGCGCGAGAGCCCGGGATGTCATTCATGAGTAGTTGCTGAACGTTCAGATACAAGAATTCTTGGGCTGTCGGCTGTCCTTTCACTGTTTTTGACTGAAATCGACGACTTCATTTGACCTGGTCGAATTTGACCTTATGAATTCTTGCTCGGCGATCTCACCTCGCTGGCAGGTCGAGGGAGGGTGACCTTCGCCAGGTCCGAAGGCCGAGCGCCCTCCTCTTGACGGGGAGAATCGGTTTAATCCGATTCTCCCTTTTTTATTCGGCCAGACAAGCATTGGCACTGGTTCTCATCACAGACCGAAAGTCGCCTCTGGGGGCACGGATTGTTTATTCATTCATGCAGTGTTGCTCGTGATAGTTGCCGACCACTCACACGTGATGGATGTATGCATACACCGCGTGATATATTGAGTTGCTGCGCTCAGCACTCCCCGCGCATCCAGAAGAAACCTCGACGAATTCTTGAGCTATCGTGGGGGCCGGCAGCTTTGCTGCCTCGTGCCGCCAAGCCGTCAAGTGACATCCTGGCTGCATGTCCCTATGATTCCTGGCCGTGATTTCGTCGAAGTCTGAGGGTCTTGTTCCGCTATGCTGAGGAGGCTGCGAATGTGGAAAACGGAGTTCTTGTTGTTCCCCGCGCTTCTCTTTTGTTGCTCCGGGACGATGCGGGCGCAGCCGTCGCGCGAGCGGATGGCTTACTGGTGGCTTGATGAGATCCGGACGGCTTCCTTTGCTCTCAGTAAAGCTCGGACCGGGCGTGTGGCGACCTGGCCTCGAATGACGGTGCCGGCAGGCTCCGGGACGCTTCCGCTTCCCAAAGCGAACGGAGCTGTTGAGATCGACGGGTTGCTTGATGAGCCGGCCTGGCAGCAGGCGACGCGCTTTCCGGTGGGGCCTATATTCGGGCCTTGGCGTGACGGGCCTTTCTGGCTCATGGTCAGCGCGTGGCGTGACGAGAAGAGAGTTTACCTTGCGGTTCAGTCGGAGCGGAGCCTGACGGACCTTGGTGCGCTCGTGCAACCGGGGGAGCTGTTTCGCGCGGCAGGCAGGCCGATCTCGATTCACAAGGGGAAAAGCCTGACTGGTGGAGCGGTGAAGGTGGACGGGCAGAAACACATTCTGGAAATGGTTCTTCCCTTTAGAGGCAAGTCTGTCTCGTTGTCGTTCCCGGTCGAGATCGTACGTCGCAGCGGCGGCAAGCTCCCAAGTGAGCTGGCCTCTCTCGGGCTGACGAAGCTCGGAAGAGCCGGCAGGCGCTCACGGCGGAGGAGCTCGGTCTGGCTGGAACCCATCGCCGTCAACCTAGTGCCGTCGGATGCGTCGGCCCAATTGACGTGGCTAACAGAAGCACGGCTGTCGCACGTGCTCGAAGCTAATGGGAAGTCTGTGAGCAAAGGTGAATACCCGGTGCAGCCCGGCAAGGAAGACGGGGTATCTCGTTTCCACTGGCAGGCAAAGTGGAAGGGGCTTACCTGCCAGCTCGAAGGCTTCCGCTATGTCGAGCCCGTCGTGAAGAGGCTTGCCGCAGTTCGCGGGATGCATCAGAGATCACCATCCGACAGCGCAGCAGATCCAGCCACAGAAAATCAGGCTGAAGAAATCCAGCGCATGGAGGAACGGCTGCGAACGATCGTTCCAAATCCTGGAAATCACGGGCGGGACGCCCGTGCCACGATGCCGAAGGATCGCGCCGCGTGGCGTGAGCTTTACTGCCGGGCGAGAGAAATGCAGTCCGGCGCGCATCTCAGTATGCTCGATGGGCCTCTGCTCTTCGTCAAGAGACACCCTTACTTCGCCGGCCACATCTACGACGATTACTACACCTGGCGTCCGGGCGGGGGCATCTATGTCTTTGAGAATCCTGACGCTGCTTTCGCTAAGAGGAAAGTGCGGGCGGTCATCGATCCGAAAACGAAGCCGACTCTTGGTGGCGGCGTCTATCGCGATCCTGAGATTTCCTGGGACGGCAAGCGGGTTCTCTTCGCGTGCAAATCCGATCGAAACGCTGGTACGAGTATCTACGAAATCGGCGCTGACGGGCACGGCCTTCGCCAGCTCTCCACTCCCGAAAAATTCCATGACATCACGCCCTGTTACCTTCCCGACGGGCGTATTGTTTTCACGTCGACCCGCCCGCGCGGGCTCGTCCCTTGTAACAACACCGGGGTGGACAGCCTGCACACGATGAACGCGGACGGCAGCGCGGTCCGCAGCATTTCTTACAACAACGTCAATGAATTCGACCCGTCCGTGCTGCACGACGGCCGGATCATGTATGGCCGCTGGGAATACGTGGACAAGACGGCGCTCTACATGCAGAGCCTTTGGACGGTGTTCCCTGACGGAACAAACGAAACCGCGCTGTTTGCCAACAACCTGGCAAAGCCGACGGCCATCCTCGACGCGCGCCCCGTGCCGGGCACCAATCTCATCGCAGCTTCACTCACGCCGCACAACGGCCAGGCCGCGGGCGCCATCGCCATGATCGATCCGCTGCTGGGCAAGAACAATCTGCAGGCCGTCACTAACTTCACACCGGAATACCCCGTCAGGATGGACCAGGGGCTGACCATCGCGCCGTGCGATCCGTGGCCCCTCTCGAAAGACGATGTTCTCATCAGTAACAACGCTATCGGGGCCCATGGCATCCTTGAGCTGGTCGACCGCTTCGGCCATCGTGAGCTGGTCTACTGCGACCCGGACCTTTCATGCTATTCGCCGATGCTGGTCAGACCGCGCCGCGCACCGACAGCGATTCCTGCGGCGGACCCTGCGGACGAGCCGGGACGGTTTCTCCTCCTCGATGTTTATCGTGGCCTCAAAGGTGTGAAGCGGGGCACGGTCAAACGGCTGCGCGTGATCGAAGAGACCGCGCGCATCAGCCCGGTCCCGCCCGGGGGACGATGGTGGAATCAGGCTTTCCTCGTCAGTTGGCAGGGCTCTTATGTCGTCAAGAATTTCCTCGGCACGGTACCGGTCTATCCGGATGGCTCGGCACATTTCGAGGTCCCACCGGGAAGGGCTGTTTACTTTGAAGCGCTGGACGCGGACGGCCGTGAGGTGCAACGGATGCGAACCTTTGTGCAGGCCGTGCCCGGTGTCACACGCTCCTGCGTCGGCTGCCACGAAAACAAGATGACGACCACTACGCACACCACCTTCCGACCGATGGCCACGCAGCGACAGCCCTCCGCACTCGAACCGGAATCCTGGGGCAGCGGGTACATCGACTATCCCACCATGATTCAACCCATCCTCGACCGCCACTGCGTGCAGTGTCATGGCGGCGAGAAGGGTATCGAAGGCGGCATCGATCTTTCCGGCGGCTGGACGTGGGCCTTCAACATAAGTTACGAGACCCTCCTCAAGAACAACCTCGCCGGTTACCTGCGCTGCCACAACGGTGACGTCACGACTTCTGACATCCTTCCTCCTCGGACGCTTGGCTCCGGCTCTGCGCCACTCGCGGACCTCCTCGTTGACGGACACGATGACCGCCTCCCGGATTTGACCCGGCCGGAGCGCGACCTGCTCATGGCCTGGATGGACGGCAACAGCAACTACAACGGAACCTGGAACTACACCCGCCAGGCGACCTGCCGGGCCATCCTCTCTACCGCCTCCCCCCTCTCCGGCGCGATGCAGGCCGCAGGCTGCACGCAGTGCCATACGCCCAGACACATTGGCAACGATTGGGTAAATCTGGAACACCCCGAATGGAGCCGCGTCCTCCGTGCACCTCTGGCGAAAACCAATGACGGTCCTGGATTGGCCTGGTGCCGCAAGAGAAAGGCAAAGAGCGGCCTGCCCCTTGTTACCCAACGCCAACTCCCTCCCGACGTGTTTCGCCCTCCCCACTGGCCGGAGAGAGACCCGTCCGGAGAAGTGCACACGACCTTTGCTTCGACCAGCGACGAACACTATCAGGCGATCCTGAAGATCATCCGGAAAGCGAGAAACCAAGCCCTGGCCAGCCCCCGCGTCGATATGCCGGGAGCGGAAGTGACGGCGGGCGCGCGCCGGCTGCAGATACCGATGCCCCTGCCCGATCCACTGCCTGTTCTGAAGGCCAGCCTGACGGACGACGCGGTGAAGCTTTCCTGGCCTCGAACCGCAGAGACCCTCGGTATGCAGTTCATACTCTACCGATCCGCTGAGGCCGATTTCGCGCCGGATGACAAGGCCCTCCTCGCTGAGACTACGCTCTTTCAATACACGGATACAGTCGCACCGGAGGGAACGCAGCACTACGCGCTGGTGCTGTTGTCCGGTGCCGAGCGCAGCAAGCCAATCCGTACGAGCATCAAGATACCCCGTCCATCGCCGCCGCCCGTACCTGCGGGTCTTGCCGCCAGACCTGGCCCCGGACAGGTGGTTCTGTCGTGGACATCTTCCGGAAAGTCCCGGCTTCGCTTCAACGTCTATCGCGCCAGGACCGGCTCGAAAACTTTCAGAAAGATCAACGAGGAACCTCTGCTGGCCTCGTCATTCGTGGATGCCGAAGTTGAGAAGGGTGTGAAGCATGATTTCACGGTCCGCGCGCTGAGCCGCCGTGGTGTGTTGAGCGAACCCGCGTCTCACGTCACCGCTGCTCCTCTGCCCGAGATCAAAGCCCCGGTATTCACTGCCCTCTTCAGCGAAGATACTGACGGCAAGCTGGTCGACGGTTCGCTCCTCAAAGGCCGACGTCACGGCAAAGCGAAACTGACGGAGAAGTCGCTCGACCTTCGCCAGGGAGGACACGTGACTTTTGCACACCGGCAGGAATTCGATCTCAACCCGCGCCTGTCCATCGAATGCCGAATCTACTTCGACGAAGCCGGCCAGATGCCGGTCATAATCAGTTGTGGTCGATGGCGCGGCACCGGCTGGTTCCTGCAGCGCATCGGCGCCGGTTGGCGGTGGCATGTGGGAGGTGTCGACTGTGACGGCGGCAAGGTCAAGCCCGGCCAATGGATCCACGTGGTCGCCACCTTCGACGGCCGTCACGCCCGCGTGTTCCAAAACGGCATCCAGGTCGCCTCTAAGCCCTGCAAGCCGAACCTCACCCCCTGGTCCGGCCCGCTCTTCATCGGACAGTACGGCCCAACACCGTCTCCGCCGTACCAGGTAAAAGGCCGTATCCGTGACGTGAAAATCTACCGGCGGGCCATCTCCGCGAGCGAAGTCCGTGGTAACTCAGCCAAGCCGTTGCCCAAAGGCTCTCCAGTTCCTTGAGCTGGGAGATCTGCAATGCACCGCAACACGAAGGCCCTGATTTCTCAGAAATTCTTACCCATCCCTTCGCCGCCAATCTGGAAGAGACGGCCTTCTCCCGGAGCAAGGGCGACGAGTTGAGCCTTGGCGTTCGGCGGCCATAGCTCTCTGATTATTCGGTCACGCGGATCGACGTGATAGAGCTTTTCGTCTTTGACATTTACCTCGACCGTGACTCGCGCCCAATCGCATGGGTTGGCATTCACTATCATCAAGTAACGCTGGTTGTCTTCATCGAGGAAGAGACCGGCGGTCACCTGGTCTCCCTTGACATCCACACTGAGATGCTCGCCGCTCTTCGGGAGATTACGTGTGCCGTTCCAGAGCGTGCCGTTGTGGAAGACGCCGACGTTTCGGAGACGCCGAAGCACGGGCGCCAAAGTGTGGATTTCGGTATTGATCGCTTTGGCGATCTCCCACGTCTCGGTGGTTGAGCCGTCGGGTCTGACCATGGCCTGGTCATGAGCGTAGGTAAAGTACTGCAGGCCCTTCGCACCGTAGGCCAGATCGTTGAAAAGCTGAAAACGCATGTGCCCTTCGGTCGGCGTTGGGTAAGCGCCGTGTCGCACGGCACACGTGAATGCCCAGAAGGGGATGTCGTAGAAGTTGGACAGGCTTCGCACCAGGTCGAGGCACTCAAAGTAATCGGGCTTCACAATGATCTTGTGATCGGCAAAAACATTCGGCAGTGCGCGTCCCTCCTCGACATCGGCCTCCGTTCCGATCGTGATCGGATAGTGGTCGTAACTCAGCATCTGCGGTCTGGTCATTCGGATGTACTCCCGCCAGAACCATTCCACGGTGACTGCTCCCCACCCCCGGATGGGAGGGAAGTGGTTGATATAGATCAGGTGATACGGATCGAGGGTGCGGATGTAATCGGCGACCTCAGCCAATATGGACAGCGCGTCGAAGTGCGGCTCATCGCGCAGGTGGTAGCCATAAAGGCCGGGATGCTCTCGCACCTTATCGACCAGACGTTTGATCTGTTTCTTACGATTCGCGGTGAGCTTGAAATCGTTCCCAACGTGATAGGTTGAATGTCCCAGCAGCAGTCTCACCCCGTGGGTGTGCGCAATGTCCAGCGCCCTGACGACTGCTGGAAGTTTCGAATCGGGTGAGGAATGACTGATCGTAAAGCCCGCCTCAGCCATGCCGGCCATGACATCATCGCGAATCAGATCCCCGCCGGGACCCGCCCAGCCGACGATCGGGAATGCCTCTTCATCCAGGATATTCTCAGCCATGTTTTCGTCTCCTCAGAACTGATGATTCATGAATTTATCCTGACAAGGCCGGACATGATCGTGGCCTCAAACATTCCGCAGGTCAAGATAAACCGATCCTGTTTTTTCAACACTCGGTAAGTTCCGGTCGGGTGATTTATCGAGTCAGATATTGTGATTTCGGAGCCGAACGTCTAGCCCTCCAAGACCGAGTCGTTGACGGATTTCAGGGGCGAAGCCCCGGGCTGTTTGCCTAGCCCAGCCCAACGGGCTGGGTGAAAAGTACAGAGATTTAAAAAGGGGCAACGCC
>JASLXP010000860.1 GCA_030740295.1 Planctomycetota bacterium
ATCGTGATGGTCGAAAACATCTTCCGGCACCTGAGCAGCCCGGAAAATCGCGACCAGAACAAACTCTCCGTGGTTCTGGCCGCTGCGAAAGAGGTAAGCCGCCCCATCGTGTTTTCGATCGCGATAATCATCATCGTCTTCCTGCCGATATTCACGCTGGAAGGCGTCGAAGGCAAAATGTTCTCGCCCATGGCATTCACGATTAGCTTTGCCCTCCTGGGCTCGATCGCTGCGGCCCTCATCCTCGCTCCGGTGCTCTCTTCTTTTCTGGTTCAGCAGGGAGAGAGCCGGGAGTTCATCCTGGTAAGGTGGCTGAAGGCCCTTTACCGGCCTCTTCTCGTGCTTGCATTGCGTCTCAAAGCGCTTGTTATCCTGGCCGCCATTGGTGGATTCGCAGGCAGCCTGGCGCTCGTACCGCTCATCGGCACCGAGTTCATACCAACTCTCGAGGAAGGCTCGATCCTCATCGGCGTCACCATGGCGCCGTCCATCTCGCTGACGGAAGGGACTGAGACGATTATGCGGCTCGAGCGGCGCATCGTGAAGTACGGTGAAGTCGAGGAGATCATCTCACGCATCGGCCGGCCGGAAGCGGGGAGCCATCCGCATCCGGTGAACTATGCGGAAGTCCATATTGAACTGAAGCCACTCGATGAGTGGCCGAAATACAAGACGAAACAAGAGCTCATTGCGGCCCTGAGCAAGGAGCTCTCCGCCTTCCCGGGAGTGCAATTGAACTTTACGCAGCCGATTCAGAACGCATTCGACGAGTTGCTTTCCGGTATCAGGGCCCAATTGGCCATCAAGCTGTTTGGGGAAGACCTGGACGTCTTGCAGAAAAAGTGCGAGGAAATACGCACAGCCATACGAGACGTGCCGGGCCTGGTCGATCTCTCCGTCGAGCAGAGCTTCGGGCAACCCCAAGTGCAGGTCATCGCGAACAGGGAAGAATGTGCAAGGCTGGGGGTCAACGTGAGCCAGATACTCGAGCTGGTCGAGCTGGCCGTCGGCGGTGAAGTGATCGACACCCTTTACCTTTACACGCGGCGTTTCGGTATCCATCTGCGCTACCAGGAGCCATACCGGTCGGATCTGGAAGCCATTCGCAACCTGCTCGTCCATACCGATGACGGGGCCCTGATACCGCTTTCCCAGATTGCGGAGGTAAAGCAGGTGACGGGGCCGATCCAGATCAACCGTGAGAACAACCAGCGCCGATGGATCGTTCAGGGCAACGTCCGCGGCCGGGATCTCGGCAGCGTCGTGGCGGACATACAGCAGCGCATCGATGACCCTGAGAAGGTTGATATCCCATCGGGTTATTTCGTTGAGTATGGCGGCCAGTTCGAGAACCAGCAGCGTGCAATGGAGCGCCTGTCCATCATCGTGCCCATCGTGATCGCCGGTGTGTTCCTGATGCTGTGGATGACGTTCGGCCTGCCGCGCCAGGCATTCATTATCATTGTCAACGTTCCCCTGGCGCTCATCGGCGGCGTTCTGGGGCTTTTCATCATGGGTGAATATCTTTCCGTGCCAGCCTCTGTCGGGTTCATCGCCTTGTTCGGCATCGCCGTCCAGAACGGGGTCGTGCTCGTCAGTTGCATCAACCAATTGCGAGAGGAAGGCCAGCATCTTCAAGACGCGGTAATTGAGGGGGGCCTGCTCCGTCTACGTCCTGTCCTGATGACCGCGATGACGACCGTCCTCGGCCTGCTTCCCCTGCTGCTGTCTCGGGGCATCGGCTCCGAAGTTCAGAGGCCGTTGGCCACCGTCGTCATTTTTGGATTGACCACGTCCACGCTCCTGACGCTGTTTGTTGTACCTGCTGTCTATGGCTGGTTCGAGAAGGAAACAGCTCAGCATTCTGAAACCTGATCTGAGCGAATCTTAAAGTGAGCTTGCCCATGATCCTGTGGCCGCAGGCCGCCACCCTGTGAGCCAAGTTAGATTAATATGAGCCTACAGGCTGGCACCCTGCGTGGGGCGGATTTGTAGGCAGCCTGTGGCTACGAACGCGGATTCCTGTACAAACTTCGGAAAGCCCCCTGCTTGCGAGCCAGGGGGATCAGGTTGAAAGGTAACATCACTTCCGGATCTCTTATGAAACTTCACATACTGGGTGCCGGCTGCCCCAATCCAACGGCAGAGCGCTACGGCAGCGCGTTTATCCTGGCGGTCGGTGATGACTCGATCATGATCGATTGCGGGCCGGCTACGACCTACAAGATGGCGCTGATGGGCTTGAAAGTCCTGGATATCGAACATCTGTTCCTGACGCATCACCACTTTGATCACAATGCGGATGTGCCCTGTTTTGTGCTGAGCCGATGGGATATGGACAACGGGTCAAATCCCAGCCTGAAAGCATACGGCCCACCGCCCACTGAAGAGTTCTTTAGAAAACTCTTCGAAAAAGGCGGGGCCTACTATCCCGACCTGAAATCCCGGATCGATCATTCGGCCAGCCATGAATGCCATCGCGCAAGGGGCGGAAGCCTGCCGCGGCCGGGCTTAAGTATGGATGTCAGGGATGTCGGCCCGGGCGCGGTGACACGGACAGAAAACTGGTCGGCGAGCTGCGCCACCGTGCATCATGTCGAGCCAACCCTGATTTCGATGGCTTATCGATTCGAGACGAAGGAAGGCATCGTCACCTTTGCCGGGGATTGTGGTGATTGCCAGGAGATTCGTGATCTGGCGACAGGTTCGGATTGCCTGGTGATGGCTTGTACCCACTTCGGAACCATGAAGCCGGAGATCACCGACGTCATCACCGGCACTCCAGAGGTAGTAAGCATCGCGAACGAGGCCGGTGTGGGAAGCGTCGTGCTGACGCACGCGAGTCCGAATTTCTTAAGACCAGGCCAGGTGGAGAAGGCAGTGGGTGAAGTGGCGCGCGGATACGATGGCAGCATCTATTTTCCGGCTGAGCTGACCACTGTTGAACTGTAAAGGTGACTCCCAGGAAGTCATCGTGGGGCGGGCGTCCCGCCCGCGTCAGCAGGTTTTCCAGAGAGCCCGTGATATATGTGCGGGCTTGCCCGGAAATGCGTCCGTTATCCCAGCAATTCCACAAGCCCGTCTTCGTCGAGCATCTTAGTTCCGTATTGGCGGGCTTTCTTGGCCTTGCTGCTCGTCGAGCTCGGGTCGGACAGGACGAGGAAATCGAGCTCCGGGGTGACTTGGTCTACGAGCTTGTATCCGGCCTTTTGCAGAGGCGCAGCGTAGTCCTTCTTCTTCTTGCCGCTGGGCAGCGATCCAGTGATGCAGATTGTCTTCTGGTCTTCGGCGTCGCCGAACAGTGAAAGCTGTCCTGCTTTCTTTGCCGCTTTCTTTGGCTTTGAGGCCTGGGCGGTTTTGCCCGAATCAATCAGCTTGTTCAGCTCATCTTCACCTATCAGCTCGATCCCGTAGCTGCGCGCTTTAGTGGCCTTGCTGCTTGTGGAGGTCGGGTCGGCCATGACAAGGTAGTCCAGCTCTTTGGTGACCTTGTCGACGAGCTCGTAGCCGGCATCCGCAAGCGGGCCGGAATAGTCACCCTTCTTCTTTCCGCTTGGAAGAGATCCGGTAATGCAGAATGTCTTCAGGGCGACCGGAGCGGAGGCGCCCTCTGAGACGTCGGTTACGATGACGCCGGCCGCAAGCAGACCATCTATCACGTCGGAAGCGTCGTCGAGTTTGTTCTGGATGGCCTCGGCCATGGTGGGGGCGCCGGCGGCTTCAGCCACCTCCGGCTTTCGGAGTCGGCCGTCCCTCCACGATGCAAGAGTGTTCAGTTGCCCGCCCGCGCCTTTGATCATGATTTCAACTCTTCGCTTGCCGAGATGATCGATGCCGAGCGAGCCGAGGAATTCGACAAGTGTCAACGAGCGTTTCTGATCGATCTCTTCCAGGATGACATTCGCCCGTTTGCTGCCGAGGCGAATCTCTTTTTCTGTGTTGATCAGTATGGAAGGGAGCTCTTGCTTCTTTTCGTGAAGGCGATACAGACCGGCCGCGTCCTCGATGCCGACTTGCTCAACCAGGGCATTGAGTACGCTGTCGCCGATGCCCTGAATGTCCAGGCTCTTAATCCAACGTTTGATTTTGCCAGTGGACTTAATCTCGCAGTCGGCGTTCGTGCAGACTGTGACCGCACCGATATCACCAGACGGGTTCTTTCGGCGTTCCGCCTTCGAGTTGCAAAAAGGACATTTCCTTGGCTCGGGGATTCGTTTTCGGTTCTTCGCTCTTTTCCGAACTTCGATGACCTTGGGGATGATGTCGTTCGCCTTGATCACGTAAACCGTATCGTTGACGGCCACGTTCAGCCGCTCGATTTCTTCCCAGTTGTTCAGAAGGGCATTGCTTACGGTTGTCCCGCCGATCTCGACGGGTTGGAGTTGTGCGTTGGGGACGAGAGCGCCGGTGTGGCCGCCAGAAATGGAATAGGACTTGAGGATTGTCTCCGCACCTTCGGCTTCGAATTTCCATGCAATCTGGCCTTTGGGCCGGTGGCTTGTTATGCCCAGCGATTCCTGGTGCGCGATGTCATTCACTTTCATGACAACGCCATCGATCCAGAAGGGCAGCTTGTTGCGCGTCTCGGTGATGTGTTCGTAGTAGGCGATGGCTGCGTCCGCACTCTTGCACATGCGGTTGGGCATGAGATCAAAACCCAGCTCCTGGATTGTGTTCGCCTTCTCCTCTTCCGTTCGGAAGGTAACCTCATTTCCATCCACCAACTGTGAAATACCAAATGCGAAAACCGACAGATACTCTGAATCCTGGCCATTCTTCCTTCCCATGATCCCAGAGCCAAGGTTGCGGGGGTTCTTTGCCATGGAAGGGTCCAGCTTTTTCCAGTCAGCCACTGTGAGGACGACCTCAAATCGCACGGCGCCGTTGAATGGCCCATCTGAAGTTTCGATATATGCGGGGAGCCCCTTGAACTTCACCCCATTGGCTGTGATGTCTTCGCCGGTCAGGCCGTCGCCGCGAGAAATCACCTGGCTTACCTGTCCATCCGTGTAGTAAGCGGCAGCGCTCGCGCCATCAGCTTTCAAGCTTGCGTGAATCTTGCTCCCGTCTGCGCTTTTTTCGAACCAGGTCAGAAACTCTTCAGTCGTGTTGCATTTGCTCTGGCTGCCCATGTGGATGCTGTGCGTGGCCTTGGTGAGGATGCTGTCGGGCGGCACAGGCGCGCCGACCAGGGCGAGGACATCGTCATCAGGTTTCAGCTTGCGGAGCTCATCTTCCAGCGCGTCGTATTCCGCGTCCGTCATGATGGCATTGCCACCGTAGTAATATGCCTGCTTGGCCTTGAGAATCAGATTGCGCAGCTCGCTGATGCGGTTCGCCATGATTTCCTCCATCGGATCTTCCGGTAAATAAAGTCGGGCAAATTTACTTGAGGGGGCGGCGAAAGACTATTGAGATTTACTCTTGCCTCAGAGGGCCGGATTCGCGATATTGCTGCGGGCAATGATGGCCACTGCGCAACAGTATTTCACAGACAGAAAACGAGGTTAGAGAGCCGCAGCGGACCGTGCGAAAGGCTGAAACAGCGAAGGAGCCGACAGATTCCGAATCGCCCTCGAAATCAAAGAAGTGGTGGCAATTCTGGGTAAGGGATTGAGCGGCCGCGTGACAGGACTCGAGCAAGCAGGCTATTCGCGCTCGTCGAGCGATCACGCTAATGCGGATCGCACCCGGAGAATCATGGACTGATCCGGAGAGCCAACTCTCTCAGTTCATCCGATCTTTCGACATCCTTTACCCAGTCTTCTGGCAGCGCCTCTAACCCACATCGCGCGCCGGTCAGCGCGCCGGCCAGAGTTGCGATGCTGTCGCTGTCGCCTGGAGTATTCGTGCCTTCCAGGATGGCCGTGCGCGGGTCGTTTGGGTGTCTTACGAAGATGTAAACGGCGGCCGCAATGGCTTCGTGCGCGGCCCATGCTTCCAGCCTGGTGAGAGTGGTCTCGGGATTGACACCCTCCCGGGCTTCGTCGATGGCGCGGCACATCATCTGCGCGGTCGGCGCCGAATAACGACACGCGGCGGCCACCATTTCTGAAATTACTGTGGTGACACTTTCGTCGCGCAGAATGCGCACGACCCCGACCGCCATGGCCGCACTGGCAGCCAGCGCAATGGGATCACGATGGGTAAGTTTCGAATGTGCGACTGCCCAATCTTCGGCCCTCTCAATATCGTCCGCGAATACAAGACCAAAGGGATAGGCCCGCATCACCGAGCCGCACCCGCCGGCGGTCGGCCCTCCGCCTTCAGACCAGTGCACTCCGCTCTCCAAAGCCCTGCAGCCGGACAGGCAGGCATTACCCGGGGCCCTGTGTCCGCCCTGGGGGGAATGAGACCATTCAATGAATCGTTCAGCCATGCCCTTCATGCATTCATCCAGATCGTTGCTCTCATCAAGCAGCGCTCGCAGCACACACTCTGACATCTGGGTGTCGTCCGTGTACGGCGCGAATCTCCGGCCATCCCTGTCCCAGAACAGCTCGAATTGAGTAACACCATTCGGCGGATATCGCCGTCGAATGGATTCGAACGAGCCCATGAATTCAGTCGGATGACCCATGGCATCACCAATCGCGCCACCGAGTACCGCGCCAAGACATCGTTGTTCGCGCGTGGGTTCAGACAGCGGTCCGTCGGATTCTGTTTTCTGTGATGAATCGACGGGTGCCGGTTGCTCCGGTCCTGATTCTCCCGGTCCTGATTCTCCCGGTCCTGATTCGCCTGGATCGGGTTCGCCGGATTCTTCAAAACCGAAGTTGAGCTGATCTTCACTCATCTGGGTCATACTCAGTGATGCTGATGCGATTCCCGCTGCCTTCCACCAGGTAGCACTGCATCCCATCCAACTCCGCTTTCCCCAGAGTTCCCGGGGACAGAAGCACTTCACCGTCGTCGCTCACCGTAACCTTCTCATCCGGCGACTCCCCCAGGAACTGATTGGGAGGTGTGATGACGATGGTCTGATTGAGCGCGCTGCAACTGAGGTGAACTTCACTGCCCGGCATCGCCCGGATACCGCGCAGCAGCTCGGCTGAAACTTTCAATCGGCCTTCCGCGTCCGTGCCATAAGCGCCATCGGACGCGGACGCGGGTGGGCTCGTGTTTGCGTTGAGTGGTACTGGATTTCGCAGTGGTCGGCCGTCGTCCGCGGGCTGTGCGGCAGGTTGGTCATGATCGGTGCGATTGAGTGGACGATAGTTATCGGGACTCGCCCTCAAGGTGTGATACACCCACGCCTGAACGGGGGCTCCTACATCTTTGAGCGTTCGGGTGTAGGTGGCTCCGCCTTCCCTTGCGATGGCTTCGTGAACATACTCCTTCATGTTCCGGTGGCGTTCTCTGACGCCCTGATCCTTCACGGCAAGAGAGATTTCAAATGCTGTGAACATTCGATTCTCGGCCAGCCAATTCTTAACGACACCATCGATCTGGCGTTTGGTTGATGCATCTAAAGCCATTTCTTGCCTGCCTACCTACGTAGTGGTGAACTCGATCAGATACCGCAGACGGTTCTGGTCGGGATTGAAAACGATGAATTCATTGTTCTGGACACCCGACGTACCTGATTTCCCATAGATACAGTGATGGCCCTTGGGTGGCTCGGTGTATCCACCCCAGCTCGGAGCAACGAACGGCTCGCCAAGAACGGTGTCAGCAGCAAACATGAACGCGTCACGGCCCTTCACTACACCAGAGCCACCTGCCCAATATGAGCTGTGAATACTGGTGTAGCCCGCTGACTTCTTCCAGTCGTCTGCGAAGTAAAGCCCCGGACCGAACATCGCGCCGGTGATTACTACACCCACCAACTGTTTGGGCAGCCGCAGGGCCTCTCTGAGAATGCCGCTGACATTGACGGAGCGCGTGCCATGAAAGAGAAGCCCGGTATTCGAATCTTTGAAAACTTTTCTCTCTTTGGTCGAAAGATCGAGCCTGGCCTTTGGCTGATACTCCGGGCGTTCTTTTACCTTGGGTTTATCCGCAAGGATGGTCTTCTGAGCTTTCGGAATCTTCCCCGCATCGTCGTGCCTGTCTACTCGCCAAAGATTTCTGATCTTCATCTTGCCGATGTAACTGTGGCGATTTCCAGTGGCCTTGGGCCACCAGTTATAGAGGAACTGCCCGTCGTTTGAATCCGGTGAAATCCACTCCATTGAGATCTTCATGCCGGCGAATGGATCGTCATCGATCTCGTGCTCAATGTCGGAGGAATAGAGGGCACTCTCGAAGGCGTCGAGATCGTTCTGCCAGGTGAGGATGTTGTCTGTAGACAGAATCCAGGTGGTCGCCTCTGCGCCGACTGGCTTCCTCTTCGGAATGCGGCTGTACATAAGTGTGGTCAACTGCATTACCTTTTTGTCCTTGACCTGCCTTTTGACTTCATCGCCAACTTTGATGAGCCGCTCCTGGGCCTCGGCGAGGATGTTCCTGGCATCATCGATAGCGACCTGGGTCGGCAGGCTTGAATCAGCCATGCTGCCGCGCGTGTAAGCAATCGTTGCAATGGCGAGGTCCTTCATCAGCGAGTGCGTCTGAGGGTCGACGTTGATGCTCTTCTTTTTTGTGGACTTCTTTTTTGGCTGTTCTTTCGCGCCTTCGTTGGATTTGATACTTTTCGCGTCAGGGAGGCCGGTGCTCCGAGCCGCTTGAGGCCGGACGAGATAGCAGTCTTTCCCTTTCTTTGCGCGCAGTGCGCGGATATTTGCGATCGTTACCCATTCGCCGCGTTTGTCATTCTTGGCGTGAAGCTGTCTGGCAAAAACGTCCCGGGCATCTGCCTCAGATTCGCACGCGACAAACTGAAAACTGGGGAATGATGCGCCCGTCCTGCCCCACTCAAAGTACGCATACCAGTTGTCCGTATTTTTGTCCTGGACAACTGATCCGTGGTAGTACTTGTTGCTGTCTTTGCCATCCTGTGTAAAGCAGCCCATATCGCATATGCGAACATTTTCGAACGCGCCGTCCGTTGTGGCAGGCGGGCCGTAACACCTGAAATCTGCTCCCCCCGTGCCTTTGGGAAAATCCTTGCTCGGCAACTTCTGTGGTGAGCACTTATAGGAAGGTGAGGTCAGGACGGTCGGCGTCGTAATATCGTCTGCCGCGCTGGAGGTCGCAGTCTTTGCCGTCGTCTTTTTTGCAGGCGCTTTCTTGGCAACCTTTTTTTTCGTGGCTTTTTTCGGGGGCGCCTTTTTGGTCGGAGCTTTCTTCGCTACCTTCCCGGCCACTTTTTTTGCAGTGGACTTCTTTGCTGTCGTCTTCTTGACAGCTTTCTTCGCGACAGTTTTCTTCGCAGGCGACTTACTGGCCTTCTTTTTTGCTGCGGATTTTCCAGTGCTCTTCTTTGCGGATTTGCCGGTAGCCTTGGATACCTTCTTCTTTGCCGCTTTGGATGCCGGTTGTTTTTTCTTCGGAGCAGATTTGGTCTTGGCCTTCTTTGCTGCCTTCTTCGCCATGATTTCCTCCTGTTCGAAATTCAATCTGCGCTCTGACAAAGAGCCGGCACAGATCGTTCACTGGGTTCTGGAACTGGTGAGGCCCATCCCCACAGCAATGTTGATCGGAATCTAGAATCGGAGGGGCGTTGTTGTCAAGAGACGAAAGAACGATAAGTGCTTCAAAATGAAGATGGCAGTTGCAGCCATGATGTCCACGAGTCACGGGACTAAGGAACCGGCCCATGACTTGGTATAGTGACTGCCTGAGATAAAGACTTGAAAGCGGGCCTGCACTGTTGGAATGAAGACAATGAAGCAACGAATGAAACTCCTGGGTATCTGCAGATGAAGGGGAAGCTAACGAGCATCGCAGGATTGGTGGAGGTCGCGACCTTCGCTCTCACAATTCTGGCTCTCGGAAACGCTGCCACGTGGGGCGCAGAGGGCGAAGAATTGTGGAGCCATCTGCTGCGGGACGAGGGACTCCGCACCGGCTTGTACGTCTGCGTCGGCGATGTTTCTGCGAGACAGGCTGCGGCAATCTCGCAGAAGGGCAGAAACCTGGTGCACTGCCTTCTGCCCAATGAGAAGAAGCTTGTTGCGTTCCGGTCGGATCTGAGAAGGCTGAATTCAAGAAGGGTTACAGGAGACGTCTTCGCCGGCGCGGGGCTTCCCTATGTGGTCAATCTCGTTAATGTGCTGGCTATCGATAACTTTGCTGCTTTCGAGAGAGCAGGAGGCGACCTGCAGGAGGTTCTCAGAGTCGTGGCGCCTCGAGGCCAGGTCCTCATCGGCCATCCGAGCGCGGGCCTTGAAGCCCAACTGAAGAAGGCCGGCGTGCAGCATGTGGAGCGCTTTCCGAAGCTGTTGTCGTTTGCCAGACCGTGGCCGGCCGGGATGGATGAGTGGACACATCCCCAGCACGATGCCGGACGTTCTTCCACGTCCAATGACCGCTTTGCAGACGTGCCGAAAGGCGTCCGATGGATTACGGGCAATCTCTGGCCCAACCGCTCCACGTTCAGTTCACCCAGCCCGGTCTTCATCTCGGCCGGCGGCCGGAATTTCTACTGGGTAGCCAGTGGAAACAAACGCAAGATAACCACAAAGCTGGCCTGCCGCGATGCCTTTAACGGCCTCCTGCTGTGGGAAAAGAACATCGCTGCCAGACCAGACTCGCGGGGCATCGTCGCCACAGGGGATTCGGTTTATGTCTATGAGCCCCGGAAGCAATTACATCAGTTCGAAGCCGCGACCGGGAATGAGCTGGCCGGCATACCGGGCCCTCCCAGTACCACCAATCTTCTTTACGCAGACGGCCACCTGATACTCTTCGATTCCGGCAGTCAAGTGGCCGTGTTCGATGAGAAGACACATCAACAGCTCTGGCGGCATGAATTCATCGGAGATCGAGACTACTGGCTGTCGACCGACCGCGTCGTTGCCAGCGATGGGAAAGTCTTCATCGCGTGCAAGGCAACCACTGAGGGCCCATGGCAGATCACATGCCGCGATCTCAAAACAGGAGAGGTGCAATGGAAAGCCGCAGCAGATAGCCTCGACACCGACGGAGCGCTGACGGACCGGCTGAGCATCGTCTGCGCCGCGGGCGGCTACGTACTGGCGGCGAACGGCTCCCGGCGCCTGAAATTCGACGAGAAGTACGGACAGAAGGGACGGGCCGTCAACTATGTGTTTTCGGTCCGGAACGGGAGACTGCTGAGTAAGTTTGTGTTTGAGCCCACGGGCCACGGCGGTTTCGCGACCAACGTCTTCTTCCTCGATGGTCTGGTTTGGTCCAAGACCCGTGATGCATGGGTGGGTTGGGATCCGAAGACAGGACAGGAGAGGCGTCGCACGAAGGTTCCCGCCATAACGCGTTGTTACCCCGATCATGTGGCGGGTGACAAGATCATGACGGGGAAGATGCATTTTGTGGATATCCGGACCGGAGAGCAGTCTGTTTTTTCTGCCGCTCGCAGCGCCTGCCGCACGGGCTTCTTCCCCGCCAACGGAATGACCTATACACTCCCTACCCGCTGTCTCTGTTTCCGGATGCTGCGCGGCTTTCTGGGTTTGTCACCGGCGTCGGCTCTTGGATCAGTGACTCCGGTGAACCCGCTGGTCAAAGGCCCGGCCCACGGCGCCAAAGCGGGAACAACGACTGACACTGACTGGAATACCTACCGCGCCGATGGGGCCAGAGGGGCAGTCGCCAAAGTCGCCATCCCCGCGAAGCTGAAGACCAAATGGGAAACAGATCTGAAGGAACGGATCTCCAGCCCCACCGTGGCAAATGGAACGGTATTCATCTCCCTTCTCGATTCGGCGCTGGTCGTTGCCATCGGCGCGCAGGACGGGAAGGAGAAGTGGTCGTTCGCCACCGGCGGACGGGTTGACACTCCACCAACTTACCATGGTGGACTGCTGCTGTTCGGATGCGCGGACGGGTGGGTCTATGGTTTGAACGCGAAGGAGGGACGGCTGGTCTGGCGTTTCCGGGCCGCACCGGCCGCTCGCCGAATCGTGGTCCGCGAGCAGTTGGAGTCAGTTTGGCCCGTGCATGGCAGCGTCCTGGTCAATGATGGCATCGCCTTTTTTGCCGCCGGTCGGCACTCCTACACCGATGACGGCATTTTCTTTTATGCGGTCGATGCTGAAACCGGCCAACTGGTCTGGAGAGCAAGAAGGAAGGCCGCCGAAGGATACAGCCATTGCGCCATTCCCGTGACGGACGGCAAAACCGTTTACTTCGGCGGCAGATTCCAGTTCGATGCCAAAACGGGCAGGTCGCAGCCGAAAGGCACCGGCATGGCACTCTTTGCCCCGATGGGGATGACCACCGACAACACATCCTTCGCCTTTCGAGGTGGCACTGACAACCGGCGCGGCCAATGGCTGTATGCCGATAAGCGCTCGGGCCAGTTCCTGAATTCCCAGCTCTCTTACCGGTCAGGGAACGTTACCGGAAAAGGCGCTGCCGGCAGCCTGCTCGCGTTCGCCGGAGAGAACGTATTCGGCTTCTATCAAGACCCCGCACAGCCGCACTCGCAGCTCTTCGCGCGTGATGGAGACAGACGCTGGTCCGTCCAGGTTCCGCCGTGGTCGGCATTGCGTCTGAAGGCTCTGCTCGCGAGCGCAGACAAGTTGTTCGTCGCCGGAGCGGAGGTCAGGCCAGGCGAGGGCGCTGCCGGGAAGGTGCTCGTCTTCGCCGCGACCAATGGCCGCAAAGAGGCAGAGATTGACCTCGCCTCCGCCCCAGGTTGGGATGGCATGGCTGCCGCGGACGGGCGGTTATATGTTGTCGGGGCAGACGGAATTCTGAGTTGCCTGCAGGGAGAATGAAGAGGAGACCGATGCACAATCTGTTTATAGCTTGCCTTGCACTCGTCATCTCATCTTCGGCCCGTGCCAGCGAAGATGACTGGCCCACGTATGGCCATGGCGTGCAGCGTCAGCATTCCACAAAGCACCAACTCGCGAAGAAACTGAACCCGGAGTGGGAAGTGAGTTTCCCGGCACCGCGCCCGGCATGGAGCTCGGAGCCGAGGATGCATATCGACATGGCCTACGAGCCGGTGCTCGTGGGCGACACCGTCTTCATCGGGCTCAACAGCACAGATGAAGTCATCGCACTCGACCTGGCAAGTGGGAAAAGGAAATGGTCGTTCTTTGCCAATGGGCCGGTTCGCCGCCCCCCGGCAGTCTACGAGGGCAAGGTCTACTTCACCTCGGACAGCGGCCACTGCTACTGCCTCGATGCAACCAGCGGAAAACTGAAGTGGATGCAATCTGGTGGTCTGACGGAGAAATACGTCCTGGGAAACGGCAGGATCATCTCGCAGTGGGCCGCTCGTAGTGGCGTGCTCGTTAAGGATAGCAAGGTCTATTTCGGTTCCGGTGTCTGGCCTTTTATGGGGACGTTTATCCAGTGCCTCGACGCAGAGACTGGCGACGTCCTGTGGCGAAACACGCGCTCTTCGAATTTTTACTCGAGGCATCCCCATGGCGCTTTTGGCATCAGTGGGGTTTCCCCGCAGGGGCCGATGGCCCTCTGTGGCGAGACGCTCATTGTGTCCAATGGTCGAAGCCGGCCCATGCGTTTCAATGCCGGGACTGGGAAGCGTCTGTGGTTCGAGACCGGTTGGCAGGATGGCTGCGCAAGCGTCGCGGGGGCCGGCGACAAGTACTTCAACGGCGCCTACCTCTTTGACCTCGAAACCTGCACACTCGGCTTCAGTCTCGCGGACGGGCGAGCGCGGAAGTCCTGGCAGTTCCGCCCAGTTGTGGAAGGCAACCACGCGTGGTCGCCCGGGAAGGTAATCCGCAGGTGGAACCTGGACAGCCGGCCAATGCCGTTCGTGGATACCAACGACAAGCTGCGCTACGACTATCCCTACAAACAGTTGACGAGCCGCAAGCCGTTGGCATCGTCAGAGCTGGCAAAGTCTCCCTCGTGCGACCAGGTCTGGATCAAGGCCGGCGGCCAACTCTTCGCCGGCAAGGGCAAAAAACTCATGGCTCTCGGCGCCGCGGACGGTGCGGAGCTGTGGTCGCATACCTTTCAGGCAGACATCGGCAGCGTGATCGCCGGGCAGAGGAAACTGCTCGTCTCCACCGTGGACGGCAGCCTTCACTGCTTCGGAGAGGGAACTGGGACCCCCAAGATCGTTTCGTACCGCGAAACAGGCAACGCGGAAGCGCCACCTTCCGGCGTGACGAAGTTGAACGAGCTCCTGGCTACCGGTGACGAGAACGACGGTTACTGTCTGGTGGCGGGGATCGAGAATGGTGACCTGGTCAAAGCGCTGGCTCTGAAGAGTGACTTCCACTTTGTTGTCGGTTTTGACAGCGACGCTGAGAAGATCCGGAAGCTTCACGAGGAGCTCGTCTCCTTGGGCCTTTATGGCACCAAGGTGGACCTCGTCACTGGCGACCCCGCGGGACTGCCACCGTACCTGATGAAGCTCATATGTTCGGAGCGAAAGCTCACAGCCTACGACGCAAGAATGGTCTTCGACAAGCTGCGACCCTACGGCGGACGAGCCTGCTTCGATCTGGCGGCAAAGCTTGAGAAACTGAACCTCAGCGGAGCAGCGATAGAGAGGAAGGGAGACTTCGTTGTGCTTTCCCGCGATGGCGCGCTGCCTGGCGCGGCCCACTGGACCCACAACAACGGCACTCCCGGTAACACCATGGCTTCGGAGGACACCGCCATCCGCGGTCCGCTGGGCGTGACGTGGTACGGGGGCCCGGCTGGCCAGGATAATTTCATTAACCGGCACGACGGCGCACCCCGCTCCCTCGTGGCGCGGGGACGTGTCTTTTCTCAGAAAAAAGATCTGGTCACCTGTTACGACGCTTACACCGGGCAGATTCTATGGCAGAAAGTAATCGAGGGCCTCACCGGCATCCTCGATAAACGGGCCCATATCTACACTCCGAACGCGTTCGTAACGCTCGGAGGCAACATGGTTGCGCTGCCGGACGCCCTGTATGCGGAGACCGGCAGCCAATGTCTGTTGCTCGACCCCGCTGACGGCAGAGAGCAGAAGGCATTCAGACTGCCGGGAGACGCCACCTGGGGCACTATCCAGATCCTCGATGATACGTTGGTTGTGCTGGGCGACACGCAGCTCAATGAAGAATGGAAGAACCCGGATGAGAAAAGGCCTGAGAAGAAGACCCATAAATTCGGCTTCGGTACCGACCCCTGGAACGGCGGAGTGCACCGGGCTCTCTACGCCCTCGACCGCCACACCGGCAAGGTCCTCTGGAAGAGGGACGCCTCATACGCGTATCGCAGCAGCGGCCTGGCTCTCGGCAACGGCAAAGTCTTCGTCATTGACTTCGCGCCCCAGGCCGTCGTGCAGAGATTCGCTAGGCGAGGGATTAAAGGCTCCGGAGACGGCGCCGAGCTTGTGGCTCTTGATCTGAAGACCGGCCGTGAATTGTGGAAACAGGCCGAAGGCATCACGGGGAGTTGGCTGGGGTACTCCCGGCAGGCGGACGTTCTGGTCGAAGTGCCCGACGGAACGATCCATGGCTATGACGAGGTCAAGGGGCGTGCCTGGCAAGGCGGCAACGGCAAGCAGTTATACGAGATCAAGGGCAAGAGATTCGTGGGGATCGTGATCACTGGCGACAGGATGCATCACTGGTACGCCCATGATATTCGCACCGGCAAGGCGCTGGGGTATGGCAGCTTGAATCGCGGGCGGGGCTGTAATCCTCACATCGGATGCCCGACCATGCTGACCTTCCGGACTTCGAGCTCGGGCTATCTCGATCTGACCGAAGCGCGCTCTGGTCTGGTGGCTCTGACGGGCTTCCGTCCCAGTTGCTTTGGCAGCCTGATTCCGGCGGACGGCCTGCTCAGTGCTCCGAACGAGTCCACCGGCTGCGTCTGCAACTACAGCATCTTCACCTCCCTGGCCCTGGCCCACATGCCGGATGTGGACGTCTGGGGGGCCGCGCGAGAGAAGGCTGCCAATGACCGCATCGGCATCAACCTGGGCGCGCCGGGAGACCGAACCAGCGAAGAGGGAACGACCTTTTTCCAATATCCTCTCACCGCCTGGCGCAACAGGCTGAGGCGCAGCAGCCCTTTGCAGGATCGCGCTCTGGAGAAAGCGGCCGGGAAGAGGCGCGACCTGGTGGTGTCTGTCGTCCCGGACAAACCGGAGGAGTTTCAGTTTCCCTCGATGATCCTGCCCGGCGAGAAACTGAACTGGATCGGCAGCTCAGGGATGCGAGGTATTGAAGGGATCAGATTGGAGTTCGGGCGACTTCAACTCCGGCACGGGAAGTTGCGTCTGTATTTCTGCGAGTTCGAGGCCACTGCTGCAGGCCAGCGTGTCCTCGACGTCTCGATCAATGGAAAGGCAGTGCTCCCCAAGGTTGACGTCTTCAAAGAGGCCGGCGGCCAGAAGAAGATGCTGGTCAGAGAGATCGAACACCTGGACTTCGGGAAAGAACTCGTAATCGGCCTGAAGCCTGCCGCAGAATCCAAACTCGAGCAGGCCATCCTGTGCGGCATCGAACTGATCAAGCAGAAGCCCTGAGCGCTTCGAGCCGCCAACTCGAAGATGAGAGCACTCCCCGGCCCTTGAGGCCAGAGCATCTGCGCTCCCTCCCTTCCCCACTTCTGCGTCAAACATGAGGTATGTTAGAGAGGAATGAACAGCGTGAAAGGAGGCCGTTATGGTCACGGAAAAACTCATCCTCGACGGTCATATTCTCGACTCTCTGACACTCTCCAAAGTACTGGATCGCCTTTCGGAAGGAGGCGTGCAATTTGACGTAAAGAAATTTGAAGTGGGACATGGCAGTAGAGACGAAAGCCACGCAGAGATTGAGCTGACTGCCACGGACGAAGCCCAGTTGCGCCGCCTGGCGAAAGAGCTCGAACCCTACGGCGGCCTCACAGAACTCGATGATGCGACAGTCGCACCCGCGCCCGCTGATGGTGTCTTCCCGGACGGCTTCTATTCGACCACTAACCTGGAGACTTGTGTTCGTATCAGAGGCTCTCTGCTTAAGGTTGAGCATCCCGAGATGGATTGCGGCATTGTGATTCGCAATCGGGGCAGTAACCGGAACGCAGAAACCATCCCCATCCATCGTGTGCGAAAAGGAGATCTGATCGTTACAGGCGAACAGGGCGTCAGGGTGGCAGAGATGCATCCTGAGGAGGAGAGGGGTGACGCATTTCATTTCATGGGCAGTGAAGTCTCGATGGAGAAATCCAAAGAGCGGGCAGTGTTCGCTGTGGCCGAGGCCATGCGGGAAGCTCGTGCCGCAGGCGAGAGGATTCTGTTCGTCGGCGGCCCCGCCATCATTCATACGGGAGCGGGCCGGTCCTTGGAGAGAATGATCCTCGAAGGCTGGATCGATGTACTGTTCGCCGGCAACGGCTTTGCCACGCACGACATGGAATGCGCGCTTTACAGCACTTCCCTCGGCGTGAATCTGAACTCCGGTAGAGCCATGCCAAACGGTCACCAGCATCACCTGCGGACCATCAACCAGATCCGTCAGTGTGGAAGTATCCGCCAGGCCGTCGAGCAGGGCCTTCTGCAAAGCGGCATCATGCACGCCTGTGTCGTGTCTGATGTGGATTACGTACTGGCTGGCAGCATTCGCGACGATGGCCCTCTGCCCGACGTGATTACTGACGTCACGGTGGCCCAGGACACCATGCGCGAAAAACTTGAAGGCGTCGGCCTTGCGCTGATGGCCGCGTCCCTTCTGCACTCCATTGCCACGGGCAACATGCTGCCGGCCAGGATCAGAACTTTCTGCATCGACGCGAACGCGGACAGTGTGCTCAAGCTTACGGATCGCGGCACGCACCAGGTGCACGGCATCGTCACCGACTGTTCGCTTTTTCTGAAGGAGCTGGGCGAAGAACTATGCGGAGGCCGACCATGAAAGCCCGCGTGTTGCTCTGCCCGCCGGATCACTATCAGGTACGCTACGAGATCAATGCCTGGATGGATGTCCGCCGGCCAGTTTCAGTCGCCCGTGCCCGATTTCAGTGGGAGAGATTGCTGAGCTATCTCAATCGCTCCTGCGAGGTCTTCATGATTCCCCAGTCGCCTTCTTGCCCTGACCAGGTTTTCACGGCGAACGCTGGATTGGTGATTGGACGGGACAGAATCCTGCTCAGCCGGTTCCGGCATGATGAGAGAAGAGCGGAGGAAAGACAGTATCGGGAATGGTTCGTGAACAACGGCTTTGAGAGCCTGGAAGTGCCGGAAGACGTCGCTTTCGAGGGCGAAGGAGATGTCCTGGCGTTTCAGGACAAATGGCTCGCCGGGTACAGACTCCGCAGCGATATTCATTCCCACCATTTTCTCTCCGACCTGACCGGCAAAGAAGCCCTGTCTCTCGAGCTCATCGATCCGCGACATTACCACCTGGACACGGCTCTCTTTGTCCTGGACGAAGAAACGATCGTGTACTATCCGGGGGCCTTCGACAGCTATGCCAGACGAGTCATCGAATCCCTTGCCGAAACCATCCACGTCCTCCCTCACGAAGCCAGGCGCTTCGCGTGCAACAGCGTCGTAATGCGTGATGCCCGTACTGTATTAATGCCGGCCGGCTGCCCGCGCCTCAGCCATCAGCTCGTCCGAAGGGGTTTCAAAGTCAACCCGATCCCCATGAGCGAATTCATCAAGAGCGGCGGCGCCTGCAAATGCCTTGTCTTGTTCCTCGACGCGGCCGCGGGCGGCCCGGAAAAAAGAAAGTCTCCTCGCCTGCCGGCGATCGGCAGGAGGAGGGGGCACCGAGCGTCCATCCGGGGCTGAAGCGGCGAGTCCTCCAAGACGGAGTCGTTTTGACGGATTTCAGGGGCGAAGCCCCGGCTGTCTGCCTAGCCCAGCCCAACGGGCTGGGTGAATGGTACAGAGATCCTTAGGGGTAACGCCCCGGCCATTTACAGGAAGGCCATTCATTTGGGCAAATGACCGGGGCGTTGCCCCTAAGGATGATCTGCCCGAAACCCAGCCCGTTGGGCTGGGCTAGGCAACCGGCCCGGGGGCTTTGCCCCTGAATGTCTACAAATCCGTAAGATTGGTCTCGTCTCGGCCTACTAGGGCGATTGAGCAGTTCTATCGGAATTTGAGAACGAGATCGGTATGGGACGTTTTTCTCTCTGTCGACTCTCGTGAGCGTGGCGATTCCAACTTCACCGATAAACGTCCTCAGTCCTGTCTACACCTGATAAGGAGCAAGATCT